>NZ_VFTQ01000004.1:0-320565 GCF_006439475.1 Mesorhizobium sp. B2-8-9 | reverse complement strand
TCTGCGCCGTGTAGGGTTTTGACGCCGTGTTGACGGCATAGGTCTCAGCCACCTGCTTGCGCACGACACCTGCGCCGTCCTTCCACACCGTCAGCGACGGCAGGCCGTAGCTTGCCAGGTCCTGGCGGTAGGTGGTGGTCACTGTCGGTGCTGCCGTCTCGCCATTGGCCTGCGGTCTGGTCTCCACGATCGAGGCGAACCCCAAAAACTTCCGTGCCGCCGGATCGTATTTGCCGCCGGCATATTGATACGTGCTCACCGACGTCTGGCCGCGGCCATCGCTCACCGAAAGCTTCGTCACCGCATGCACCACCTGCGGCAGATAATTGTTCGCCCAGGTCGACGACGGCGTGTACTCCACCGCAACCGTGCCGCCGAGTTCGGTGGTGATCTGCTTGACGAGGTTCGGATTGCCCGTCCCGGCGTTCGAGATGAACATCGAGCTGTAGTTCGTGAAGTCCGGCAGCCCGTCTCCGTTGAAGTCACCGACAACAGTGCCCGCGCTTATTGAGGTGGGAAGGCTGAATTGCACCGGTGTCATTGCAGTCGACGACGGACGCAGCGAGAACACTCTCACCGTGCCGGTTCTGCCCGGCTGCGACGTAATCGTGCCACCGATGGTGATGACGTCCGCCTTGCCATCATTGTCTAAGTCGCGAAGGACAGCAGACGTTCCTGATATCGACGAGACTGTGTAGCTCTTGAAGCCGACTCCTGTCGAAAGCCAAACGGCCGTGTTGCCGATGGTGCCGTTATAGAGAACCGCGTCTGTCGCGCCGTCGCCGTTGACATCGGCCAGCACGCAACTGCCTGGCCCTCCCGAATAGGCCCCTGTGGAGCATGCGATGGAGAACGAGGTGCCGCCTGGCTGCCATTTGCCGTTTGAGAGAACACCCTTTCTTGACGTTCCGCTGGGGCCCCAATAGAGCGGCTGCTGTTTGCCATTGCCGAGGAAGTCGCCAACGCCGTTGACGCGGTAAGAAGAGTTGCTGACGTTCAGGGTATCAACCCCATCGCCATCGGCATCGGCCACAATGGCGGCTTCAGATACCGGAGCCCCGAAACCGGGTGCGGTCGGTAGGGCATCACAAACCGCCTGATAGCCTGTCGGCGGGCAAGCGGTTTTGGTCAGCCCTAGCGCGGGGTCTGTCTTGATGATCGATTTGGTCGCCCCATAGGTGATCCGGCCAGTGGCGCCGTCCACGTAATTCTGGATCGCCGAATCCGCGAAATCCTCGGCATTCTTGGTAGCCAGAAAGCGACCAGGCTGCGAGAAATACTCCGGTTCGTTCGGATCGCTGTTTGGGTTGCTGAGCGTATCCAAAAGCAGGGACACTGTACCAGCCTGCGTTCCACTCGAGTTGAATTTGTATATGTATTTGGTCCGCTGCAATGCAGGACAAGGACCGTTATTGTGGTGACAGGTGTCTACGTTCTGGACATTGTCGCCAAAGATCTCATCTCGGCCGTCGGCGTCCAAATCGCCAACCGTTCGCGGCTCCCATCCGAATCCGCCCACGAATGAAACCGCCACCGTCCCATAGACCCCATCGGTATTCTGATACGCCATCCGGGCGATGACCTTTGACGTCCCGCCGGTGATGGTGCCGTCGGCTGCGATCGCTGCATCGGTGCCGTATCGGGTGACCTGGGTCAGCCGCGAGGCATTCGAGAACGGCGCCTGGTCATAGGTCAGCGTGTAGGCGCCGCGCACGGCGCCCGAGACCGTGATGCGAACCGTCTTGATGCGCTGGCTGGTCTCGGAGATGTCGCGGCCATTGCCCATCAGGATCAGGTCGGGGCGGGTCTCGTAGTAGAAGCTGATGCTGGCGCCGTTATAGGTGATGCTTGACGGATAGCAGGTCGGGCCTGCCGGACATGTGTAGCTGTAAGAGACCGTGTTGCCGTTGGTGTCGGTCACCGAGGTCAGCAGCCAGCGATAGTTTTGGGCCAGATCATAGGCCGGCGTTCCGGCTGCCGGATTGAGGTTGGCGACCGCTCCGACCGAGCGGAAGGTCGAGACGGTGCCGTCCCTGTCGGTCACCTTCCATTCATTGGTGGTGCTGTTGAGCGCAATGCGGCGATAGCTCTCATTCTCCGTCGTATACGTGCCGCCGGTCGAGCAGGACGGCGAGACCATGCCGGCGACGCAGGCGACCATGGCCTGGCCATCGAGCAGATAGATGTCGTTGGCGTCATAGGCCGGCATGCCATAGCCCGGTGTCGCCCGCTCGATGACGTCAAAACCGTCAAGCCCCCAGGCATAGCCTAGCCAGCCCTGATAGAGACCGCCGAGCTTGGTCTTGCGCGAAGAATTGTAGTTGAGCGCAATCTGCGGCTCGATGCCGTGGAAGGCAGGAACATCGATCGCGACCGAATAGCCGAGATTGCCGTTGCCTGCGGCCTTGGGCAGATCCACCTTCGGCGTGCCGACCGCTTCAGGATCGCCGCTGGTGGTTGTTGTCGTCGTGGCGGCTGCGGTTGCCACCGTTTGCGCCGCCAGCTCTTCGGATGCAGCCTCGGTTTCGCCGGTCTTGGCCGCCTTGCCAGTTTTATCCGCGCCTGTCGTCTTGCTATCAGCGGCCTTGCTGCCATCCGTAGCATTGCCATCAGCATAGTTGGCATTGTCCGGTTTGGCGCCGACCTTGGATGCCGCATCCGGGCTGCCGGTGGCTTGCGTGGTCCCGGAGCCGCCGCCTGAAGGCGAGTCGGCAGATGTTGCCGGTCCGCCCGCCTGGCCGCCCGAGCCGAGCGCCGCGCCGCCATTGTCGAAGCCGGCAGCGGGACTTTGCGTCCCTTGCGCGAAAGCTACCGAATCTGCACTTCCGCTAATATAAGAGACGAAAGAAACATCCGCACCAAAAACGCCAGCGGCAAGCAGAGCCGCACCAAAAAGGAACCGCTTCATGAAATCCCCCGATCCGTGTTTCTTACATTTAGCTTGGCGCCATCAACCGAATACAACGGAAACTTGTCTTTGACGCCTTATCCACAACTTTAATTTTTGGCGTCAAAATGCATAGGCAGGTGCGATGCGGCTTCGGCCAAATTGTCGTGCGTCCGAGACTTATATAGCGGCCTGGCTACGTACTATCTTCGAACGCCGATGGTTCTTTTGTTTTCCAGCGACAGAAGAGGGCAGTGGCCCTAAGCCAGCAAATGCGCCAGCAGCGCGCGTAGTTGCGCCGGCTTCAGCGGCTTGCGCATCAGCTCTATGCCGGCGGCGCGGGCGGCTTTGGCGACGGGCTCGGAGCCGTCGGCGGTGACGATCAGCGCTGGCACGGTCCGGCCGAGATAGTCGCGCACTTCGGCGATCGTTGACGTGCCGAGGTCGCCGCCGTCGAGATGCTGGTCGGCGATGATGATGTCGGGCACCCAGGCGGTGTCGCCGAGCAGGTCGAGCGCATCGTCGGTCGAGGTCGCGGCGCGCACCAGGCATTGCCAGCGCTCGAGCAGCGAGGTCATTGCCGAGAGCACGTCGGCGTCGTTCTCGACCAGGAGCACCTTGGTGCCGAACAGGCCGTAGCCGCGCGGCCGCTCCATGTCGGCGGCGGCCATCGCCGGTTCGGCCGCGGCCATGCCGACCGGCACGTCGATATGGAAGATGGTGCCGCGCCCGACCTTGGAGGAAAAGGTCACCGGGTGGCCGAGGGCGGCCGCCATGCGGCGCACTATCGCGAGGCCGAGCCCGAGCCCGCCGGCGAGCCCGGCGTCGGCAAGTGTGGAGGTGCCGCGGTGGAATTCCTCGAACACCGCCTCGCGCTGGTCCTCGGGGATGCCGCAGCCAGTGTCGGCGACGTCGATGCGGATGGTGTCGCCGCGATGTCTTGTGCCGACCAGCACACCGCCGGAGGGGGTGTAGCGCAGCGCGTTGGAGAGGATGTTCTGCAGGATACGCCTGAGCAGCGTGCGGTCGGAACGCACCGCGACATTGACGGGCCGGAATTTAAGCGACAGGCCTTTCTTTTCCGCCCCGGGAAGAAAGTCCGAGCGCAGCGAGGAGAACAGCGCTTCCAGGCTGACGTCGCCGATCTCGGGCTGCACCACGCCGGCGTCGAGCTTGGAGATGTCGAGCAGCGTGCGCAGCAGGTCTTCCATCGTCTCCAGCGAGCGCTCGACCTGGCGCACCAGCTTCCTGCCTTCATCGCTGGCCTGGACCTCTGCCAGCGCCGAGACCGACAGATGCGCGGCATTCAGCGGCTGCAGCACATCGTGGCTGGCTGCGGCCAGGAACCTTGTCTTGGAGAGGTTCGCCAGCTCGGCGCTCTCCTTCGCCGCGCTGAGGTCTATGTTCGACTGCTCGAGCCGGCGCAGCGTCGCGTGCAGTTCCTCGGTGCGGTTGCGCACCCGGTTTTCCAGCGAGATCGCGGTCTGGAACAGCGAGAAGGCGTTGCCCTGCTGGTCCATCGAGCGCTCGACGCGGCTGACCAGCGCGGCGTTGATCTTCTTCAGCTTTTCGAGGTCGTCGATGTCGCGAAGCGGCATCGGCGCTCACTCGGCCGCCTGGCGCTCGCCGAAGGCGATGCCGGTAAAGGTCTGGTTGAGGTGCATCGAGCGATACTGCTCGCCATAGGTGCCGAAGCCGATCACCTTATTGGTCCGATAGAGCTCGGAGATATCGCGAAAAACCTGGCGGTTGCGCGCGTCGAGCCGGCGCAGCACGCAGTCGAAACCGAGAATCATGTCGATACCGCCGAGACGATGCTCGACGTCCTGGAGAGCGGTGCGCGTCGCTTCCACCATGTTCTTGGGCTGAGCTATGGAAAGCACCACGCCGTCGTCGATGGCGCAGAAGAAGGACAGCGAGCCATCAGGGTGCATGCGCTGGATCGAGCGGCAATAATATTCGCCGCCGACCTTCACCACCACGGGGTGCGAGGCAAAGCTCAGCGGCGTCAGCGTCTGCGGCACGATGCCGACGGAGGCGGCATATTCTTCCGCCGCGTTGGTGGCGTTGAACTCGCGCACGACACGATGGTCCGGGTCGGACGCCGTCACCACCAGCTTCTCGTCGGTCGGAATGAAATTGTCGGTCTTGAAGACGTGGAAGGGGATCTCGGTCGCGACCAGCACGACGATGGCGCTGTCGGACGCGACCGTGCCGTTGGCGATCAGCCTCGTCGTCTCGAATTTCAGGTCGTCGCCGGCCGAGCCGCCAATCAGCGGAATGTCGTCCAGCCCCCAGTGGATGGCCGAGGTAACCGCTTCCTCGGCATAGGACAGCCCGTCGATGAAGCAGAGCGCGAATATGTTCTTGGCCCGATCCTGGCCGACGCGCCCGCGCAGCAGGCGCCGCAGCGAGGCGACCTCGCCGGTGATCCGGTCCATGCCCGACGAGGAGAGGTTCTCGACCATGGTGGCGACGGTCGAAAACGATGCCGACGGCAGAAGCAGGGCAAGGACATGTCCTTCCTCCAGCCCCTGCGGCGTGATCTCGCCGGCGGTCGAGCAGCCGGCATAGGCAAGCGACGGCGCGTGTACCTTCAACGCCTGCGCGAGCGCCGCGGCGTCGACCAGGCTCTGGGAGAAGAACAAAAGCGCGAAGCCGGCGTCGACGATCGCCGCTTCGGCCGCGATGGCCCGAGCAAAAACGTTCGGGTCGGGCTCATCCGTGGTGAGCGCCGAAAGGCCCGATGCATAGCGTGTGCTAGAACTGGCCAGCCGCCTTCTCCGCAATTTCCTCCAACGCTTATTATGCGTGTCTTTTCTTATGCGTGTCAGGCACGCTTCGCGTCGAGGGCATCTTTGCCCTCAATCCCTGATTTGGCAATGGGCCGGGCGGCACGCTCAACAGCTTGTCGGCCATGACCGAAAGTACAAGGGGCGGAGCGCTGGCAGCACTGTTTTGCCCGTTGTACGGTACGCAAATAGCGCGCTGCCGAAGCACAGGCACGGCATCGGCAAGGTGAGGACCAAGGTTAATACCCAGGGAGGCTGCATGTCGGACGTGTCGTTGACTGTGAATGGGAAACGGGTCAGCGGTAGTACCGAAGACCGAACGTTGCTGGTGCATTTCCTGCGAGAACATCTCGGCCTCACCGGAACGCATGTCGGCTGCGATACCTCGCAATGCGGCGCCTGCGTCGTGCATGTCGACGGCCGGGCGGTGAAGTCCTGCACCATGCTCGCCGTTCAGGCTTCGGGCTCGAGCATCGTCACCATCGAAGGGTTGGCCGACGGCGCCGAGCTGCATCCGGTGCAGGCCGCGTTCAAGGAGCATCACGGGCTGCAATGCGGCTTCTGCACGCCGGGCATGATCATGGCCGCGACCGACATGATCGCGCGTCACCCGCAAGGCCTCGACGAAGCGATTGTGCGCGCCGAGCTCGACGGCAATATCTGCCGCTGCACGGGCTACCACAACATCGTGAAGGCGATCCTCGCCGCATCGGAGGCGATGTCAAAGGGCGCCAAGGGCAAGGCGAAGCAGGCAGCGTGAGATGAGTGAGTAGTGAGTAGCGAATAGTGAGTAGCGAATGGTCGGCGTCTTTGTGACCGACCCCTACTCCAATCTTTTCCTACTCACTATTCGCTACTCACTACTCCCCTAAATTCCGGAGGAATTTCCGCAATGGGTATCGAAGGCGTCGGCGCCCGCGTGGCGCGCAAGGAAGACAAGAGGTTCATCACCGGCGGCGGCCGCTATGTCGACGACATGGTGGTCCCCGGCATGAAGCATGCGGTATTCGTGCGCAGCCCGCACGCGCATGCGCAGATCAAGAAAATCGACGTTAAGAAGGCGCAGGCCATGCCGGGCGTCGTCGGCGTCCTGACGGGCAAGGAGCTCAAGGCCGACGGCATCGGCAATCTGATCTGCGGCTGGATGATCCATTCCAAGGACGGAACGCCGATGAGGATGGGCGCGTGGTCGCCGCTCGCGGTCGACAAGGTGCGCTATGTCGGCGACGCCGTGGTGGTCGTCGTCGCCGAGACCAAGGGCCAGGCGCGCGACGCGGCCGAAGCGGTCGAGATCACCTATAAGGAACTGAAGGCCGTGGTCGATGCCACGAAGGCGATCCAACCCGGCGCGCCGCAGATCCATGCCGAGGCCGAGAACAATCTGATCTTCGACTGGGAGCTCGGCGACGCCAAGGCGACCAACGCGGCGATCAAGTCGGCGGCCCATGTCACGCGCATGAAGATCGTCAACAACCGGCTGGTGCCGAATGCGATGGAGCCGCGCGCGGCGCTCGGGCATTACGACAAGGCGGAAGACCACTATACCTGCTGGACGACGTCGCAAAACCCGCATGTCGCGCGGCTGGTGATGAGCGCCTTCTACAACGTCGCTCCGGAAAACAAGCTGCGCGTGATCGCGCCGGATGTCGGCGGCGGCTTCGGCTCCAAGATCTACATCTATCCGGAAGAGATCGTCTGCCTGTGGGCATCGAAGAAGACCGGCGTTCCGGTCAAATGGGTGGCCGACCGCACCGAGAGCTTCCTGTCGGACGCGCATGGCCGCGACCATGTCTCGACCGTCGAGATGGCCTTCGACAAGGACAACCGCATCACCGCTCTCAAGGTCGATACGATAGCCAATCTCGGCGCCTACATGTCGCTGTTCTCGTCCTGCGTGCCGACCTATCTCTACGCGACGCTGCTGTCGGGCCAGTACGACATCCCGGCGATCCACGCCAATGTGCGCGCCGTCTACACCAACACGGCGCCTGTCGATGCCTATCGCGGAGCTGGGCGGCCGGAGGCCACCTATGTGCTCGAGCGCACGATGGAGACCGCGGCGCGCGAGCTTGGCGTGTCGCCGGCGGAACTCCGACGCCGCAACTTCATCACGTCCTTCCCGCACCAGACGCCGGTGATCATGAACTATGACGCCGGCGATTATAACGCTTCGCTCGATGCGGCGATGAAAGCCGCCGACTATGCCGGCTTCACCAAGCGTCGCGCCGACGCCGCCAACCAGGGCAAGCTGCGCGGCATCGGCATGAGCTGCTATATCGAGGCCTGCGGCCTGGCGCCGTCATCGGCGGTCGGCTCGCTCGGCGCCGGCGTCGGCCTCTGGGAATCGGCGGAGGTGCGCGTCAATGCCGCCGGCACGATCGAGGTGCTCACCGGCTCGCACAGCCATGGCCAGGGCCATGAGACGACATTCGCGCAACTGGTCACCCAGCGCTTCGGCGTGCCGATCGACTCCGTCTCGATCGTGCATGGCGACACCGACAAGGTGCAGATGGGCATGGGCACTTACGGCTCGCGTTCCGGCGCCGTCGGCATGTCGGCCATCGTCAAGGCGCTCGACAAGGTCGAGGCCAAGGCCAAGAAGATCGCCGCGCATCTGCTGGAGGCTGACGAGGGCGACATCGTCATCGAGAATGGCGAGGTCAAGGTCGCGGGCACCGACAAGAGCCTGCCCTGGTTCCAGGTGGCGCTTGCCTCCTACACCGCCCACAATTTGCCGGCGGGCATGGAGCCAGGGCTAAAGGAGACGGCCTTCTACGATCCGTCCAACTTCACCTTCCCGGCTGGCTGCTACATCTGCGAGGTCGAGATCGATCCGGAAACCGGTATGACGGAGATCATCCAGTTCGTCGCGGCCGACGATTTCGGCAACATCATCAATCCGATGATCGTCGAAGGGCAGGTGCATGGCGGCATCGCCCAGGGCGTCGGCCAGGCGTTGCTGGAAGGCGCGCATTACGACGCCAGCGGCCAACTCCTGACGGCAAGCTACATGGACTACACCATGCCGCGTGCGGCCGACCTGCCGTCCTTCAAGGTCTCGACCTCGAACACACCGTGCCCGGGCAATCCGCTCGGCGTCAAAGGCTGCGGCGAGGCCGGCGCCATCGGTTCGCCGCCGGCGGTCATCAACGCCATCACCGATGCGCTCGGCGTCGTCGACATCGCCATGCCGGCGTCGCCCGCCACGGTGTGGTCGGCCATTCGGGCGAAGCATTGAAAAGCGAATAGCGAATAGGGAGTAGCGAACAGGGAAGAGGAGAGCGATGCGGCGAATAAGTAATCCTACTCGCTATTCGCTACTCCCTATTCGCTTTTTCCCCGAAGGGAGAAAAGAGACATGTATTCCGTCAACTACCATCGCGCTTCCTCCGTCGCCGACGCCGCAAGGCTGCTGAAGAACGGCGACGCCAAGCTGCTCTCCGGCGGCATGACGCTGATCCCGGCGATGAAGACGCGGCTCGCGGCACCGTCGGACCTCGTCGACGTCTCGCGGCTGAAGGACCTGCAGGGCGTCAAGGTGTCCGGCAAGACCGTGACCATAGGTGCCGCGACGACGCATTACGACGTCTCCACCGACGAGAAGCTGAGGAAGGCCTGCCCGGCGCTTGCACATATGGCATCGCTGATCGGCGACCCGGCGGTGCGTTACAAGGGCACGATCGGCGGCTCGATCGCCAACAACGATCCGGCGGCCGACTATCCGGCGGCATTGCTGGCGCTGGGCGCGACGATCGTCACCAACAAGCGCGAGATCGTGGCGGACAAATTCTTCAAGGGCCTGTTCGAGACAGCGCTGAAGGACGGCGAGATCGTCACGGCGGTGAGCTTTACCGCTCCCGCCAAGGCGGCCTACCAGAAATTCCGCAACCCGGCTTCGCGCTACGCCATCGTCGGCGTGTTCGTGACCAAGGGCAAGGACGGGGTGAGGGCGGCAGTGACAGGCGCCGGCGAGGACGGCGTCTTCCGCTCCAAGGAAATCGAGGCAGCGCTGGCGAAGAATTTCGATGTCGCGGCGCTCGGCGACCTCAAAGTGTCGGCAAAGGGGCTGATGAGCGATATCCATGCTTCCGCCGATTACCGCGCCAATTTGATCGCGGTGATGGCCAAGCGCGCCGTGGCCGCAGCCAACGCCTGAACGGCGACGCCATGCATGAAAGAAGGGGCCTCGCGGCCCCTTTTTCTTTCGCCGCGGCAATGGTTTAGGCGCAAACGCCTGTCGAATTGCGGCTTCGCACTTGCACAAAGTTATCCCGCACTGCAAAATGAATCCGGCGGGAATACCAGATGGTCCAGGCTGCGGGCAATGTCTCGCATGCGGACCTCGAGTCGCGAAGGCACGGTATGACCGACATCTCCGCAGCGTCCGTTGTCCTGCCGCGGGCCGCGACCGATAGGGAAGCCAGGGCAAGACTGGCCTATCTCGACGGTTGGCGAGGCCTGTCGATCGCCATGGTGCTGGTCGGCCATTTCTTTCCGGTCCCAGGGCTCAATCTCGGCGTGCTCGGCGTCGAGTTCTTCTTCGTGCTGAGCGGCCGGCTGATGGGTGAAATCCTGTTCATCGAGCGCTTTCCGCTGAAGAAATTCTTCAAGCGCCGCTTCTCGCGCATCTATCCAGCGCTGCTAATCTTCGTGATTGCCGCCATGATCGGCCTGACCGGAACCTTCATCGCCTTCAAGTGGAAAGCGGCGCTGACGGCGCTGACCTTCACCTACAATTACGCCGGCGTCCTGATCACCCGCGCCGGCGCGCTCGACCACATCTGGTCGCTCTGCGTCGAGGAGCATTCCTATATCCTTTTGGCGCTGATCAGCGTGGTGGTTACCGGTCGGGCGAATGTCGTGCGGCTGCTGGTGGTGCTGGCGCTGCTGGCGATGGCCAACGGCGCCATTTCGTACGGGGTTCTCGGCATGGGCTACGAGACTACCTACTGGCGCACGGACGTGCATATCGCCTCGATCCTGCTATCGGCCGCGATCTGCCTGCTCAAGGCCGACGGGCGGCTGCCGGCTTTCCTGCAAAACCAGCATGTGGCGCTTGCGGCGGCGGTTGGCGGCGTGTTGCTGTTCCTCGATCCGGTGCCGACCACGATCCACTATCTTGTCGGCGTGCCGCTGCTGGCGCTCGCCGTCAACACGCTCGACTTGGCGGGGGGCTACCTGACGGGGCCGTTGTCGTCGCGGCCGATGGTGATGCTGGGGCTCTGGTCCTATTCGCTTTATCTGTGGCAGCAGCCTTTCTACAAATTCGTCGATGAGCGTGGCAGCGCGACAATCCCGATGCTGGCGGCCGCGTTCGCCTGCGCGCTCGCGAGCTACTACATCGTTGAAAAGCCCGCGCGCGGGTGGCTCAACCGCAATTGGTGAGCGCTCTCAGCCTGGCGTGGCCGCCTTCTGCGCGGCGAGATAGCGGCGAAGCCCGGCTTCGCCGCGCGGCGTGGTCCAGCGATGATTCCAGGCGAAGGCTGGTCTCAGAATCGGCGCCAGCAGCTTGAGGAGCGGCCGCTCGACCGTGACCTGCCAGGTAAGATCGACATGGGTGCCTCCTCCGGACGGCGACAGCTCCGCCCGCCACAAGCCGTCGAAATCGCCGAAGGTCTTCACCACCACCAGCCGGCCGGAGTCGAGCTCGGCCGCCTCGATGATGAAGTTCAGCTCATAGGGCAGGGCGCCCCGCGCTCTCGCTTTGGCGCGCGCACCGACGACGCCCTTGCCCTTCCTGTCGAGCGGCTCGACCTCCTTATAGGCATCGCCCCACCAGAGCGGCAGAAGCTGCGCGTCCGACAGCACGTCCCACACTTCCTGCGGGGTGCCTTCCGGGATGTCCCAGCTCTCGTCGAAGCGGAAGACATTGCTCGCCATGATGTCGTCCCCAAACAGCGGAGCGGCTATATTAGCTGTTGCTTGTTTTGCTGACCAGCGGGCTCAGGCTCTGGTAGTGTCTCAGTTTGAAATTCAGAGCTTGTATTCGAATTCCCATAGCCCGACCCGCGAAAGCTCAAAGGCTATCTCATTCCAGCTATTGCCCTTAGCCGAAGCACATCGAGCGACGAGAAATTTTTCCAGTTGAAGGTGATCGAACGTCCGCATGAAAATCACGCTTTCACCAGAAAATACCGCTTCTGTGTGGGACCGAAGAAACCATGTCGGCGAACACACCGTGGCCGTGAAAGCATCCGACCCTTCTTTGCCCTCTTCTCCCGCGTAGAAATCAATGGTGACCGAAAAATCAGTTGGATCGGACGGACGCCATGTAGAGAGATCGAACGCGAGTTTATCGGCGTCCACAATCCTATGACCCTTATACTCCGCTTTCATGAAACTCGCTGTTCCTGCTTCTGATAGGGACCACGCTTTCCTGGCTTAGGCGCAATGGCTTCCATCTTCTCGCACAGATCGTCCATCGACCAAAGCGTCTGCGAAACGCCAGCCGCCATTGCCCGCGTGAGACACTACGCAGGCTCTCCTTCAGGCGACGGGCTTCGCCCAATAGCGCACCGACTTCTTGCCGCCGTGGATCACCGCATCGCCGACTTCGGCGAAGCCGAGCGCTGCGTGGAAGGCGTCGGAAGCCGGATTGGGCGGATCAGCGTTGACCTCGCAGGTGACGATTGCTTGGCCGGCGCGCCGGGCATGCTCGAACAGATCCTCGTAAAGTCGTCGGGCGTGGCCACGGCCGCGCGCCCCGGCCGCAACCACCACACGGTCGACATAGACAAAGCGCGTATAGCGCTCGCGGAACCAGAGGAAGTTCGGACTGTCGTAGCTTGCGTCTTGGTCGAAGCATAGGATGAAGGCTTCGAGCGCGCCGATCCGGCGGGTGTAGAAAGCCTCGCCGAGCAGGAAGGAAAGCCGTTCCGGCTCGAGCCAGGACAGCTCCGCCGCATGCTGGTTGTTGAGCGCGAGGATCGCGGGCTCGTCGGCGGGTGAGACGCGTTCGATCGGCAACAATTCCTTGCTCATCACTTGCGCCATCAAGCTCTCGCGGCCGCGATCGTCGCAGCCACCTTGGCTTGATCGGTCACCGTGTTGCGGTATTCGCGGTCGAGGTCGGTGCCGCCCATGCCGACATTCGGGTTGCGGTAGCGCATGGCGCTCGGCACGTCCGCAAGTGCTGCAAAATGCATCTCGGTCAGTCCCGTACGCCTGCGGACCTCGCCAATCGTGTCGGGGGCGAGTGCGCCACAGCCGAGTATGATGATGCGCGAGCCGGCCTGGCGAACGAGTTCCGCCAGAAGCCCGACGCCTTCGACCGCCGTGTCGCGTTGGCCGCTGGTCAGCACGCGGCCGACCTTGCAGCGGATCAGGGCTTCGAGCGCCTCGGCCGGATCGCGCGTCATGTCGAAGGCGCGGTGACAGGTGACGTTGAGCGGGCCGGCAGCCTCAACCAGTGCGCTCATGCGCGCCTCGTCGATGGCGCCGTCGGCGGTCAGGCAGCCGACGACGACGCCGGCGACGCCCAGCTCGCGCAGCGTTTCGACATCGGCAAGCATCGAGCGGTATTCGGCCTCGCTGTAAAGGAAATCGCCGCCGCGCGGGCGCACGATGACATGGAAGGGAATGGTCGCGCTTTCGAGCGCGGCGCGCACCGTACCCATGCTCGGTGTGATGCCGCCTTCGATCAGGCTGGCGCAGAGCTCGACCCGGTCGGCACCGGCGGCCTGCGCGGCGAGCAGCCCGTCAATGCCTTCGACGCAGATTTCAATCAGGGGTCTTTGCGTGTCCGCCACCGGCTTCCATCCGTGCTTTCGATGAGATGGGCAGCCCTAGCACCGGGCGCGCCGCCGCGAAAGCCGCAACCATCGGTCCAGCCATGGAAGCCGCTTGACAATGCATAACTGCAAAGTTATGGATAACTCATAACTGTAAGGTTATTGATTTCTGCGTGCCCTGCCGGCCGCAAGAACCCGAGGAGACCGACGATGGAAGCAAGATTGAAGAATCCGGTGATGCTCATTCCCGGCGCGCTGCAGGCGCTGCTGGCGCTCGACAAGTCGACCGAAGCCGGCGGCTTGCCTTATGTGACGCGCAAGCTCGTTCATCTGCGTGCCAGCCAGATCAATGCCTGTGCCGTCTGCGTCGACATGCATGCGCGTGAATTGAAGAAGGCCGGCGAGAAGGACGAGCGGATCTTCGCCGTGTCGGCATGGCGGGAGACGCCTTATTTCACCGCAGCCGAACGCGCGGCGCTTGCGCTTGCTGAAGCCGCGACGCGCATGGCCGACCGTTCCGATGCGGTGCCGGACGACGTCTGGGACGAAGCGGCGCGCCACTATGACGACAAGGCGCTCGCCGCCCTGGTGATCCAGATCGCGCTGATCAATGCGTTCAACCGCCTGAACGCCACCACGCGGCAACCCGTGGGCGCCTGGGGATAAGGTGGGAGGAGGGCGCCCGCTCTGAAGCGGGCCTCTCGCCGGCTACTGTTTCAGGATCGTGTTCTTGGCGCCTTGCTCGACCTGATCGATCACCAGCAGCTTTACCGGATCGGTGCCGATATTGGTGGCCTGGTGCCACTGGCCGATCATCTCGACGATGAAGTCGCCGGTCTTGTAGGTGTTGGCGGCACCGGTCTCGACATTGGCGACCCTGAGCGTGCCTTGCTCGACATAGGCATAGCGCGGGAAGGGGTGCTTGTGCACCGGCAGGGTAGCGCCGGGGGCTATCTGGTATGACGAGACTTGAACCTCGACATTCTTTTGCGGCAGCGTGATCGGCTGGCCCGATGCGGTCGTCGTCTTCGCCGCCAGCGGCGTCACCACGACCGGCGTGTTGCCGCTGTCCAAAGCGTTGGCCGCGGTCGCGTAGACGGCGGCTATCGCCAGCAGTGCCGATATTGTGATGTTGCGCATAGTCCCCTCCAAATTTGCCGCACCATCGCCCGACATTGACGCACAAGCATCCTTTTGCAAGCGGCTCTGTCACACGGCGGGACTGTCCTGCCGTTTGGCTGCCCCGGGCCTCGGCGGCCGCAGCAGCAGGGCGAGCGGCACGAGCAGCGCCGTCGCTACTGCGCAATAGAAGAAGACATCGACATAGGCGAGCAGCGAAGCCTGGCGGCCGATCTCCTGGCCGATCCAACCCACGGCCTGTTGCCTGGCCTCGGCCAGCGGCGAGCCTTCGGCGACGAAATGGTCGGTTACCTGGCGAAGCGTCTGCTGATAGGTGTCGCTCGACTGTGCAGTGTGGCTGACCAGCACCGACTGATGGAACTGGGCGTTCTGGGCAATCACCGTGTTGGACAGCGACACGCCGATGCTGCCGCCGAGGTTGCGCGCGACATTGATCAGCGAGGACGCCTGATCGGTCTTCTGCGGCGGCAGGCCGACATAGGCGGCGGTCGAGATCGGGATGAACAGGAACGGCAGGCCGATCATCATATAGACGCGCGCATAGGCGAAGAAACCGAAGCTGGCATCGGGCGTCAGCGAAGTCGTGTGCCAGAGCGCGACCGCGACCATCGACATGCCCAGCATGATGAGATAGCGCGGCTGAACGATACCGGCGGCAAAGCCCGAAATCGGCATCAGCATCAGCATGGCGATGCCGCCCGGCATCATCGACAGGCCGGAAAGGGTGGCGGTGTAGTCGAAGGTCGTCTGCTGCAGCTGCGGCAAAAGCTGCGTGGTGCTGAAGAGCACCGCGCCAACCGCCATCATGACCAGGAACGACATGCCGAACTGACGGCTGAAAAGCAGGCGGATGTCGACGATCGGATCGCGCCTCGTCCACTCCCAAGGAACAAGCAGCAGGAACGACACAGCCGAGATCACGGCGAAGGTGGTGATGAAGATCGAGGCGAACCAGTCGTTGCGCTGGCCCTCGTCGAGAAAGACTTCGAGGCAACCGAGCGCCATCGCCACCAGGACGAAGCCGATCCAGTCGACCTTCAGCCCCTTGCTCAGCCGCTCGCGGCGCTCGCGATCGAGAATGTCGGGCTCGATCACCAGCCATTGCACGAGCGCCAGCGACATGATGCCGAACGGCACATTGATGAAGAAGATCCAGTGCCACGAGAAATTGTCCGTCAGCCAGCCGCCGATGGTCGGGCCGACCGTTGGCGCAACGATGACCGCAATGCCGTAGAGGGCAAAAGCCTGGGAGCGCTTCTCCGGCGGAAAAGTGTCGGCGAGGATCGACTGCTCGCTCGGCGCCATGCCGCCGCCGCCGAGCCCCTGCAGGATGCGGAAGGCGATCAGCGTCGGCAGATTGGGGGCCAGTCCGCACAGCAGCGATGCGAGCGTGAACGTGGCCACGCAGATCATGTAATAGCGCTTGCGGCCGATGACGCTGGCGAGCCAGCCGCTGACCGGGATGATGACGGAGTTGGCGACGAGATAGGTGGTGATCACCCATGTGCTTTCATCCATGCCGGCGGCCAGGCTGCCGGCAATGTTGCGCAGCGCGACATTGGCGATCGAGGTGTCGAGCACCAGCATGAAGGTGGCGATCGAGACGACGATCGCGATGAGCCAGGGATTACGCCCGCCGGCCGCCGACCGGCTTTGGTCGCCCTGGACTGTTGCAGCATCGCTCATCTGACCTTGACCGTCGGCACCACAGACATGCCGGGACCTAGATAGACGCCCGGCGGTTGGTCGAAGACGATCTTGACCGGCACGCGCTGCACCACCTTGACGAAATTGCCGGTGGCGTTTTCGGCCGGGAGCAGGCTGAACGCCGTGCCGCTGCCGGCCTGGACGCTGTCGACATGGCCATGGAAGGTCTTTTCCGGATAGGCGTCGATGGCGATGTCGACGGGCTGGCCCGGCCGCACCAGGTCGAGCTGCGTCTCCTTGAAATTCGCTTTCACCCAGACGTCCTTGGGCACGAACATCATCAACACCTGGCCGGGCTGCGCATAGGTGCCTTTCGCCACCGTGATGTTGGTGGCATGGCCCGCCACGGGCGCCGTGATCATCGTGCGGGCGAGAGTGGTCCTGGCCTGATCCTCGGTGGCTTCAGCCTGCCGAAGCTTGGCCTCGGCGCTCTTGCCTTGTGCCTGCAGAACCGCAACCTGGCTTTTCGCCGCCTCGGCATTGGCGTCGGCGGCATCGAGCGCTGCCTGATCCTGGCGCAAGGTCGAAGCGGCCTGTTGTGCCTGCTGTTGCGTTGCCGTGCCCTTGGCGAGCAGCTCACGGTTGCGCTGGTCCTCGGATTTGGCGAATTCGAACGCGGCCTGCGCCTGGGCCACCTGCTTTCCGGCGACATCGATCTTGGCGTTCTGCGCCTGGGTCTGGGCCTGGACGTTGGCGATCTCGGCCTGCGCCGCCGCCACGCCGGCTTGTGCCTGCTTGAGCGAGGCCTGGTAGTCGCTGTCGTCGATGCGCAGAAGCACGGCGCCGGCCTCGACCGGCTGGTTGTCGGTCACGGCAACGTCGGTGATGCGCCCGGCAATTTCCGCGCCGACCGTTACCGTTCGCGCGTCGATGAAGGCGTCGTCGGTCCATTCATACTGACGTGCGTTGATCCACCAGATCACCACCGCCGCGACGACCAACAAGACGAGGATCGCGATGAGCGTCGCTATGTAGGGGTGGCGCTTGACGAGACCGGGCTTGTTGCCGTCGGACGAACCGTCATTCGCCTGCCTGTCTTGCGTCTGCTCGTCGTCGCGCTTGTCTTCTACGGGTCTGTCTTCGACGCGCTTGTCGTCGCCCGGCGGGCGTTGCTGCCGATCGGACCGCGGCTGAGCACGCGATTCTTCGGCGGGAGCGGTTTCGCGCTCTTTTCTGTCAGTTTTTGCGTCCAAGGCAACGGATCCCAGATATCGTCGACCCCTCTCGCAGCAGGGTCAACGGGTGTTTTCCGCAAAGGTTCCTGTCGCCGGATGCCGGGTTCACCTCAGTCCCGCCGGAGGCGTTGGCCTGCAAATGGATGATGGCAGCGTTGTTGCGCGAGTTATAGGATCGTCGCTGCGACCGAAACCTCAGGGAGGGGCTGCTCATGCAGTCTCCGATGGAAAAGGACAAAAGCTCAACTCGGCCATTGCCGGGAGAAGCGGAACGTCGGGCGAGGCTGCAAAAAATGCAGGGGCTGCGAAGCCTGCGATCTTACGGCTCCTGCCTTCGGCTTGACCCAAGCGCCCAGTTTCACGATCTGATCGATTGTACCGCGCTGCTGGAACTGTTGAATGAAGGCGACGACGGACATCGACGACGAACCGCCGCGCTCCCAAGCCACCTGGCTTGCTAGCCTCGCACCGGGCCGCCGGCCCTGGCAAGCAGCGGCGAACGCTTACAAGTCAGGCGGCTGCATCCCACAGCAGGACATTCGAGCCCGCCTGCCGTTGGCATTCTGTTCGACCGCGGGGATAAGCTCAATCGACCCTAAATCATCGCGCGATCTGACAGGTCCCAAGCCGCGCAAGGACAAGCAACGCGAAATCCGAAATGCTGCCGCCCGACAAAACCAACGAATGGGACCGGAACAAGGTCCATGGCGATGGGGACAGCATTGGCATCGAAGAGGACGAGGCCTAGCCGGCGACGACAGTGGGTCGTCACCTCGGCGAAGCGGCCCGGCAAGGCTGGCGGGGTAGAACCAGTCAGGCCGGGCCTGACCAGCAAGGCTCGCAACGCTCCGGCTGAGATCGAGCCTATCAGTCCGACCCAAGATTCTTGCCATACGAATGGAGGATGCCTAGCCGGCCAGTGGGAACCAAGACCCGCCTTGCCAATAAATCGACGGTTGTTCCTGGAACTACGGTGACCGAACTGCCCGTGCGAGTGTAGACGTTTGGCGGCTGCGCCGTCTTCGCCGACGGTGAATGGAAGTCCGTTGTAGGCCGCCGTTCAATCCAACGGAATTGGCGGATAGGCTGCCGAGTGCAAGCTGCGTTTGTACCTCGCCAAGATCTCCTCTTCGATTTCATCGATCGCCAGCGTTAGTGCACGTTGATTGTTGGCGTCGACGTCAATGATCGAGCGGCCGCGCGCCGTCAGCAGGCCGCATACGCGCGCCACGACGGTGGCCGACTGAAGCCTTTTGTCCAATCCGGTTTCGAACAAACGCTCGGCAAAGGTGTGGCTCTTCTGTCTTCGGTCAAGCCGCTCGATGAGAAGTTGCTCGCAGGCGTCGATTCTAACCACCACGTCCGACTCCGGGATGAAATCCAGCGCGTGAGCAAGGCACGTCTCATCTGCTGTTCCACTGAAGCAGGCGAGCATCGAAACCGCCTGAACGAAGGCTTCGTCGAAAATAAGAATTTCCTCGCTCGCGGCAGATTGGCGCCATGCGCGGGCAAGGCGGAGAACGTATTGACTTAGCCTGATGCGCCAAATCACGTTTCTGGGAGGCAGTGTGTGCACCAGGTTTGCGCGAATTCTGAAGTCGACGGCATTAGCGGATGGGCGACAGGCCATGCCAATCGAGCGTGCAGCCGCGCGAGCGACTCGACACATCGCAGTGACGATGCCGCCGGGGTCCAGCATGGATCGGTGAACAACCCGCCGGTCAGTGAGAACAATCCGTGCAGGGTGTCCGTGAGCCCGCAACTGTTCATAAAGCGCATGCGCAAATGTCGTTTTGCCTGACCCAGCCGGACCTGCGAATTCAACAATCATGCGTTAGGAACCCCGCTGGACTGGCTACATGTCGTATCGGGGGACCGTCTTCGGCGACCGCAGCTCCTGAGCCATTTTCGCCGCCTGGAAGGTTGTCATCAGAACGTAGGTCGTTTCACCTTCGGTCGAGTTTATGGCCAAGACCACGCGGCCAATCTCGTCACTCATGGCGCAAGACCAGTCTTTGACAGCAATCGCTCGTTTCCAGGCCATTTGCCCCTGCCTTTCCTTCGCAAGGTTATTTGGCCTCGTGAAGACCAGCAATTTGGACTGAATGCCCATTCCGTTGGGCCTAACGTCGTTGTCTGCGTTAGTTCAATTGGTGAGCAATCGAGATGCCAGGCTTCAGATTTGGCGGAATTACGGTGGCTAATGATCAGAGCCAGCGCTCCTGGAGCAATGTGAGGCTGCACCGTCACTGTAATTCGGGCGCAACCGCCTTGGTTGTTTGCAACGCGTGGGAACGTCTCGAATGACTGCGCGTTCTTTCGTCACGGTCACATTTCATTGGGACCTCACCGGAGGATATTCAAATGAAAATCAAGATGCTCTGCATGAGCGCAGTTGCGCTCGCAATGATGGGTAGTGCCGCGATGGCCGGTAGTAGCACCGGCACGTCTGCGCTCGACGACCCGGCCAAGATGTCGCCGTTCTTCACCGACGCTGGCATGAAAACATTGAGAACCGAGGCGGATTTCAAGACTGCCTGGATGGCCATGAAGCCGGATGAGCGTACAGCGATTTTGAAAGACTGCGGCGACGCAACCATCAACAAGGCGCACGCGGACTTCTGCGCGATGGCCAAGAAGATGGGAGGCTGAAGCCTCCCCTCTATGAGCACATCACACCGTTCTCCCGCTAGGGAATGATCCCAATGCGCTCGGGTGACGGGTTGAGGCGGTCGATTCCGCATGGATGCGGCCGCCTGTTCAAAGCCGCTGTGGCGGCTGTCGTAGCCAAAGGAGTGGCCACAGCGAGGTGGGCTTCGTATAGGCGACCTACGGGCTAGCTCCTGAGGGTTCTGCGATGGTTGGCCGTCAGCGACAAGCGTTCGCGGTATATAAAGCACGAGCGACGAGGGCTTGCTTTGCTCCGGCAGCGCAAAGAACGTCCTCAAGTCGGCGCAGGTCTTTCTGGGAGAGAGGACATGTCATGACCGACAAAAAGCTCCTGCGACTGGAGGTGAAGCTGAACGCTGCGAGCCGGCGCTGGAACAAGGCCACGGCTCGCACGGCGGCGGCAGAAGAAGAGGAAGATCGTGCCGAGGTGGAGCAGAATCGCGCCAGGACCCGTCGGGAGAAGGCAGAGGAGAAGGAAGAGAAGCGGGCCGAAGCATTCGTCCGTGCCCACGATCGTCTCATGAACACCCGGGCTAAGAGCTTCAAGGGCCTGCTCGTCAAGGTGAGGGCGAGAGAGGTCGACTATTGCGACGATCCAGCCCTTGACGTCGAGTTCCTCAAGAGCCTGGTCGCCGACATAAAGGCCACGAGGAGCTGAAAAGGGGGAATTCTTCCTGATTTGGCCTGCAGGCTGATCAGCTCATCAAAAAGGTGGCCGATGGCGATTTCTCTCCTTCGGCGATTCCGGTTTAGGGTCGACGCCTAGCGAAATCGAGTTGGCTAGGTATGCTATAGACCAGCCGTTTTTCGTTTGTTCCTGAAAACTCTAGATGTTTTGGAAATGTTGGCTCCCCGGGCCGGGCTATAGGAGCCAAATCGAACCGCGTGGGACAGCCCTAATTATCTCAACGATACCAATGACTTTTGCGATGTCCCTCTGCTGAACCCATTCCGCTGTTGTGGACCTCTTGCGGTGCAAATGTGTACCTCAACGGCTTCCGGTTGCCAAGGTGCGGCGGCTGCTCCTGCCTTACCGAGAGTTTGCAAAACTGATCTAGTGGGCTGTACCGTGGCGGCGCGGAAGGTGAGGGGTTACCATGGATGAGGACGACGCGAAATTCTTTCAGCTTCGTAAGGAAGGGAAGACGTACCTCAGCAAGGTCTTCACCCACGGCACAATCAACCCGGAAAAGAGACGCCTTGCCTACGCTGTCTTTGAAGGCACCGAGCGTGCTGTCCTCGGCGAAGCTGAAGGTGCGCTTTGCCTGCGGCTGACCGGGGAGCAACGGAAGACCCAGGTCGTGGCGTTGGTCAGTCAGGATGACGCGTCGGTAAGGCGGGTGACACTGCAAACATTTCAGAGCCGTGTGGGTGACTGGTATCAGGGCTACGCAAAGGATGCCTTCACGTTTCGTTCGGATGAGTTCGAAAAGCTCCTCGCATTCTTGAAGCGGATCAAGTTCATAGACCTGTCCAACGAGGACCGATTTCAGGTCGAAGACATCTCCGTCACGGCCGGTCCGAAAATCATTACCGATGCCGCCGATCGCTCCCTGATCGACCGCATTAGGCGCATGGATGAGAGCCAGCGTGAGCAATTCTTCCGGTCCTTGCACGCCAGTCTCTCGCCTGAAGAAGTCAATCTTCTGTTGGGCAGGAGACAGGCGCTAGAACTGTTCCAAGCCAGACTTGAGGACGGGACTTGGACGGAAGTCGATTGGCAAGACTTTTTCGAAGCCCAGAGCTGGGTTTTTGGCTATGGCCTCGACTACCGCATCATGCGGCTGTTTGGTCGCGAGCTGGTGGTTGGGACGGCGGGCACCGACAACCAGAACAAGCCCACGGTCGATTTCTTGATGAGCTTCACGGACTACACGGTACTGGTCGAAATCAAACGGCCCGATACCCCAATCTTCCAGTTCCGGAAATCAGGCCGCTCGGGAACGTGGCGGTTCAGCGTCGAATTCATGGACGCAGTTTCGCAGGTTCTTGAGCAAAAGGCCGAATGGATGGTTGCGGCTCAGTCCAGCGACCACTTCGACAAATCCGGGACGCGGCGGCTAGAAGCGAGAACGCGTGACGCGAAGACCATCTTGGTCATTGGCAACCGCAATGAGTTTGATGCCTCGGGCAACTTGAGGGACGCGGCGGTGAAGCGTGACACATTCGAGCTATTTCGGCGCGACACGCGAAATCTGGACATCATCACCTACGACGAGTTGTTTGAACGCGCCCGCTTCATCACGAGGAGCTAACGCGGTAGCTACTTCTTTGTCGGCCGCTGTGGCGGTGGGTTAGATGACGGCTTTCCAGCCCCGACGTTCCCGCCTCCGCTAGGGACTGCTGGTGGCGGCCGGTGGCTGGGGGTTCCCCGTTGTTCGTGGTTGGGAGTTGGTGGTCGCGCCATTTGGAACGGTCCTCGTGCTTGTGTAGGCATGAAGTGCCAACGAAATTACCCCAAGAATGAATAGCACAAGCGCCGCGACATTGAGGAGTTTCGTCGCCCCCTTGAACGGGTTTCCACCGCTTTCGTAGGCTGTGAAGTTGATGACGCATTTGTCTAGCTTGTCGATTTCTCTCTGCGCGTCCTCTGCGCCTGTAAAGTAGGACGTTATGTTTGCCGATATGGCAGCACCGAAACAAATCCATGAAGTGAGTAGGTAGACGCTCACGGCTCCGCTGCCCCCGCCAATCTTGTCCATGAAGACGATGGATATCCCGAGGGCACCGCTCGACACGCTCAAGAGCGACTTGTCTAAGATCGTTAGCTGATCCGACCGCAGCGCGACCATAGCCTCGCGATGCTTCAAGAGACCATCGAAGTACGTCTCCGGCAGCTCGTCTTTTTCCCCCTGCATCACCTCGCCCCCTTGTTGTCTTTTCCCCGTAGCTGTAGGAACATATTCCTAGATGGGGCGACACCCAGCAGGAGGTCGCAATGGTCCGACGCAACAAACCCAAGCAGCTATCAAACGGAGAGCTGGAGCAATTCATGAAGGCGGCCGAGGCGCTGCACCACAGCATCACGCGGCCTCTCATTTCGCCCCAGTGCGACCACTACAGGTCCCTTCAGGATTTGCATGAGGCGCTGCTGAAGGCTGTGCGAGAGGTGACCGGGAGGGACGCGGCGTTCATCCGGTGGTTCGGGGCGGGGTCGAAGTAGGGTCAAGGGTTCTGTCAACGCCGCAGCTACCCGAACAAGGCCCTACTATCAGCGGGCGCTTCCGTGCGGTCCGTGAGGGTGTAGTCCCACAGTACGTTGGTTGCGCGGATATGAACGTCGCGAAGGATACCGCTACGGCCCTGTGCCATCACACGGCGATGTTCCTCAAGATTGCGCCACCGTGAAAGTGCGGCCTCATCGCGCCACAACGAGAGAGACAGATACTTTCCAGGCTCCGTGCAACTCTCAAAGCGTTCCGATGAGATGAATCCGTCGATTGCTTCCAGATGCGGGAGCAGTACTGCGGCCAGTTCGTTGTAGTCGCCATAGCGATCTGGATACGGCCAAACCTCCGAGATGACAGCGATCATGGTAGTTTTCCTCCCTCAAGTTCCCCCAGAATAGCATACAGCACGGTCCTACTCGACTGGTTGTGGCGGCAGAGGCAAGCTGCAATGAGAAGCGCCGTACTCAATTTGGCGGAAAAATCCGAGGGGTCGAACTCGACAGTTGCAGCAGCGCGATACCCCCCGCCCGGGTCGTCGCCCACAGCCGCACTCTCGGCCCACGCTCGGCCACCAATCGGTAGCGGCGGCAGCGGCTTCGAGAGGTTCGGAGGTGTAGGACGCCGGGCAGACCCGAACGCCTCTCCAGCCACGGTCTATTTGTCAGGCACAACGAACGTTGCCGTTGGACAGGGCTACGCTTTGCCGTCGTCAATCTTCTCGGCGTCTATTACGGAGTAAGACACTCCGCCGTTATCCTTCGAGCGGAGGGCGAGTTCTTCATAGAGGTAGCGTGCGAACATCGAACCTGCGCCCAGCACCACCCACAACGGCACACCAATAGCACCACCAAGGGCAGCAATACCGGCGCTTTGGCCGCTGAACACCGTAAGGCCAATGGCCGCAGCGCCAAGGCCCAATCGCTGGGCGACGGTGCGATTGTCCCAGCCAACGCTTCTGGTCTGTGATGCTACGATCTTCACCAGCGGCCAGATGACCTTGCTTGAGACCGTGGCGGCGATTGCCTTCTTCGCCTTCTGACGGACAGGCAGGTCCGAGTTCCGAATGTCGAGGAGCTTCAGCGCCCAAGCCTTGAGCGCGTCACTCTGGCCCGGCGTCGCCTCTTCAGCGATCCGAACCGCAAGCTGACGATAATTTTTCTCGTCCATGTGGAGCCCCCAATGTGCCGCCTTCGGCTCGTATCAGAGCCGTGACTGCAATGACAGGTGTCCGGAAGGGTATAGCCCAGCGTACAGCCGAGGCGCTGTCCGAAAGATTGTCCGTTAGGGTTGACTTCCGTCAACGGACAGCCTATCAGCGTACACCACGCTAACGGACACCGGGGGAGCATCATGTCCAAAACCATTCTCTATGCCCGCGTCTCGACCGTTGACCAGACGCTCGGCCACCAGCGCACCCAGGCGGAGGCCGCTGGGTTCACCATTGACGAGGTAGTGGCTGACCACGGGGTCTCCGGGGTGAGCACCACGCTTGCGGAGCGGCCGGAGGGCCGAAGGCTCCGTGACATGCTGCGGAGAGGGGATACGCTGGTGGTCCGCTGGGTGGATCGGCTGGGCCGCAACTACCAAGACGTATGCGACACCATACGCGAGTTCATGCGGAAGGGCGTGGTAGTCAAGACGGTCATCAATTCCATGACCTTCGACGGGGCAACAACAGACCCCATGCAGCAGGCCGTCCGGGACGCGCTGATAGCCTTCATGGCGGCAACCGCGCAGGCGCAAGCCGAGGCCACGAAGGAGGCGCAGCGGGCAGGAATAGAGGCCGCTAGGGCGCAGGAGGATCGCTACAGGGGACGCAAGCCAAGCTACGACAGGGCCGCGCTCCGGGTCGTCGCTGACATGATTGCGCAGGGGCAAGGAACGTCCGCCGTCGCCAAAGCGTCAGGGCTCACGCGCCAGACTGTATTGCGGATCAAGGAAGACCCTGCGGCGGCCGAGAAGGCGCTTGCGGCTTGGGGCATGTGAGGAGGCACGGAGATGGCTTACACGCTGGCAATGATCTTCATGGCCCTCTACGGCCTGTGTGGGGCCGTGGCGTTGGTAAGGATGTTCATCGGACGATAGGTGGCTTGCCGCATCTGCGTCCCCCGTGCCAAAGCCGCATGGCGTCATAGCTCAAACCATAGGTCACATCAAAATCCCCATGACTGCACAACGGCCTGCCCTTCGGATGCTCGGGCTACTCGACGAGTTCGCAAAGCTCGATCCCGAGATGCAAATCCAGCAAATTTCTGTCTTCCTTCGCATCGTAGAGAAGCCCGATCTCTCCATGCGGGAGCTGGAGCAACTCACCGGCTTGAGTTCCTCGTCTGTGAGCCGAAACGTATCCGCGTTGTCGAAGGTCCACCGTAAGGGCCAGCCGGGGCACGATCTGGTCGCCACGTACGAAGACACGCAGGACCGACGCATCAAGCGCGTCAAGCCGACGCCAAAGGGCATGAAGGTGTTCAATACGCTCAACATGGTTATTGGCCTGTAGAAGCAGGCTCGCTCCCGAGTTTGCGGATCGGCCCGCACTTTTTTCAGGCACAGTTCGGGCACAGTTGGCTTGGGACGCCTTGCGCCTCAAGGCTCCGCCCTGGATTAGATATCCAGTGCCCCTATCTCGTTGAAAATAATACGAAGTCTGGCTGTTGACACCGAGGTCGCCGTCACCAATATGCGCCTTTCGCATACCGAGTGGTGGGCTTGGCCCGCCGCTGAACCCTGAAGACCAACCCGCTCGCACGCCATTCGGCCCAAGAGCCACCCTTCCAAAACCAAGTTGGCTGTCCTGCGAGACAGCTCGGTCGATTGCAGCCATGCCTGACGTGCCTCTAGGGGCCGGCAGCGGGACCGTACGGGGCAAGACGATGATCCCCGGCCGAACCATAGAATGGCAGCGGGCTTGCACCCGAGACCGGCACAGCGCCGGACGTGCAAGTTCCGCATCAGCCGCCAATCCGGACTAGCCTCCGGAGAGGGTAGCGGAGCCTTGCGTTGAACCAAGGGGGACCGCGAACCGGGAAGGTCAGGACGACCCCCGGCGGCACTTAACACAAACCAACAAATCAATGGTCGGGAAGTCCCGGCCTCTTTCAAATCTTCCGTCCCTCTGTGCTTAGGGGCGGATACAAATATTAGGAGAAGTGAATGCGAACATGTCGCGCTGCGCATTGCGGCGCACCCACGTCTTCCCGCTTCAGCCCACACTGTCGGCGACACAAGAGCCGACTGCGGCGCCAGGGCGATGTCGAGCAGACTGCCATAACGCGAAGTGAGCTTGAGCCCTACGTCTCCCTCGTTCGGGAGCGTATCGCCAAGAACGCCCACAGTCCCCTATGGGCCCACTTGGATGCCCGGTGGGCCGCTCTGGCTACCTCGGCGAAGGACACCGCCGGCAATCGCGTCCAGAGCCGATACCAGCGACAAGCGGCGCATGAGGTGCTGAACCTCGATGCCGAATGCTCTGCGCGGGACATAGCCGTTACCACGATGGCGATGTTCCTGTTCTGGAGTGAGAGACCAGAGCGGTTCCTGTCCGACGCTGCCTTCCGCCTTCAGCTCGTGAAGCGGGTCCGGTCGCTCTCCAGTAGGCACTCGGGGCTCCGCTACGACCACCGTACGGGCAGGCAGGAGCGCGTCTACCGGGAGCTTAGTCCAAAGGCGGGCATGATCGTTGCCCGTGACCTGACCGCCGCCTTCGGAGGTGCCGGTCTGCAACTCGCCGAACTCGAAAAACGTGATCAAGAAAGGAAGCAAGCCATGGCCGATGAGATCAACCAAGCCCTCCGGGAGCTCGTGTGACGACAAGCCCTGAAGCCAGACGAGACCAAATGTTCCGCTTTGAGCTGGGCACTCAAGGCCCACTTCAGGAACTTGCAGATGACGTCTCGGCGCTGGTCTTGGCGTTTGAAAAGCGCAGCGGGTCGCGCCAACGCCAGAGAAGGCCGGCAGACGCAAAGGCGTTCAAGGGTGCTGTAGACACCATCGTCGCCAATCTTGCTCATTACGCCCTGTTCCCGCCCGAGCAGGGCCGCATTACGCTGCCGCTCGGCCACCGCAAGCTGGCCACTGTGGGGAGGACCGTTGACGGCTTCGGCAAGCCTTTACCGGCTCTTCTAGGGGCGCTGGAGGCCGTTGGCGTGGCGACGGTGATAAAGCCGGTGGAGGCCGGGTACGCCAGTACAATCGCTCCTACGGCTGGGTTTGCAGGAGAGGTGAGATCAAGGGGTATCAGCAGCCCGGACTTCGACAGAAAGACGGACCTACCGGCACTGGTCCTAACGCGGAAGGACCAATGGGGCCGACGAGAGCATGTCCCAATCCCCCAGACCGACGACGCTGCATCGAAGGCGGCACAGGTGCGGAGGTTCAACGAGCGGCTTGCGGTTGCCGAGGTGGCGTACGTGGGGAACCAACGCACCGACACTCATGACCGAACGTTGGTAAGGCGGTTCACGCTGCCCCCAGGTGCTAGATCGCCGAAGCTCGCATACAGCGGCCGTCTCTTCGGAGGCTTCTGGCAGCAGATGAGGAGGACCGAACGGAGGCACATTCGGATTGGAGGTCAGTGGATCGGGGAACTTGACTATGGACAGATGTTTCCTCGCCTAGCCTATGCCAAGGTTGGTGCTACTCCGCCCGAGGGTAGCCCCTACGACCTTCCCGGAACTGAAGAGTTCACCGACGAGCAAAGGCGTGCTGTGAAGAGCGGGTTCAACGCTTTCCTCTTCAAGGCCACGACAATGCGCAAGTGGCATCCGGACATCGAGCAAGGGCTGCCTGCAGGGTGGACAGTGGGCCGCTTCAAGCGAGCAATGTTGAGGAAGCACCCGCGACTGGCACCGGTGCTGAACTGTGGGATCGGCTATGAGCTGATGTACAGCGAGAGCGAAATCCTTTGCCGCGTGTTGGAAAGGACATTGCTGGAGGACTGCGCCGTTCTCCCCATCCACGATGCTGTTTTGTCCCCGATCATGAAGACGCGGACTATCGCAGAGATCATGGCCGAGGAGGCGGAACGCGTAGCGGGAGCCCGCATCAAGGTGGCACTGAAGCCAAGTTGCTAAGGTTGACCTATATGTGGGGAGAGAGGGAGGAGCATCTTCCTTCTCACCCCAACAACCTTTCACTCCACCCCACCTATCTTCCATTGTGGGACCGATAAGACACCCATGGAGGCGAGGCCATCTTCACGCATCCATTTCAAGCCGGCTGGTGCCCCGGCTGTTCATCTGTCGAAGGTCGCGCTTGTCAACCACTTGCCCGCAGACGGGACAGGCGTAGAAGTGATCATCTTCATTCGACACCTCGCCACCGTGTCGCCTGCCTGTGATGGGCGGCCCAAGATCCAATAGCTTGGTCATCCTCTAAGCTTGTCGGCCTCGCGTTCCAGCGTCTTGCGGTCGTTGCCGTGCTGCTTGATCAACTCGCGCACCTGTTGGACCGTCAGGCCCACCTTGTTGGCGAAGTGTCGGACTTCGTAGTCTTCTTCTGCTGACACTCGGTCTCGGTCGCGGCCCCCACGCTTGCTCTTGTCGTCTGCCATGCTCGTTCCTCCTTGGCCAAAGAGAACAGCGGCCAAGCTGGATTGTTCCATAAGCGCCAGCTAACGGAACGCTTACGGCTGTGCGATATTGAATAAAATTCGAGTGTCGCGTGGAGTGCCTATGCGTAAGCCTGCCGGCCACGTTCGGCTGTCATTCATCCGCCCTATGGAGCCCGAGTTGGTCGAACAGCCGCCCAAGGGTGGCGAATGGAGCCATGAGGTCAAGTTCGACGGCTACCGGACCCAAGTCATCAAGGACGCTGACGGCATCCGCTTCCACACCAAGAACGGCTTCGACTGGACGGCCAAGTACCGGCCGCTTGCCGACGAGGCGAAGGCGATTGAGGCCGAGAGCTTCATCATCGAGGGTGAGACAATCGTCACCAACGAGGCCGGACTTTCGGACTTCCATGCCTTGCGCTCCGCCATCACCAAGCGTGCGCAAGACCTCTACCTCGTGGCCTTCGACCTTCTGCACCTCAACGGCCACGATCTACGCGACATGCCGCTGAAGGACAGGCGCGAAATCTTGCAAGCAGTGATCCCGGCTGGCGGCCATATCCAGTTCAGCGAGGCACTGCCTGGCACTGGCGGGGCTGTCTACCATCTCGCCTGTGAGGCCGGTCTTGAGGGCATCGTGTCGAAGCGCCTCGACAGCCTTTACCGCAGCGGCTCGACCATGAACTGGCGCAAGATCAAATGCTACGTCGAGAAGGAGATGGAAATCATCGGCGTGAAGCGCGAGACCGGAAAGCCGGCCATGGTGCTCATGGCTGATAAAGGCCACTACATGGGTGGTGCCTTCGTGACCTTCAAAGCCGACAAGCGGCAGGCCCTATGGGACCGCGTACAAGGGAGGGCTGGCGCACCCCCGCCGAAAGGGCTCGCCAAAGAGAAGGCCGAGTGGCTCAAGCCGGGTCTGGTGGGGCGGGTCAAGTTCCTGAAGGGCGAGGAAAAGCTGCGCCATGCGTCGCTGAAGGCCTTTCGGCAGATGAACTAGAGAATGCATCGCCCGACCTATGCGGCGGCCGATGCGACCTCCAGCCTGATGATTAGTGATGTCTAATGTGATATGCAGGCTGCGAGGGGATTTTGATGACGCAGTCGAAGCGCTATTTCGCGTTGGCTTGGCTTGCGCTACTCGGCAATGCCGAGGCCCACGAATGGTATAGCGGTAAGACAGACCCAGTTCTTCACTACGACTGCTGTGGAGGCAAAGACTGCCATCCTATTGATCCAAGCTATGTCAGGATGACAAGGGACGGTTATTTCGTGAGGATGCCGCGTCCCAGCTACCTGAACGAACCACAGGAGACGGAGTGGTTCATTCCCAGAGACCGTGTCCAGACCTCGCCGGATGACCAATATCATATTTGCGAGCGCCTGATGACGTTCTATCGGACACTGACCCCGCACATGAGTTACGAGACTTATCACAGGTTTCGATGGACGTGCTTTTTCGCCCCACCCGGCACAGGTTCAATCGGGCCAAGATAGTCGAACATTCACATCGCATCGGCCGGCGCGAAGAAGCAGTTTTCGTCTTCTTCCGTCGGATGCAGGCAGATGTGGAAGCTGTCATCCCCCGAGGGGATTACGACATCGTACGGCACGAAGTAGCGGTTCTGATGCGTGACTTTGTGATGGTCGCCTGGGCGCAGAATAATCACATAGCCATCTGGCCGGGGCGTCACGGTGGTGCTGGGAATTTTCCCGCAGTCGCCAGTGACCGGATCGCCGTGGCAGCAAGCGCGTGGATAGCCCCAATTTTCATCCGGGCCGTGGGCTAACGCAGCGCCTCCCTCAAGTATGGATGAGGGCACTTATCTGACGATCCAGTCATTTTCCAGCCCGGATCATCGCCCGTGCAATAGCCAGCTCGGCCTCGACCCTGGCGTTTTCCTTCTGGGTCATGTTGTCCGCAGCGATCAGGCGGCGAAGCGACCGCATCACCTCGCCTCGCTGCCACCCAGCCTCTCGCATGCAATCCACGATGGCCTGGAAACCGGGCTCCATCGCCTCCTGACAGTCAACCTCGCGGTCTAGGTAATCGCGCTTATAGCGTGGTGCGCTGATCATGCGTTGCCTTCCACCGTCCTGTCCTCGTCCAACGCGGCGGAACCGGCAGAAAGGAATTTGCCACAAGCCAGTCGCCGACGATGGTTCGTATGAGGTCCGCCCTCGTGGCGCTGAGGTTCGGACAGTAGTTTGTACCGCCTCGACCCTCGAAGCCTCTCAAACGGCTCCACAGGACATAAAGCAGAGCCTATCGGCGTTTGCTGGCGGCCCCGACGTTGTAGCGGGGGAGCTTCGAGGAGACCCTTGAACCCCGGTAAACCTCGCCAAGAACGGGTTCGCTCGTTCGGCCACGGCTTCGGTGCTCCCGATGGACAGCGCCTTGCTCATGACCCCGATAGTGGCCGCAGTTCGGGTCCGCTCGGGCCAGCGGCGCGCCGCAGGATGCTTTGTTCGGGGCTCCGGTCCTCGACCAAGTGAGCAAGGCGCAAACGTTCGCGAAAGGTGCGGCCAATGCGGCCCTGACGGGGGAGGACATGAGCCAGGCACAGGCGCGGGCCGGCTGGAGCGCCTTCATGCCGCTTGGCAACTTCCTGCCGTTCTCGGCGCTGTTCAGTCACATGATTGAGAGCTTACCGGAGAAGGTGCAGCGGTAGGAACACGAAGGAATACGAAGCCCCCGGCTACATCGGCCGGGGGGGGGCCGTTATTCTAGGCTAGGCCCAGTGCGGTGCGGACCGCCGGCGAATTGACCGAAGCGCCAGATGCGAACTGGGCAAAGGACTTCTCGAGTTCGGCGAAGGGGCCACGGACCGCCGCGAGCTGCGCTTCGGCTTGCTTCCGAAGTGAGGCCATCTCGTCCAGAATTCCTTGGCCGGGTGCGAAGGCTCGGCGTCTGGCCTCCTCGAACTCACGAAACGTGGTTGCCGCGTGATCTCGAACACCGTCAAAACGGGCTCCGTATTTTGCAAGGTCACCCTGTATGGCCTGCCACAACGCGCCGTATTTTCCAAAGTCTCCCCGGACGGCATCTAAGGCCCTTCGAGCGTCCGCAGCGGCTTGGTCCAAGACCGACGAGGTCAACGGGCTCATCACACCAAGATGCCGTTGTAGCCCGTCAGGTATCCCCACATAGTTCAGATGGCTTGACCTCGGTGTGGCGGTCCACGCTGTTGCCCTCTTATGTGCGGCTGCGAGATGCGCCTCACCCTCTGCCTTCCACTTTTCCTGCAATCGGTGAACCATAGCCTCCGGGCTCGCGGCCTCCCAATCGCTGCGAGCGGCCATAACCCGCCTAATTGCGGTAGTCTTCCTCATCTTCGGCGTCCGGATCATGAGGTCTGCCATGTCGGCCAAGAATGGCCCATCCTTCTTGCCGGTGCCCTCGGGACGGCCACGGCCACGTTTCTCGGTCATCGCTGTTTCCTTTCGGTAAGATGACATGACCCAAGGATAGGTGATTTGCGTGTCTGTGCCAGCGAGATGAAATTGCCATCCCAACTTTTTGGCGAGGCTAAATCACGGCCGAAAGTGTTTCAGCGAGAATAAATCAGAGGTCACCCATTTATTCTCGCTCTTGCACTGTGGGTGGCGCGTTGTCCGGTGCGGTCCATAAAGCGCCGTTCAGGGTGGGCCGGTACATTCTGCCACCGGGACCCGTGAAGCGACTGAAACAGCCCAACGGGACATGGGAAAGGGCCTATTTGCGCTTGTCCTCGATACCCAGGGCCGCCTTGAGTGCCCGCTGGGCCACCTCAAGCATCGCTTCCTGCCCGCGTCCATACTTCTCTCCCTCACTCCCCGACGAGTGACCAAGCACAATGTCTTGGTCCGCCTTGGAGACGCCAGCCAGCCGAAGCCTGTCTTTCATAAGGTGGCGAAGGGAGTGAGTGGTCACCTTGGGATCAGTGACGACTGCCCGGACGTGCTTACCAAGGGCAGCAGAAGCCGAGGATGCCCCATTAGGCCGACCGTAGGCAGGGAACAGCATCGCCGCATTGCCGGCCGCCGTAACAGCCGCCTTGGCCGCGTCGAGTGCATTGCCGATTAACGGGACATTGCGCCGGGAAACGGCGTTCTTAATGCGCCTGTCGTCGTGCCATTCGACCGTTATGTGAGGGATTGCATGGTCCAGGTGAACGTCCGAGACACGCAATCCGGCAACCTCGGCCAGCCGGCACCCGGTTCCCTCCAGCATTTGCCAAATCCGCTGGAGAGCAGGATTGGCGAGGAACAGGATGCGGGCGGTCGTGTCCTTGAGCTCGTCGGCCGTGAAAGGGCGGCGCTTGTCCCTGTCGGGCTCGGCTTTGTCCTTTGTGTCGGCTTCCAGGTACATGAACGGGTTAGCTACACCGGCCAGATCAAATTCTCGAATGGCATGATTGATGACGGCGCGGACGACGTTCAAATATCGGTCCACGGACGACGCCTTGCGCCCGTCGCGCATATGGTCGCGGACTTCTTTGGCATCTTCCCGCTTGATGCTTGCCAACGTTCGATCACTCTGGAGCGCCTCGCTCACCAACTTGAAGACGCGATCTAGCTCCAGCGTCTTCTTAGTGTCGTCCCCCACCTTCTCCTTCAGGTAGAGTTTTCTTGCGTCTTCGATTGTGGGGGCAGGGCGGGACAGCTTGCCGCCGCTGGACAGGATAGCCACGGCTCGGCCCTCTACATCGTCGGTCTCGCCATGTGCCCCTAAGTGGCTCTCGCGGATCACATCGGCGGCCTCGGGGTCACTGCCGGGAAGCATACGGCCACCGACCATGACGGTCATGCCTGCAAGCTCTTGCGCCCGGCGCTCTGCCATCCGATGGACCTCCAAGGGCGTTTCGGCAGGCAGGCCCGCGCTGTTCCGCCGCCGAGCTTCGGCCACCAGTCGGTCAAAATCGCCATTCACCTTGGGGTAGTTGCGGAGAGCCTCTCGCTTGGTGTCTCCGAGGTGCCGCTTGAACTCGTTCTGTCGGAGGAGCGGCGCTAAGTCGCGGGGGAGCCTTCTGCGGTAGTGCCAAGTGCCGGCTTTAGTCTGGATGACGTACTTCAATACAAGCCCCATTGTGGACCTCCGGTGTACCGGAATGTGGACCGCTGGGAAAGGCTTGGCCTTGAAAACGTTGAGAAATAAGCCGTTCCGTGTGGAACTTGGCTCCCCGGGCCGGATTCGAACCAGCGACCAACCGGTTAACAGCCGGTTGCTCTACCACTGAGCTACCGGGGAACGGAGGCTCTGACGTGAGTGGCGCAGCCTATAGCAAACACCTTTCGGCTTTGCAAAGAAGCATTTCGCAATTTTTCTCCAGTTTTTGATGCGGCTATTTGTGCCATCGTCCGGCGCGCCCACATATGAAGGGCTTCACACCGGCGCGGAACAAGGCGGCTGGTTGTCGTCTTGATATGGCTTAGGCAGCAGATGGGATTTGGCTTGAATGACCGCAGCGGATGATGACAACGCCCCGGCGCGGAAGATTTCGATCTTCGGCCGCGAGTTCACCATGCCGCGCTCGCGCGGCTGGCGAATCGCGATCGGCATGCTGCTTACGCTCGGCGGGCTTCTGGGCTTTCTGCCGATACTCGGTTTCTGGATGATTCCGCTCGGTCTCCTGGTTCTATCCTATGAATTCGCGATGATCCGACGCCACCGGCGGCGTTTCGTCGTCTGGTGGGAACGCCGGCGGCGGCCCGACTGAGAGCACGGGGCGGCCTCCGCCGCAGTGATTCCGGACCCATGAAACCGATTGGTAATCACCACTTTGGCGCTCGATGCGAAAGCGCCGGGAATGACGCGCGAGCGCTTGACGACCTTTGAGCGCCAACATAATGAGTTCGCTCGGAACGCCGGGAGCATTGCGAGGCCTCGTGGCGGAGTGGTTACGCAGAGGACTGCAAATCCTTGCACCCCGGTTCGATTCCGGGCGAGGCCTCCAGATGCTTGCGGGCTCCAGCGCAATCGCGCCGGAGCGGGGTTCCGGTTGAAGTTTTGGCCGCGCGCCTGGCGCGGGGAGCGGATTGTTGGGACATGAACGCTGATTTCTCCGAACGCCGCGTGAAGATGGTCGACGGCCAGATCCGCACCACGGACGTGACCAGCGCGCCGCTCATCGAAGCGATGCTGAGCGTTCCGCGCGAGGCCTTTGTCGGCGCCGGACAGCAGGATCTGGCCTATATCGATGAAGACATCCGCATTTCCGACGGCGCCGATGGCAGCGGCGCACGCTACCTGATGGAGCCGTCGCCGCTCGCCAAGCTTTTGCAGCTGGCCGAGATCGACGCGAGCGATTCGGTGCTCGATGTCGGTTGCGGCACCGGCTATTCCGCCGCGTTGCTGTCCAGGCTCGCGCGTTCCGTCGTCGCGCTGGAGAGCGATGCAGCGCTGGCGGAGGCCGCGAAATCAACACTTTCCCGCCTTGGCTGCCAAAACGTCACGGTCGTTACCGGGCCGCTGCCGCAAGGGCAGGCCGCCAAAGGCCCCTACAACGTCATCTTCATCGGCGGCAGCGTCGAGGAAGTGCCGCAGGCATTGCTTGACCAGCTCGCGGAAGATGGACGCCTGGTTGCGGTCGAAGGGCGTGGCAACTCTGGCGTGGCCCGGCTGTTTGTCAAGGCAGGGGGGGTTGTAACCGGAAGGCGTGCCTTTAATGCGGCAATTAAGCCACTACCGGGCTTCGAACGTGCTCACGCATTTGAATTCTGAGCGTTTTTGCCTTGCAGCGAAGGCGCTGTCATGATCGCTTGCGCCTGACAATCGTTGCTGATTTGGTTAACCGGGTGTTTTTGGGAGGCCGTCAGCGGGGGAACGATAAACAACGCGGCGCTGGCCGATCCGTAAGGGTAGGTTGGCGTGGCGTGGTTCCCATGCAAAACGAATGAGGGATATAACGTGCCGCCTCTACGCAAGAGTATTTTAGTAGCTATCCTTGTTTCGGCCACCGCGCTTTCGCCGCTGGCCGCCTCCGCCGAAACCATCACGGGCGCGCTCGCCAAAGCCTATCAGTACAATTCGCAGCTCAACGCGGCCCGCGCCGGCGTTCGCGTCACCGATGAGGGCGTGGCCATCGCCAAGTCGGGCTGGCGCCCGACCGTCACCGGTTCGGCTAACATCGACTACACCAGCACCCACGCACAGGGCTCCACCCAGAACATCACCACGGGCAACTTCGGCATACAGATCAACCAGACGCTGTTCGACGGGTTTCAGACCAGGAACAATGTCGCTGCCGCCGAATCGCAGGTGAAGGCCTCGGTCGAAAGCCTGCGCAACACCGAAGAGAACATCCTGTTCAACGCGGCCAGCGCCTATATGGACGTGATTCGCGACCGCCAGGTCGCGGCGTTGACCGAGCAGAACCTGCAGTTCCTGAGCGAGCAGGCGCGCGCCGCCCGCTCGCGCTTCGAGGTCGGCGAGGGCACCCGCACCGACGTGGCCCAGGCCGATGCCTCGCGCGCGACGGCCGTGGCGCAGCTGAGCGCCGCCCGCGCGACGGCGCTGGCGAGCGCCGCCACCTATCACCAGATCGTCGGCGACGAGCCGGGCAAGCTCAAGCCAGCCTCGCCGCTGGGCAAGCTGCTGCCGGGTAGTGTCGATTCGGCCTTGGCCATCGCTTCCGCCGAACATCCCGCCATTCTTGCCACACAGCATCTCGTCGATGCCGCGGCTTTTGCGGTGAAGTCGTCGGAAGGCGCGCTGCTGCCGCAGGTGACGGCCTCGGCCGGCATTTCGGACAATTACAGCCACTCCTCTCCCGCTTCGATCACTCGCCCTAACGGCAGCTCGACCTCGGCCAATATCGGCGCGACGCTGACCATTCCGATCTATTCGGGCGGCCGGACCTCGGCGGTTGTGCGGCAGAACAAGGAGTCGCTTTCGGAAGCACGCATCCAGATCGACGTCACCCGCGATCAGGTGCGCCAGGCTCTGGTCACGGCATGGACGCAATACACCGCGGCGCGCGAAACGGTAGCTGCCAACAGGCAGGTGATCGATGCCGCGCAGCTGGCGCTCAACGGCGTCATCGAAGAGCGCAATGTCGGCCAGCGCACGACGCTGGACGTGTTGAACGCGCAGAACGCAGTCATCACCGCCAAGATCAACCAGGCCAGTTCCGAGCGCGACGTGGTGGTGGCGAGCTATGCCATTCTCCAGGCTATGGGCCGGTTGTCGGTGGATCGGCTGGGCCTGGCGGTCACCAAATACAGGCCGGAAGAGCATTACAACGCCGTCAAGGACAAGTGGTTCGGACTGCGCACGCCCGACGGGCGCTGATTGCCGACAGCATGCTTCCTGCAAACGCCGCGTGTCCGATGGATGCGCGGCGTTTGTCTTTCCGGGAGGCTCATCGGGCTGCGCGCCGCCTAATCTGTTGAAATCCAACGTGTCCCCAGATTGGGGATTCTCGGATGACGATCGGTCGGTTACGCTGTTTCCATTGATTCGAATTCCGGCCCGGGCAGGACGGAATTCTTGGGCGGGTCAAGTTCTTGAACGGTCGGTTCTGGAACAGGTCAAGTTCTTGGACAGGTCACTAGGGCGGCGGATGTGACGATGGCGACGGCAAGCAGCGCGCAGCGCGAACCTTCCATGGAAGAGATACTGGCTTCCATCCGAAGGATCATCGAAGACAGCGACACCGGGCGCAAGCAACCGGCCGAGGCCGGCGAGCTGCGCCAGGATCTGGAGCCGGCCGCGGCTGGCGCGCCCGCTGTCGAGGTTGATGCCTTTCGTTCCGAATTGCATGCCGACGTCCGCAAGCCGCCGACGCTGGCGGAGGTCCAGGCGCAGCTTGCGGCGACCGATCCGGTGCTGCCGCGCGCCGCCCGCGCCGAGCCGGTGAAGACTGCGCCTACGGCTGCGCCGACAGTTGAGCTTGAGAGCGCTGCGCCGGGCGCGCAGGCGGCCGCAGGCAAGCCAGCCGCGGCAAATGCGCCGCAGACGGCCGAGACCATTGTCGCCGACTGGCGGCGCGAAATAGCGGCGGTCGGCGGCAGCACGGTCACCGCGAGACCGGCCATCCGGGCCCCGGAAGCCGCGCCGAAGGCCGAGGTCGAGAAGGAAGAGCCGGCGTTCGAAGATTCCGCGCCTGTAGGCGCGTCCAGGGCCTCCGAACCGGAGGCGCAGCCGGCCCGGCCCGCTATCCTTTCCGAGCATACGGGCCGGCAGGTCGCAGCGGCCTTTGGCGAGCTTTCCGATGCTTTTGCCAGCCGCGGCAAGAAAAGCTTCGATGAGATGGCCGAGGAGATGTTGCGGCCGATGCTGCAGGATTGGCTCGACAACAACCTGCCGACGCTGGTCGAAAGGCTGGTACGCGAGGAGATCGAGCGCGTGGCGCGCGGGGCGCAGTAACCGCAGCAACATGCAGGCTGACAAGCGCCGTCCTGGACGGCGCTTTTGTTTAAGGTGCCTGGATGAACGCGTCTGTCCTGGCTTTAGCCGGCATTGCCGCTGGCCGCGGCAGACCTATGTGTGGGAGCGATCGCTGCGCTCGCGGTTGACTCGGCCAAGACCTTCCGATTTACACCGGACGCTTGTTCCCGACAGTTCGGACCTCCTCCATGCTTGATAAGACCTACGACGCCAAAGCCGTCGAGCCGAAGATCGCCAAAATCTGGGAAGAGGCAGACGCCTTCCGGGCCGGCGCCGGCGCGGAGGAAGGGGCCGAAGCCTTCACCATCGTCATCCCGCCGCCGAACGTCACCGGCTCGCTGCATATGGGCCATGCGCTCAACAACACGCTGCAGGACATTCTGGTGCGCTTCGAGCGCATGCGCGGCAAGAACGTGCTCTGGCAGCCCGGCATGGATCACGCCGGCATCGCCACGCAGATGGTGGTCGAGCGTCAGCTCATGGAAAAGCAGATCCACCGCCGCGATCTGACGCGCGAAGAGTTCATCGAGAAGGTTTGGGAGTGGAAGGCCGAATCCGGCGGCGCGATCTTCAACCAGCTGAAGCGGCTCGGCGCCTCGGCCGACTGGTCGCGCGAACGCTTCACCATGGACGAAGGCCTGTCCAAGGCCGTGCTCGAAGTCTTCGTCACCCTCTACAAGGAAGGCCTTATCTACAAGGACAAGCGCCTTGTGAACTGGGACCCGAAGCTGCTCACCGCCATTTCCGACCTCGAGGTCGAGCAGCACGAGGTGAACGGCAATCTCTGGCACTTCCGCTATCCGATCGACGGCGAGGCGTTCGACCCTGAGAACCCGAAGACCTTCATCACGGTCGCCACGACGCGTCCCGAGACGATGCTCGGCGACACGGCCGTGGCCGTGCATCCCGATGACAAGCGCTTCTCCGGTCTGGTCGGCCGCAACGTCGTGCTGCCGATCGTCGGCCGCAAGATACCGATCGTCGCCGACGAATATTCCGATCCGGAAAAAGGCTCCGGCGCGGTCAAGATCACGCCGGCGCATGACTTCAACGACTTCGAGGTCGGCAAGCGCCACAAGCTGCCGGCGATCAACATCCTGACGGTCGAAGCGGCCATCAAGCTGAAGGACAATGAGGACTTCCTGGCCGGCCTAGAGGTCACGCCGGAGCGCCAGGCGGTATGGGACGAGCTGGATGGGCTCGACCGCTTCACTGCCCGCAAGAAGATCGTCGAGCTGATGGAGGCCGGCGGCTTCCTCGACAAGATCGAGCCGCACCGGCACACCGTGCCGCATGGCGACCGCGGCGGCGTACCGATCGAGCCGTTCCTGACCGACCAGTGGTACGTGAACGCCGCCGAGCTCGCCAAGCCGGCGATCGCTTCGGTGCGCGAGGGCCGAACCAACTTCGTGCCGAAGAATTGGGAAAAGACCTATTTCGACTGGATGGAGAACATCCAGCCCTGGTGCATCTCGCGCCAGCTCTGGTGGGGTCACCAGATCCCGGCCTGGTACGGACCGGACGGGCACGTCTTCGTCGAGAAGACCGAGGAAGAGGCGCTCGCTGCGGCAATCGAATATTACCTGGCGCTGGAAGGGCCGTGGAAGGCCTGGGTCGAGGATAAGCTCGAGAACTTCCAGCCCGGCGAGATCCTGACCCGCGACGAGGACGTGCTCGACACCTGGTTCTCGTCGGCGCTGTGGCCGTTCTCGACGCTCGGCTGGCCCGACCAGACGCCGGAGCTCAAGACCTATTACCAGACCGACGTGCTGGTGACCGGCTTCGACATCATCTTCTTCTGGGTCGCCCGCATGATGATGATGGGCCTGCACTTCATGGACGAGGAGCCGTTCCACACCGTCTATGTACACGCGCTGGTGCGCGACAAGAACGGGCAGAAGATGTCGAAGTCGAAAGGCAACGTCATCGATCCGCTCGACCTGATCGACGAATATGGCGCCGATGCGCTGCGCTTCACGCTGACCGTCATGGCGGCGCAAGGCCGCGACGTGAAGCTCGATCCGGCGCGCATCGCCGGCTACCGCAATTTCGGCACCAAGCTGTGGAACGCGACGCGCTTCGCCGAGATGAACGACGTCGCGCGTAACGACGAGTTCTGGCTGAACGACGCCAAGCTGCCGGTCAACCGCTGGATCCTGACCGAGCTGACGCGGGCGGCGCGCGCCGTCACTGAAGGCATCACCAGCTATCGTTTCAATGAGGCGGCGGGCGCTGCCTACCGCTTTGTCTGGAATCTGTTCTGCGACTGGTACCTGGAACTGTTGAAGCCGGTGTTCATGGGCACGGACGAGGCGGCCAAGGCCGAGAGCCGGGCCTGCGTCGCCTTCGTGCTGGACGAAATCTACAAGCTCCTGCATCCGATGATGCCGTTCATGACCGAGGAGCTTTGGGCGCAGACCGCCGGCGAGGGCAAGGAGCGCTCGTCGCTGCTTTGCCACGCCGCATGGCCGTCGCCCGACTTCGAGGACGAGCAGGCCGCCGCCGACATCAACTGGCTGGTCGATCTCGTCTCGGGCGTCCGCTCAGTGCGCTCGGAGATGAATGTGCCGCCGGCGGCAATCGCGCCGCTGACGGTGATCGGCGCCAACACGCTGACGCAGGAGCGGCTGGAGCGCCACGCGCAGGCGATCAAGCGGCTGGCGCGTGTCGGCGATATCGCGCTCGCCGATGCGCCGCCGCAAGGTTCGGCGCAGATCGTGATCAACGAGGCGACGGTAAGCCTGCCGCTCGGCAGCCTGATCGATCTCCAGGCCGAGGCCGCGCGGCTGCAGAAGGAACTGGCGAAGGTCACCGAGGAGATCGCCCGCCTGCACAAGAAGCTTTCGAATGAAAAGTTCGTCGCCAACGCGCCGGAAGAAGTGGTCGAGGCAGAGCGCGAGAAACTCGCCGAATATCGCGAGGCGCAGGAGAAGCTTTCGGTGGCTTTGACCAGGGTGCGCGACGCCGGCTGAACGGCAAGATTCGCCGCCGCTCCGAAGGCGCTTTCCGATACGTTAGCTGCCTCGAAGATGCGGCTGCCGCTACGTTAATTTTGACGTAAACGGAAAGTTTGCGCCCCATTGTTGCCATAATGTAACAATGAGGGCTGTCAGCCCCAAAACCGGCTGTTTTTGCCCCGTTTTTGGCAGTTTCCCCGGATTTTTTCGATCCTTTGACGCCGGTTCGCGCGACTTAGGCGCCGATTGCGGCGTCGATGACCATGGCAAAAATAGGTGCTGTCAAGATGTACATGTACAGCTCCTGAAATCGTTGTTGCGTCGTTAACCCGAATTGGTTCTAGCTTGAGCCACTTGTATTTGGGGAGGGATTTCCATGAACATTTTGCGGGTCAAAGCGCTGCTGGGGGCAGGGTGCTTTTCGATCGCTTTGATTGGCGCCGCGATGCATCCCGCGCATGCCGGCGGCCTCGAACGCGGCGGCTACGACATCGATCTGCTGTTCGATCCGGCGCCGGTCGCGACGGAAGCGGAAGCCACATATGTGATGCCGGATCGCAAGTACAAAAATGCACTTGGTCCAGGCGGTGCTCCGCTAGGCCCGGGCTTTAGCTCGACGGCGGACGGGGCGGAGCCTTATTGGGTGCCGCGCATCGGGGTCAAAGCCCAGGTTGTTCAGGGTGTCGACTGCATGTTTGACTACTCGCAGCCTTGGGGCGCCCATACCGCGCCGGGTAGTAACTGGAACGGCGCGGTTTCGAACATTGAAACCGACATCAAGAGCGACAATTACGCCGCGACCTGCTCGTACAAGTTTGACGCGGGAAAAGGCCAGCTTCGCTTCCTCGGTGGTGTGTTCTACCAGAAGGTCTACGGCTTCAAGGAAGGCTTAACGAACATCGGCTTCGGCCCAATGGTCGGGCGTGTTGACCTTGACAGCAGCGGTTGGGGGTGGCGCGCGGGTATCGCGTATGAAATCCCGGATATCGCGTTGCGCGCCAGCCTCGTTTACAATTCGCAGGTGAAGCTCGACAACATTTCTGGCACCTTGGACATCGGTGGCGTCGTCTCCACCCCGATCTACGCTCCAACCCAGTCCATGCCGGACACGCTCGAGTTCAAACTGCAGTCGGGTATCGCGCCCGGTTGGCTCGCTTTCGGTTCGGTCAAATGGGTGAATTGGAGCGTTCTCCAGATCGTCCCGATTTGTACCGATCAATCGAAGGCGCTCGGTGCGGCATGTAACAGCGGCGTGACGAACCCGGCTGTCAGGCCGACTTCGCTTGACCTGATGTATCGTGACGGGTGGACCGTTTCCGGCGGTATCGGCCACAAGTTCAATGATGAATGGAGTGCCGCTGGTCAGCTCACTTGGGATCGCGGCACCTCACATGGCTATGGTGTCCAAACCGATACCTGGACGCTCGGCGGCGGCGTCGCCTATACGCCTCAGCCAAACGTCGAGCTTCGCTTGGCCGGTGCCATCGGCGTCATGACCAGCGGCCACTCTGGAACACTCACCGACGAGAATGGCTATACCGCAGGCGAAGACGCTACATATGACGTCGGTAACGATCTGGTCACGGCGATTTCGGGCGGAATCAAGATCAAGTTCTAAGTTGCTGAAAATGCAATAAAAAAGGCCGGGCAATGTCCGGCCTTTTTCGTTGCGTGAATGCCACGATGGCTTCGCCCTCCGGCACGCTGTTGCAGATCCACTGCACCACCAGCCCCCGATACGATTGTGACGTTTCAGCAACAGTTTATGAACAACCCCTGCTGTAGAAGTCAGAGAGAGGGGAACTGCCCATTTCCCGCCATAAACCCGGAGCACCCGAGATATGTCCCGGGATGCGTGCCAGGTTGGCTCGGCGATGGGACCGGCCGCGGGGTGTGCGGCAAGGACGATGATGGACGCCAAGGCAATCTCCAAGGCCAAGCTGCCCAGCCGCTACGTGACCGAAGGTCCGGCGCGGGCGCCGCATCGTTCGTATCTTTATGCCATGGGCCTGTCGGCGGCCGAGATCGCGCAGCCTTTGGTCGGCGTCGCCAGTTGCTGGAACGAGGCTGCCCCCTGCAACATCTCGCTGATGCGCCAGGCGCAAGTGGTGAAGAAGGGTGTTGCGGCCGCCAACGGCACGCCGCGCGAGTTCTGCACCATCACTGTCACCGACGGCATCGCCATGGGCCACCAGGGCATGAAGTCGTCGCTGGTGTCGCGCGAGGTCATCGCCGATTCGGTCGAGCTCACCATGCGTGGCCATTGCTACGATGCGCTGGTCGGGCTCGCCGGCTGCGACAAGTCGCTGCCCGGCATGATGATGGCGATGGTGCGCCTCAACGTGCCGTCGATCTTCATCTATGGCGGCTCGATCCTGCCCGGCAGCTATCGCGGCCGGCAGATCACCGTGCAGGACGTGTTCGAGGCGGTCGGCCAGCATTCGGTCGGATCGATCAGCGACGCCGAATTGCTCGAGATCGAGCAGGCGGCCTGTCCTTCGGCCGGTTCCTGCGGCGCCCAGTTCACCGCCAACACCATGGCGACCGTTGCTGAAGCCATCGGCCTTGCGCTGCCCTATTCCTGCGGCGCGCCGGCCCCATACGAGATGCGCGACCGCTTCAATTTCGCCTCGGGCGAAAAGGTCATGGAGCTGATCGCCAGGAACATCCGGCCGCGCGACATCGTCACGCGCAAGGCGCTGGAGAACGCGGCGACCGTGGTGTCGGCCACCGGCGGCTCGACCAACGCGGCGCTGCACCTGCCGGCGATCGCGCATGAGGCCGGCATCAAGTTCGACCTGTTCGACGTGGCGGCGATCTTCGAGAAGACGCCCTATATCGCCGACCTCAAGCCGGGCGGCAAATATGTCGCCAAGGATATGTTCGAGGCCGGCGGCATTCCGCTTCTGATGAAGACGCTGCTCGACCACGGCTATCTGCATGGCGACTGCTTGACGGTCACTGGCCGCACTTTGGCCGAAAATATGGAGCACGTTTCCTGGAATGAAAGCCAGGATGTTGTGCGTCCCGCCAATCGGCCAATCACCAAGACAGGCGGCGTTGTGGGCTTGAAGGGCAACCTTGCCCCCGAAGGCGCGATCGTGAAGGTCGCGGGCATGTCGGAACTGAAATTCTCCGGTCCGGCGCGCTGCTTCGATTCGGAAGAAGAGTGCTTCGAGGCGGTCACGCAACGCAACTACCGGGAAGGCGAGGTTCTCGTCATCCGCTACGAGGGGCCGCGCGGCGGTCCGGGCATGCGCGAGATGCTGTCGACGACGGCTGCGCTCTACGGCCAGGGCATGGGCGGCAAGGTGGCGCTGATCACCGACGGGCGCTTCTCCGGCGCCACGCGCGGCTTCTGCATCGGCCATGTCGGGCCGGAAGCGGCGGTCGGCGGGCCGATCGGGCTGATCCAGGACGGCGACGTGATCTCGATCGACGCCGTGCAAGGCACGATCGAGGTGGCCTTGTCGGACGCCGAACTGGCGACCCGGGCAAAGAATTGGAAGGCGCGCGAGACCGACTATCAGTCCGGCGCGATCTGGAAATATGCGCAGGCCGTAGGGTCGGCCCGCGACGGCGCGGTGACCCATCCGGGCGCCGCCAAAGAAACGCACTGCTATGCGGACATCTGAGGTGTTGAGGTCGTCTGTCTTTTCGGCACTGGTCGCTCTGGCGACCTTGGGCGCCGTCGGGCAGGCCATGGCCTTCGACGACAAGGTGTTCGACGACAAGACCGGCGTGAAGCCACAGTCGAGCCCCTGGGCGGTGTTCCAGTTCGGGTTCTCCGCCTACAAGAGCGGCCATAAGGATCAGGCGGTCGAAGCCTATAAATACGCCGCCGAGAACGGCCAGATCGGCGCCACCTGGAAGCTTGCGCGCATGTATGCCGAAGGCGACGGCGTGACGCGCGACGATTACGCCGCTTTCAAGTTCTTCTCGGAAATCGTCGATCAGGATGTCGAGCCCGGCTCGCCGGAAGAAAGCTATGTGTCGGACGCGCTGGTGGCGCTCGGCGACTATCTTCGCAAGGGCATTCCCGGCACCCCGGTCGAGGAAAACGACGTCGCGGCGCAGGAATATTACATGCGCGCCGCCGCCAACTACCGCAACCCGAACGCCCAGTTCGAGATCGGCCAGATGTTCCTCAAGGGCGAGGGCGGTGTGAAAGCCAGCGTCAAGCAGGCAGGCCGCTGGCTGCAACTCGCGGCCGAGAAGGGCCATGCCGGCGCGCAGGCGACGCTCGGCAATCTACTGTTCCAGAGCGGCAAGGTCGTGCGCGGCCTGGCGATGATGACGGCGGCGCTGGCGCGGGCTCCGGCGGCCGACCAGCCCTGGATCCGCAACATGCAGGAAGAGGCTTTCGCCGCGGCCGGCGAGGCCGATCGCAGGACCGCGATCTCGCTCGCCGACGATATCCTGACCAAGGGCAACAACGGCGACCAGTAAGCGCAGGTTGGCGATAGCGTGCATGGCAGCTTGGCGCATGCATTGTCTAATGTAGCGCTGGTCGACCCCCACTCCGTCTCGGCTTCGCCGAGCCACCTCTCCCCCGATCGACGGGGCAGAGGAAAGACGCCAAGCCTTTGGCCGTCAATGCTCGTCCAGCAAGGCTCCCTTCCTTTCCCTCCGGAGGGGGGAAAGGTGGCGCTGCGAAGCAGCGACGGATTGGGGGAACCACGTGGCAATCAAGCCTCAGGTCGATCAGTCACGCCAGTCACAGAAGATGTGTGCATAGCGTAACCTGGATGGTGGGGAGATCAACGAAGCCTCAATTCTCGGTCGGCTCCGTCGGCGTCTGGCCGGGCGTCGGGGTCGAAAGCGATGTCGGGTGCGGCTTTGGCGCTTCGCCCGGACATTCGTCCTTGATCCTGGTCCAGGACGTGTTGTTGAGAACCATGTCGCAGCGGGCGAGGTAACTCTCGCCGGCCAGCGTCAGGCACGCTGTCTCGCCGACGTTGAAGGATTTGCCGTTGGCAAGACAGGTTGGCGCCGCCAGCAACGGCGCCGGCGCGGCAAGCGCCAAGGCAAGGCCGGCTGGCCAGAAAAGAAATCGGATCGCCATTCAACCCCCACAGCAAGCCGCATCAAAGACGGGATTTGTGGCGATACTGGGTCAGGGTGCCTGGCAACGTCTCAGGCGGGCTGCAGGCTGAGGTCGATGGCGACCGGCACGTGGTCGGACGGCTTTTCCCAGGCGCGGACGTGCTTTTCCACAGAGGCCGACGAGAAGCGGTTGGCGGCTTCGGGCGAGAGCAGCAGGTGGTCGATGCGGATGCCGTTGTTTTTCTGCCAGGCGCCGGCCTGATAATCCCAGAAGGTGTAGACGCCGGCCGAGTCGGTCACGGCGCGCACCGCTTCGGTGAAGCCGAGATTCTTCAGCCGGCGAAAGGCCTGCCTCGTCTGTGGCTGGAACAGCGCGTCGCCCAGCCAGTTCTCGGGAAACCGGGCATCGGCGGGTTCGGGAATGACGTTGTAGTCACCGGCCAGCACCAGCGCTTCCTCGATCCGCAGCCGCTCCTGCGCCCAACGCTCCAGCCGCGCCATCCAGGCGAGCTTGTAGGAAAACTTCCGTTCATCGTCGACCGGATTGCCGTTGGGCAGATAGAGCGAAGCGACGCGCAAGGCGCCCTGGTTGGTGGAAAAAACGCCTTCGATGAAGCGGGCATGATCATCCGCGTCGTCGCCCGGCAGGCCGCGATTGACCTCGTCGAAGGGAAGCTTCGACAGAAGAGCGACGCCATTAAAACTCTTCTGGCCGTTGGTCTCGACATTGTAGCCCAGCGCCTCGATCTCGGCGCGCGGGAACTGGTCGTCGACAGTCTTGATCTCCTGCAGGCACACGATGTCCGGCGCGCTTTCGGTCAGCCAATGGGTGAGGTTGCCGATGCGGGCGCGAACGCCGTTGATGTTCCAGGTGACGATCTTCATGAGGACCTCAATGCTCTTCGGGCGGCAGGCGTTCGACGAGGCCGATCGTATTGCCTGCGGGGTCCTTTAGAAAGGCCATCCATTCGCTTTCCCCCGCCGGGCCGAACCGCCCCTCGGTGTCGCGGTGGACGAGCGTCGGCGGCGCGGTGAAGGGAATGCCCGCGGCTTTCGCCTCGGCGTGGAAGGCTTCGAGGCCGGTGATGTCGAAATAGACGGTGCCGGCCGGAACGCCGTCGGTGAAGAGGAGGCGCACATCACCGGCCAGTATGAACGCGATGCCGGGCGGATCGTAGCGAGCGTGCACATTCAGACCAAGCACGTCACGCCAGAAAGCAAGCGTCGCATCGAGATCGCGGCCAGCCGAGAGCGCGACCTGACGGACCGCGCCGATGGCAGGCATCGGACTATATGGAAAAGCTCGTGCCGCAGCCGCAGGAGGCGACCGCGTTCGGGTTCCTGATCTGGAAGGACTGGCCCATCAGATCGTCGACGAAGTCGATCACTGAGCCGCCCATATAGACCAGCGATAGGTCGTCGATCAGGATGGTTGCGCCGTCCTTCTCGATGGCGACATCGTCATCGTTGCGGTCGCCTACCAAATCGAACTTGTAGGAAAAGCCGGAGCAGCCGCCGCCTTCGACGGAAACGCGCAGCGCCGTCTTGCCCGGTTCGCCGGAAACAATCCTGGCGATCCGCTTCGCCGCGGCATCGGTCATCTCGACCTTCATGGCAGTCTTGGCATCCGCGCCCATCGGCGTCACCTTGCTTTCGGTTTCACATGATAGGTATGAAGCGGGCGGGGCCAAGTCAACTGGTGGATCAATGGACGAGCGGCAGGGCAAGGATGCTCTCGGCGACATCGGGTTCGGCGACCGGCCGCGCGCCGTCTATGCGAGCGATCCGGCGCGCTCGCGCGGCCGCCTGTTCGACGAGCCGGAAAGCTCGACCCGCACACCGTTCCAGCGCGACCGCGACCGCATCATCCATTCCACCGCCTTTCGCCGGCTGAAGCACAAGACGCAGGTGTTCGTCGCGCATGAGGGCGACCACTACCGCACGCGGCTGACGCATTCGATCGAGGTGGCGCAGATCGCCCGCGCGCTGGCACGGGCCTTGCGCGGCGACGAGGATCTCGCCGAAGCCGTGGCGCTGGTGCATGATTTCGGCCATACGCCCTTCGGCCATACGGGCGAGGACGCGCTCAACGAGAAGATGGCGACCTGGGGCGGCTTCGATCACAACGCCCAGTCGCTGCGTATCGTGACGCGGCTCGAGCGGCGCTATGCCGAATTCGACGGGCTGAACCTCACCTGGGAAACGTTGGAGGGGCTGGTCAAGCACAATGGCCCGCTGACCGACGCGAGCGGGAAGGGGCTCAAGGGCCCGGTGCCGCAGGCGATCCGCGACTATTCGGAGCTGCACGACCTCGAGCTCGACCGTTTCGCCGGCATCGAGGCGCAGTGTGCGGCGATCGCCGACGACATTGCCTACAACGCCCATGACATCGACGACGGCTTGCGCGCCGGGCTGCTGACGCTGGATATGCTTGGAGAGGTCGGTCTGCCCGGCTCGATCCTGGACAGCGTGCGTGCCAAATATCCTCAGCTCGACGATGTTCGCACCGGCCACGAGCTGATGCGCCGGCAGATCACGCTGATGGTCGAGGATGTCATCGCATCGACCATCGCCAATATCGAGCGGCTCAAGCCGGACAGCGCCGATGCGGTACGAGCGGCCGGCGAGACCCTGGTGACCTTCTCGGCCAGCATGGCGGCGGCCGAAAAGGAATTGAAGGCCTTTCTCTACAAGCATCTCTACCGGCATGCGGAGGTTATGCGGGTGCGGGCCGATGCCGAACAGATCGTGCGCGAGCTGTTCGACGTCTATTTCGCCGATCCGCGCGCTATGCCCGACGGCTGGCGCGAAGGGCTCGACCGGGCCGAGGACCGCATCAAGGCGCGCAGCGTCGCCGACTTCCTGGCCGGCATGACCGACACCTATGCGCTCAAGGAACATCGGCGTCTGTTTGACCATACGCCCGATTTGAGCTAGGGCGAGCCTCGATTTTGCCGGCCATCGAGCCGGTCGCCTCTTAAAGCCCAGAGCACTTCCGATGAATATCTTCGCCGATTTCAACGCGCGGATCATAAAAGCCGTCGAAGCCCTTGACCTGAAAGACAAGGATGGAGCCGCGCCCGACCTGTCGCGTGTCGCGGTCGAGCCGCCGCGTGACGCCAGCCATGGCGACCTCGCGACCAATGCGGCGATGGTGCTGGCCAAACCCACCGGACAGAACCCGCGCGCGCTTGCCGAGAAACTGGCCGAAGCGCTGCGGGGCGACGCTGATATTGCCTCGGCCGAGATCGCCGGGCCGGGCTTCGTCAATCTCAGGCTGAAGGACGCATTCTGGCACACGCACCTGGCGGCGTTGCTCGGCGAGGGGCGCAATTATGGCCGCTCGACCGTCGGCGGCGGCCGCAAGGCCAATGTCGAATATGTCTCGGCCAACCCGACCGGCCCCATGCATGTTGGCCACTGCCGCGGCGCCGTGGTCGGCGATGCTTTGGCCAATCTGATGGCCTTCGCCGGCTACGACGTGACTAAGGAATACGTCATCAATGACGCCGGTTCGCAGATCGACGTGCTCGGCCGCTCGGCGTTGCTGCGCTATCGCGAGGCGCTCGGCGACGATATCGGCGAGATCCCGCCCGGTCTTTATCCGGGCGACTATCTGGTCCCCGTCGGCCAGGCGCTGGCCGAGGAATTCGGCCGCGGCCTGCTGCAGATGCCGGAAGAGGAGGCGCTGGCGATCGTCAAGGACCGCACCGTCGATGCGATGATGGCGATGATCCGCGAGGACCTGGCGCTGCTCAACGTGCATCACGACGTGTTCTTCTCCGAGCGCACGCTGCATGCAGAGAACGCCAAGAAGATCCGGGCGGCGATCGCCGACCTGACGCTGAAGGGCCACATCTACAAAGGCAAGCTGCCGCCGCCCAAGGGCGAGAAGCCGGACGACTGGGAAGACCGCGAGCAGACGCTGTTCCGCTCGACCGCGGTCGGCGACGACATGGACCGGGCCTTGGCCAAGTCGGACGGCTCCTTCACCTATTTCGCCGCCGACGTCGCCTATCTCAAGGACAAGGTCGATCGCGGCTTCGTCGACCTGATCTATGTGCTCGGCGCCGACCATGGCGGCTATGTGAAGCGGCTCGAGGCGCTGGCGCGCGCGGTTGCCGGCGATGCCGTCAAGCTCACCGTGCTGCTTTGCCAACTTGTAAAACTGTTCCGCGACGGCGAGCCTGTCCGCATGTCGAAACGGTCCGGCGATTTCATCACGCTGCGCGAGGTCGTGGAAGAGGTCGGCCGCGACCCGATCCGCTTCATGATGCTTTACCGCAAGAACGACGCGCCGCTCGATTTCGACTTCGCCAAGGTCACCGAGCAGTCGAAGGACAATCCGGTGTTCTACGTGCAGTACGCGTCGGCGCGCTGTCATTCCGTTTTCAGGCAGGCGAGCGAGCAGCTCGGCGAGGCGAACTTCGATCGCAACCGGCTCGCGGCCTCGGTGGCTGCGCTGGGCGACGAGGGCGAGATCGCGCTGATCCGGAAGCTGGCCGAATTTCCCCGGCTGATCGAATCCGCGGCGCTTTCGCTGGAGCCGCACCGGCTAGCATTCTACCTCTACGATCTGGCTTCCGGCTTCCATGCACAGTGGAATCGCGGCAACGACAACCAGGACTTACGTTTTGTTAAGGTTAACGACCGAGAATCAACTTATGCCAGACTAGGGCTGGTGCAGGCTGTTTCGGATGTTTTGACTTCCGGCTTGACGCTTATCGGGGCAGACGCGCCCATCGAAATGCGTTAGGTTTAACTAAAAAACCTGTCACCTTTTGCCCACATTGCGCTGGTAAGGGCCAACCCTGCGCGACGTCCATGGCGTCCGACTGTGTGCGAGTTCGGGAACAATAATGGCAGACAGAACCCCGCTGAAAGTAGCCGACCACAACGACATCGCCGACGATGATCCGTTCGCTGAACTGACCCGGATCATGGGTTTCGATCCGCGCCAGCCGGTGCGGCAGCCGGCCCCCGCGGCCGAAAAGGCCAATCAGGCCGTGGAGGCTGACGATTTCGACATCGACCTCGAGAAGGAGTTGATGGGCGAGTTCGACACCGTCGAGGAAAGCGCGCCGGTCGCTCAGCAGGCTGCACTGCATCAGATCAGCAAAGAGCCGGCCTTCGAGGCTGCCAGCGCCGCCGCGAATGACGACGAGCTTACCGCTTCCTTCGAGCAGGATTTCGTATTCGACGACGCGGCGGATTATGCCGACTTCGCTGTGGCCCGTGCGCCGGATCCGGATTTTGCGCCGCAGCCGCAGGCGGCGCCCGAACCGGAAGTCGCGCCAGAGGCGCATTTTGGATCTGAGGCGCATTTCGCGCCGGTGCCAGAAGAAGCTTCCGAGCCGGAAGTCGCGTTCGACGACAATTTCGACAAGGCGGTCGCCAGTTCGCTCGATGTCTCGCCGGTCGAAGATGATCTTGCGATCGACCGGGAAATGGCGGCTTCGCTGGACCAGGATTTCCAGCTCGACCATCACGAGCCTGCCAACCTCGACCATCACGAGCCTGCCAACCTCGACGATCAAGAGCTCGCCAACCTCGACGATCAAGAGCCGGCTGACGCGCGTCAGGACGCCGTCGAGGCCATGCAGGCCGCAAGCGAGGCGGCGTTCGACGCCGATTTCGACAACGCGGTCCAGATGTCGCTCGAAGACGAGCTGTCGTTTGAGAGCCAGGAGCCGGAGCAGCATGCGCAGGCCGCCGAGCCGGTCGAAGCTCACGCAGCCGCCCCGCTGATTTCCGAGGACGATTTTGCCGGTCATTTCGATCAGGCGATGACCGATGTCGATATCAATCTCGGCCAGGATATGGATCTCGGCCAGGGTCAGGATCTTCAAGAGCCTGAGCTGTCGCTTGACGACGAGTCTGCGCCGACTGTCGAGGCGCCGGCCGAGACGGCCACCGCCGAGCCGGAGCTCGCCGCGCCCGAACCTGCCGCCGCGCTGACCCTCGATGACGATTTCGAGTTGAGCTTTCGCGATGCGTTGAACGAGGAGCCGCAAGCTCCGGCCGTCGAGCCTGTTGCCGCGTTGCAGCCGACCGTCGCCGAGGCGGCTCCCGCCGTCGCCGCTCCGGTTCCGCCGAGCGCCGCCGTTGAGCCCGTGAAGCCGGCCGCCAGCGAGCGCAGCCTGGAAGACGAGCTCAATGCGCTGCTTGGCGCCATGACCGCGCGGCCGATGCCGGCTGTCAGGGAGCCTGCTCCCACGCCACGGCTGGTTGCGCAACCTGCGAGCCACGAAAGCGAGAAGGCCGAGACCGACGATCTCGACTGGAATCTCGACGAGCAGCAGCCGTCGCAGAGCGGCCAGGGCGGTCAGCCGGTCGAAAGCGACCTGGACGACCTGCTCGCCAGCGAGCTCGATCACCAGGATTTCGCAACCTCGGCCAAGGCAGAGCCCGCGGTCGATTTTGATGACGACGAATTCGGCGCCGCTTTCGCCCGGAGTATCGAAGCCGAGCAGGAGGCCGCCCGGGCGAGGGCAAATTCGTCCGATTGGCTGCATTCGACGAACGCCGAGCCGGCAAGGTCGTGGAGTCGCTCGACCCCGACCGCCGCTCCGCCGGTGCAGGTTTCGTTTGCTGCGCAGCCGGCAGCCTCGACGGCGGTGCAGATGACCGCGCATTCAGCGCCAATGCAGGTGGCGGCGCCGGCCTACCGCAGCGAACCGGCTACGGATTATTCCGCCTACGCCAAGCCGGCGCAGGCGCCTGTGCCTCCACAACACCCCCACGAGCATGGTGACATGCCCGACGTCGAGACGGTCGACGTGCCGGAGCGCGTGGTCGCGCTCGCGGACGACCTCGACATTCCGGAGCTCAGCTTCGAAGAGGACCAGCCGGCGGCACCCGCATATGACGATCTCGATGCGGAATTCGCCAGCTTGCTCACCGACATGAACGCGACGGAGATCGCGTCGGCGCCGACACAGAGCCGCAGCTATGACGACGAATCCTATAATGCCGGCTTCAATGGCTATGATCGTCGCGACTTGCGTGCCGAGGCTCCGGCGGCTCCGGTGACCCCGGCTGCGCTTGCCGCCGCGAATGATTACGATGCCGATGATTTGCCCGGCAGCCGGCCGGTTTCGCAGGCGGACGAATTCGCTGCCGATGAGCTCGACTATGATCCCGAGCTCGAAGAAGCGATGGCGATCCCCGGGCTTGCCGAGCGCGAAGCGGCGCAGCCGCGCAGGCGCGGCGTGATGATCGCGGCGCTCGTCGGCGCAGTGGTGGTTTTCGGCGGCCTTGGCGCGCTGGCCTTCTCCTTCGGCGGCAAAGGCGGCAGCGCGGCCCCGGTGATCGTCAAGGCCGACAATTCGCCGATCAAGGTGAAGCCGGAAAATCCGGGCGGCACGGTGGTGCCGAACCAGGACAACAAGGTTTACGACGCGGTCGCCAAGGGCGGCGGCGCGGCCAAGCCGGCCGAGCCGGTGCAGCAGAAGCTGGTGAACACCACCGAGCAGCCCGTGGATCTGGCATCGAAGGAACCGCCGCAGAGCCGTGTGGTCGACCTTTCGCCCAACGACAATGGCGCCGCGGCCGGCACTGACGCCGCCGGCGATCCAGGCACAGCATTGCCCGGCGTCGAGCAAGCGGCTGTGCCCGCAAGCACGCAACCTGCCGCGCCCGCAAGCGCGCAGCCTACCGCGCCGGCAAGCGCGCAGCCGGCGGCACCGGCGCCGAAGTCGGAAGACCGCATCGCCCAGGTGCTGCAGCAGGATGCCGAGAACACCGCCAACAACGATGTCGTCGCCGTCGCGCCGCGCAAGGTGAAGACGATGATGGTGAAACCCGACGGCTCGCTGGTGCCGCGCGAGGACCCGGCTCCAGCCGCTGCGCCGAAGGTCGCCGCGGCCGAACCGAGCGATCCGGCGCCGCAACATGTCGCGCCGGCCTCCGACGGCCAGCAGACGGGAACCGTGGCTTCCGACGCGGGCCAGGCCGTTACGGACCAGGCCGATGCGCCGGCCGTCAAGCCGGTGAAACCCGCGAAGAAGACTGAAGCCAAGGCGCAGTCGGCCAACACGCCGGCAGTGGCGCCGGTGGCGCCGGCGCGTCCGTCCGACCAGCCGGTCGATATCGTCGGCGAGGTCAAGCCGGACCAGGTCGCTTCGATCGATCCGGCGGCGGCCGCCGGCGGCGGCTCGTGGTCGATGCAGATCGCATCGCAGCCGACGGTCGAAAGCGCGCAGTCGACCTATCAGGACCTGCAGCGCCGCTATGGCGGCGTGCTGTCCGGCCGCACGGCCAACATCGTCAAGGCCGAGGTCGCGGGCAAGGGTACCTTCTACCGCGTCCGCGTTGCGGCCCAGTCGCGCAACGATGCGATCAGCCTTTGCACCAGCTACAAGGCGGCCGGCGGCAACTGCTTCGTATCGCGCTGATTAAATCAAGCCTATCAAAGCCGGCGCCGCCGAAAGGCCGCGCCGGCTTTTCGTTGTGGACGGTTGCGGGCTTTGGCTGGTCCGAGGGCAGGGGTGATTCCCTTTGCTCGCTCAAAGCCTTAAGCTTCCGGGCATGAGCGAATCAAAATCCATGATCCTCGGCTGCGCCGGGAAATCCCTCACAGAGGACGAAATCCATTTCTATCGGGACGAACGTCCCTGGGGCTTCATCCTGTTTGCGCGCAACATCGGCGAAGCCGGGCAGATCCGCGACCTCGTCGCCTCGATGCGCGACTGCGTCGGTCGCCCGGAGGCTCCGGTCTTCATCGATCAGGAAGGCGGCAGGGTGCAGCGCCTGCGTCCGCCGTTGGCGCCGAACTACCCGGCCGGCGGCGCGCTTGGCGCGTTATGGCGCGACGACCGCGAGGCCGGCCGCCGCGCCGCCTGGCTGATGGCACGGCTGCATGCCTTCGATCTCTCGCGCTTCGGCATCACCGCCGACTGCCTGCCGGTGCTCGATGTGCCCGTCGAAGGCGCCAGCGACGTCATCGGCGCGCGTGCCTATGGCAAGGAGCCCAACGCCGCGATCGAGCTTGGCCGGGCCTCGGCCAAGGGGCTGATGTCGGGCGGCGTGCTGCCGGTGATGAAGCATATTCCCGGCCACGGCCGCGCCTTTGCCGACACGCATTTCGCGCTGCCGACCGTCGATACGCCGCTCGATGAACTCAGACGGCATGATTTTGCCCCGTTCAAGGCGTTGAACGAGCTGCCGATGGCGATGACGGCGCATGTCGTCTACAGCGCGGTCGACCCCGACAATCCGGCGACGACGTCCGCCAAGGTCGTCGATCAGGTGATCCGCGGCGAGATCGGCTTCGACGGGCTGCTGATGAGCGACGACACGTCGATGAAGGCACTTTCTGGGGATTTCCCGACAAAGGCGGCCTCGATCCTTGCGGCCGGCTGCGATCTCGTCCTTCACTGCAACGGCGTTTTCGAGGAGATGTCAGGGATCGCGTCGCGCACGACGGCGCTGTCAGGCAAGTCTTTGCAGCGCGCCGAGCGGGCGCTGACCTATATAAAGGATCGCGACGTCGCCGATGAAACGGCCATACGCGCAGAATTCGCCACCTATTTCGAAGCGGTGGCCTGAACCGAAGGGACGAAGGGCAAGTGGCGGAGACATTGGAAGGCAAGGCCGCGAAGGCCGCACCGATGGACCGCCTGTGGGCCGAGAACGACGATTCACGCCTGACCGGCGACCCGTCGCTGGTCGTCGACGTGGCGGGGTTCGAAGGCCCGCTCGATCTTCTTTTGCATCTTGCCCGCAACCAGAAGGTCGATCTGGCGCGCATTTCTATCCTGGCGCTCGCGGAGCAATATCTGGCCTTCGTCGAAAAGGTGCGGGCGCTGAGGCTCGAGCTTGCCGCCGACTATCTGGTGATGGCGGCGTGGCTGGCTTTCCTGAAGTCGAAGCTCTTGATCCCGAAACAGCCGGGCGAAGAGGGCGAAAGCGGCGAGGAACTGGCGGCGGTGCTGCAATTCCGGCTGAAGCGTCTTGAAGCCATGCGCGACGCCTCGGCGCGGCTGGTGAACCGCAACCGCCTTGGCCGCGACGTCTTTGCGCGCGGCATGCCGGAAATGGTCATTGTCGAGAAGCGCAACAGCTTTTCGGCTTCGCTCTACGATCTGCTCACCGCCTATGCGCAGCAGCGCCAGCGGCAGGCGATCAACAATGTGACGATCGCCCGGCGCGCCGTGTGGTCGCTCAAGGATGCGCGCGAGGTGCTGGCGCGGCTGATCGGCTCGGTCGGCGACTGGACGACGCTCGACAGCTTCCTGATCGAATATCTGGCGGCGCCGGAAGAGAAGCGCACGGCGATGGCCAGTTCCTTCGCGGCGACGCTCGAAATGGTGCGCGAGGGCAAATTGGAAGTTCGGCAGGATCAGGTGTTCGCGCCGATCTATCTGCGCGGCCGCGCGCAAGGGGTAAGGGCAGTCGAGGTGGTATCATGAGCGAACGCGCCAACGCGTCGGTCATCCCGTTCAAGGTCGAGGACGAACCGGAAGACGAGATGGCCGAGCAGGGTTCCATCGAAAACCCGGCCGAGCGGCTGCAATTGTCGGAAGCCGTGCGCATGGCCGAGGCGATCATATTCGCCAGTGCCGAGCCGGTCAGCGAAAAGCAGCTTGCCGCGCGCCTGCCGGAAGGCGTCAACATTGCCGCCGCAATGGCGGATCTGCAGGAAATCTATGCCAAGCGCGGCGTCAACCTGGTACGGGTCGGCGATGCCTGGGCTTTCCGCACCGCGGGCGACCTGGCTTTCCTGATGAGCCGGGACTCCGTGCAGCAAAGGAAGCTCTCTCGCGCGGCGCTCGAAGTGCTGGCGATCATCGCCTATCACCAACCGGTGACGCGCGCCGAGATCGAGGACATCAGGGGGGTCGAAACGTCGAAGGGCACGCTCGACACGCTGCTGGAAACGGAGTGGGTCAGGATGCGCGGCCGCCGCCGCACGCCCGGACGGCCGGTGACCTACGGCACCACCGACGCTTTCCTCGATCATTTCGCGCTGGAGGAGATCCGCGATCTGCCCGGCATGGAAGAGCTGAAGGGCGCTGGCCTGCTCTCGACGCGCATGCCGGCGAATTTCTCGATGCCGGTTCCGCCGGCCGACCCGGACGCGCTCGCCGAAGACGAGGATGCGCTGACGGATATCGACCTCGAGGAGCTCGGGCTGCTGACGCCGCGCGTCACCGACGAGTGATCATCAAATCGCCGCGAATGGTCTATTAGCAGAGGCTGCGCGGATTCGTAGCAAGCCGCTCACGCCGAAAGTGCGTGACATCCGCTAGCCATTTTATCAACTTCGTAGCGGTTGTGTTTGAATCCCTGAGCGAAAACGCATAGATCATCGCCGAGGGAAACCATTCGAGAGAGATTGTTATGGGTTCATTTTCGATTTGGCACTGGATGATCGTGCTGGTCATCGTGCTTCTGGTGTTCGGCCGCGGCAAGATCCCGGAACTGATGGGCGACATGGCCAAGGGCATCAAGAGCTTCAAGAAGGGCATGGCCGACGACGACGCCGACGACAAGCGTACCGTCGAGCATCGCGCTGACGAGACTGTTTCGCCGGCCAAGGAAAAGGTCAGCAAGAGCTGATCTTGGTTGTTGCTTTGAGCATGCCGTTGTCCCAAAACCGCTTCGCATTTTTGGGCGGCAGGCACCCGTCGGAATAGATTGTCATGTTCGAAGTCGGTTGGAGCGAGCTGCTGGTGATCGCGGTCGTCATGATCGTGGTCGTCGGGCCGAAAGATTTGCCCAACATGCTGCGCACCTTCGGCCGCACCGCGGCGAAATTGCGCGCCATGGCCGGCGACTTCCAGAAGCAGTTCAACGAAGCGCTGAAGGAAGCCGAGCTCGACGATGTGAAGAGCTCGATCGATAGTCTTCGCGGCCTCAATCCGATGAACGAGGTGCGCAAGCAGCTCAATCCGTTCGAGCAGGCCGCGGCCGATGTGCGCGCCGGCGTCGATACGATGATGAAGCCCAAGCCGGCCGCCGATCCGGCGGCGCCGGCAGCGGAAGCGCCGCAGGCCGCCGAGCCGCTCAAGAACGGTGCGACGGACCTGCCTGGCGTCGGTGGGCCCGAGGCTAGCTCTGCCGCTCCAGCCTTCCCGGCCATGACCGACGCCTCCGTCACCGCACCGGTTTCTGACACCGCCGTGCCGGCCAAGCCGGCGAAAAAGGCGGTGACAGCCAAGGCAAGGACCGCCGGCGCAGCGGCGAAAACGGCAGCGGCATCAAAGGCGCCGGCAGCGAAAGCGCCGGCCAAATCCTCGCCGGCTGCGGCTAAAGCCGCCGCGCCCGCCAGGAAGGTCGCGCCCAAGACTGAGACAACGCCTGCCGCGGCGAAGAAGCCGGCCGCGAAGAGGGCAACCGACGGCAAGAAGATGACGGGCGGCACCAAGTGAGCGTTTCGGACAAGGAAAAGGAAGAAATCGAAAAATCGTCCGCGCCGCTGATCGAGCATCTCATCGAGCTGCGCCGCCGCCTGATCTGGTCGCTGGGCGGCTTCTTCGTCGCCTTTCTCGTCTGCTTCTTCTTCGCCAAACGCCTGTTCAACCTTCTGGTCGTCCCCTTCAAATGGGCGACACAGTGGGCAGGGCTCGACCCGCATAAGGTCGAGCTGATCTATACCGCGCCGCAGGAGTTCTTCTTCACGCAGGTGAAGCTCGCCATGTTCGGCGGCATGGTGATCGCCTTCCCGCTGATCGCAACGCAGATCTACAAGTTCATCGCGCCCGGCCTCTACAAGAACGAGCGCAGCGCCTTCCTGCCGTTCCTGATCGCATCGCCCATCCTGTTCCTGATGGGCGCCTCGCTGGTCTATTTCTTCTTCACCCCGATGGTCATGTGGTTCTTCCTGGCCATGCAGCAGACCGGCACCAACGACCAGGTGCAGATCTCGCTGCTGCCGAAGGTGTCGGAATATCTCAGCCTGATCATGACGCTGATCTTCTCCTTCGGACTGGTGTTCCAGCTGCCGGTGGTGACCAGCCTTTTGACCCGCGTCGGCATATTGTCGTCGCAGGCGCTGGCCGAGAAGCGCAAATGGGCGATCGTCCTTTCCTTCGTCGTTGCGGCCGTGCTGACGCCGCCCGATCCGATGAGCCAGTGCGGCCTCGCCATCCCGACCATCATTCTCTACGAGGTCGCCATCTGGTCCTCGCGTATGATTGAACGCAGCCAGGCGCGCGACCGCCTGGCGCGCGAGCAGGCGGAGGCGGGAAGCTCTGCCGCCAGCAACACGCCGGATGCGCCGTCGGCCTAAACGGGGCTTCCCAGTCGGGAATCGCGGCGGCGCGCTTATCCGCCGTCTTGCATCGATGGCGGATGCGGTTTACGCCCTCGATCCTTACTTTTGAGGATCGACCATGCTTGATATCAAATGGATTCGCGACAACCCCAAGGCCCTTGTCGAAGCGCTGGTGAAGCGCTCGTGGCCGGCGGATGAAGCGCAGTCCACGGTCGACGACCTGGTCGCCAAGGACGAAGCGCGGCGTTCGCATCTCAGTGAGCTGCAGGTCAAGCAGGAACGCCGCAATGCCGCCTCGAAGGAGATAGGCAACGCCATGCGTTCAGGCGATTCAGCGCTCGCCGAGAAGCTCAAGGGCGAGGTCAGCGAGATCAAGGCGTTCATCCAGAATGGCGAGGCGCGCGAGCGCGAACTCGACAAGGCGCTGGACGACGCGCTGGCGGTTCTGCCCAACGTGCCGCTTGACGACGTGCCGGTCGGTAAGGACGAGCACGATAACGTCGTCAAGCGCATCGTCGGCGAGGTGCCGACGCGTCCGAATTGGGTCAAGGAGCATTTCGAGATAGGCGAAGCGCTCGGCATGATGGATTTCGAGCGGGCGGCGAAGCTGTCCGGCTCGCGCTTCACGGTGCTGAAGAACCAGCTGGCGCGCATGGAGCGGGCGCTCGGCCAATTCATGATCGACCTGCACACCACCGAACACGGTTATGAAGAGGTCATCCCGCCGCTGATGGTGCGCGACGAGGTATTGTTCGGTACCAATCAGCTGCCGAAATTCGAGCTCGACCTGTTCTTCACGCCGCATGGCGACAGTCGGCTTGGGCTCATTCCGACGGCCGAAGTGCCGCTCACCAATCTCGTGCGCGAAGAGATCACCGCGCATGAAAAGCTGCCGCTGCGCTATACGGCGCTGACGCCATGCTTCCGCTCGGAGGCGGGCTCGGCCGGCCGCGACACGCGCGGCATGCTGCGCCAGCACCAGTTCTACAAGGTAGAGCTGGTCTCGATCACCGACCAGGAAAGCTCGCTCGCCGAGCATGAGCGCATGACTGAATGCGCCGAGGAAGTGCTGAAGCGGCTCGGCCTGCCGTTCCGCACCGTCACGCTTTGCACCGGCGACATGGGTTTCGGCGCGCGCAAGACCTACGACATCGAGGTCTGGCTGCCGGGGCAGAACGCCTATCGCGAAATCTCGTCCTGCTCGGTCTGCGGCGATTTCCAGGCCAGGCGCATGGATGCCCGCTACAAGGACAAGGACGGCAAGGGCAATCGCTTCGTTCACACGCTCAACGGTTCGGGCACCGCAGTCGGCCGGGCTCTTATCGCCGTCATCGAAAACTACCAGAATGAGGATGGCAGCGTAACCATTCCTGAAGTGCTGCGGCCTTACATGGGCGGTCTCGCCAAGATCGAAGCGAAGTGACTTGATGCGCATCCTGCTGACCAATGACGACGGCATCCATGCCGAGGGGCTGGCGTCGCTCGAACGCATCGCCCGCACGCTGTCGGACGACGTCTGGGTGGTTGCGCCGGAGCAGGACCAGTCCGGGTACGCGCATTCGCTGTCGATCTCGGAACCGCTCAGGCTGCGCAAGATCGGCGAGAAGCACTATGCCGTGCGCGGCACGCCGACGGACTGCGTCATCATGGGCACGAAAAAAATCCTGCCTGGACCGCCGGATCTGATCCTGTCCGGCGTCAATTCCGGCGCCAACATCGCCGACGACGTCACCTATTCGGGCACCGTTGCGGGCGCCATGGAAGGCGCGCTGCTCGGCGTCCGCTCGATCGCGGTGAGCCAGGCCTATTCCTATGTCGGCGAGGATCGCGTCGTGCCTTACGAGACGACCGAGGCGCTGGCGCCGGCGTTGCTCAAGCAGCTGGTGGAGACGCCGCTGCCGGAAGGCGTGCTGCTCAACGTCAATTTCCCGAACTGCGCGCCGGACGAGGTGGAGGGCACCGTCGTCACCGCGCAGGGCAAGCTGGTGCACAGCCTTTGGGTCGACGAGCGGCGCGACGGGCGCGGCCTGCCTTACTACTGGCTGCGCTTCGGCCGCGAGCCGGTCGAAGGCAAGAAGGGCACGGATCTCCATGCGCTGCGCAACCGGCTGGTGTCGGTGACGCCGTTGCAGCTCGACCTCACCGCCCATGAGCTCCGCGACCAACTGACCAAGGCGCTGTCATAAAATAGGGTTTTGGCATGAACACGGTTTTGGCATGAATACGGGCATCGACGACCGCGAAGGTTTTGCCGCTTTCCTGCTCAGACTGCGGGGCAGGGGCGCGGCGCCCAAGGCGCTGGTCGCCGCCTTCGAGGCGACGCCGCGGCGTGGTTTCCTGCCGGCGCAGTTCCATGCGGTCGCTTGGTCGGACGGCATGCTGCCGATCGAATGCGGCGAGGCGATCGAGGGCGCCGATCTGCAGGCGGCGGTGATCGCCGCGCTTCACATCGAGCCGGGCAACCGCGTGCTCGAGATCGGCACCGGTTCGGGCTACACGGCCGCAGTCATGTCGAGGCTTGCGGCGCGCGTCATCACCGTCGACCGCTACAAGACCCTGACCGAGCAGGCAAAGCAGCGCTTCGAGGCGCTGGCCATCAGCAATGTCATCGTCCGCCAGGCCGATGGCTCGAATGGCCTGCCCAATGAAGGGCCGTTCGACCGCATCGTCGCCTGGGCCGCCTTCGACAGCCTGCCGCGCTTCCTGCTCGACCAGCTGTCGAGCGGCGGCGTGGTCATCGCGCCGATCGGCCCGGAGGAGGGCGAGCAGGTGTTGGCCAAGCTCACCAAGGTCGGCAGCCGCTTCGAGCGCGAGGACATCGGCATGGTCAGGTTGCAGCCGATCCTGCGCAGCGTCGCGATGGTGATTTAAGGGCTTCACAGCCCTCGCCAAAATTTCCGCCAATGTTTTAAGAAAATTTTTGTCGGATTCTAATGGGTTAACCGCCCAGTAACATTAACGCGCTTTAATCGTGACCAGTTTGTACCGGGTCTGTGCGGGTTAGTGCGATGCAATTCAATCACTTGAAGGCAAACAGACGTAATCTGGCGCGCGGTTGCGCTGTCCTGATGATTGCCGGCGCGGCGGCCGGGTGCAGTTCCCAGTCGATGCGCTTCAACGGTGTCGACGACGTGTTCACGTCGTCCACCAACAATCAGCGCGCCATCATCAACAAGCAGAATGTCGACCAGCCCTATCCGGGCGACACCGTCGCGCCGGCGCCGGTCGACGGCACCCACACCCAGTCGGTGAGCCGCTCGAGCCTCGAGCCGGTCACGGCGCAGCAGCTGCCGCCGCCCTCGCAGCCTGCCGCTGCGCCGGCCAGGCCGATGCGCACAGCGTCAGCCCCCGCCCTTGCTCCGGCTCCCGCGCTTGCCCCCGCACCGCATGTCGACAGGACGACCACCAACACCGTCGCGCCGGCCAAGCCGTTCAAGACGGCCGCGCCCGACGCCGTGCGCAACGCCAGTACTGCCCCGCATGCGACCGAAATCGTGGTCAGGGACGGCGAGACGCTTTCGGGCCTGGCGCAGCACTATCACGTGCCTGCCGATGCCATCGCCAAGGTCAACGGGATCGATCCGAAGAAGGGCATCCGCAGCGGCCAGAAGATCGTCATTCCCGCCTATGCCTATTCCAGCAAGGCGGAGCCGAAGGTCGCCGAAGGCAAACCGGTGAACACGCCGAAGCAGCCTGCCGGCACGCCCGAGAAGGTCGCGGTGCTGCCGCAGCAGCCGAAAATCAAGGACGGCAAGTCGGCCGCTCAGGTCGATACGTCGGCCGCGGCCAGCGGCTCGAAGGACCCCAAGCCAGCGGCGCAGATGGCCGAGGCCAAGCCGGCCGGCGCCGGCGGCTCCTACACGGTACAGCAGGGCGACTCGCTGTCGTCGATCGCCAGGAAGACCGGCGTCGGCGTCGTGGCGCTGAAGCAGGCCAACGGCATGCAGGACGGCCTGCTCAAGATCGGCCAGACGCTCAAGGTTCCGGCCGGCGGCACGGTCGCCGTTGCCGCGGCAAAGCCCGCGGCCGCCAAGCCGGCGGTCGATCCGGTGACGACGGCAACGACGCCGCCGGCGGCCAAGACCACCGAGACGCTCGCCTCCTATACACCGCCGAAGAAGGACGCCAAGGTCATCCAGCAGGCCGAGGACGACGATGCGGTGGCGCCCGACGCGACCGGGATCGGCAAGATGCGCTGGCCGGTGCGCGGCCGGGTCATCTCGGGCTTCGGCTCCGGCAAGGACGGCGTCGACATAGCGGTGCCGGAAGGAACGCCGATCAAGGCAGCCGAGAACGGCGTCGTCATCTATGCCGGCGACGGCCTCAAGGAGTTCGGCAACACCGTGCTGGTGCGGCACGAGAACGGCCTGGTCACCGTTTATGGCCATGCAAGCTCGATCGAGGTGCAGCGCGGCCAGAAGGTCAAGCGCGGTCAGGAGATCGCGCTGTCCGGCATGAGCGGCACCACCGACTCGCCGAAGCTGCACTTCGAAGTGCGCAAGAACTCGGCCCCGGTCGACCCGAGCGGCTACCTCGAATAGAACAAGAACCGTTCGCGGGCCGCCTGACCTCCAGTCCGGCCCGCCGTCTTCAGCCCGCTCCGCAAGGAGCGGGCTTTTTCAGATTCGTGCAACATGCCTGCCCGCAAGGTTCAGAGATGATCACGGAGCGTATCGGCGATCATCTCTTCAAGGCTGCTGGCCTTCACGCCAAGAAGTGTCTCCGCGTCGGAGCTATCAACCAGCAAGGGGCTCTCGAAGAGGTACCGCATCTCGACGAGCTCATGCATGCCGAGGGCTTCCATCTCGGGGATGGAATAGGAACGTGTCTCTGGGATCTCGTGTCCGAGCATTGCCGCGGTTTTCCGGATGAGCTCGCGGGGCGAGGCGTATTGCGAAGGAACATGAAACGCTCGTCCCCATTCACCCGTGTAGCGGCAGGCCGCGACAAGCGTGCTCGCGACGTCCTTGGTGAAGGCCCAGGCATGAGTTGCGTCGAGGTCCCCAATGAAGGCGGTGGGCTTGCCTTCGATAATGGAAGGCAGCGCGACCAGCGAGAAGTAGCTGATCGCGCCATGTCCGAGATAGTCGCTGGACCGCACTTCGATCGCCGGCACACTGGCGCGGACCGCCCGCTGCCACATGATGGTCCTGGCGGTTCCCTTCTTCGAAGTCGGGTCTAAAGACATGTCGGAGCGAAGCGGGCGATCGGCATTCTCCCCATAACCATAGAGGTTGCCAAGCACGATGAGCTTCGCGCCGACGGCTTCCGCCGCGCGCACGGTGCCGTCGATTATGGGGAAAAAGTCGGTGGGCCACCGATGATATGTGGCCATGGCGCACATGAAAATGGCATCGGCGCCTCGGCAAACGCGTGACAGCTCCGCGGCGTCCGTGGCGTCAGCCCGTATCGTCCGCACATTCGGCAACGCGTTCGAACCGACGCTTCGGCTTGTGAGCACGACATCGTGTCCTTCTTCGCCAAGACGACGAGCCGTCTCGCGCCCAACGGGGCCCGCGCCGACAACAACATAGAAACTCATGACAACCTCTCTTCCAAGCTTGATGGAGAGGCGTGAGTACGAGTTCACGGCGTTGAAAATCGCGCGGGAATTGCCAAATCTTGGACAGGTTCCGCCATGAATCGAGAGAGCATGCCTTCGCAATTCGAGCCGGCCCGATCCTCGTCCGACATAGCAATGGTCTCCCGGCATGTTGAAGCAGGCGTCCATCGCCTGTCCCGGGCGCCACACCATCGCATCATGGTGCATGCAAGCGCGGCAACGCGCTCCTACTGCAACCAGGTTGGGCGATATTTCGTCAGGCGCGCCGGCGATATCGACCTGGTGCCGGCTGGCGAGGAGGGGGGCTTCGACGCCGAAACCCCGTTCGACACGATCGAGATCGTCTTGCAGCCGGCGTTGATGGAAAGGGTCGCCGCGGCACTTGGCGGCAGGGCGCGAGCGTCGCGGCTCGACACGCGCCATTTGCTTCGTGACCAGCGCATCGAACATCTCGCCCGAGCGCTGCAGAGCGACCTCAATGCCGGCGCGCCGAGCGGCCCTTTGTTTGCCGACAGCATCGGCGCCGCCCTTGCGGTGAGGCTGCTCGGTCTCGATGGGCCGGACACGGTTCGAGTGAACCGGTTGTCGGATGCGCAGCTCAAGCGGGTTCTGGAACACATCGAGGCCGCTCTCCACGAGCCGCTTTCGATTGACCGGCTGAGCCGGGTTGCCGGCGCGAGCAGCTCGCACTTGCGGACATGGTTCAAGGTGGCGACGGGCGTCACCCTGCATCGCTACGTGCTGCGACGCCGTGTGGAAAGGGCGCGCGTTCTGCTCAAGCAAGGCGATCTGAGCACGAGCGAGGTGGCAGCATTGACGGGCTTCGCGCATCAGTCACATCTGGCGCATTGGATGCGCCGCGAAATCGGCCAGACGCCGCGCGACTTGCGACGGACGATCTCGCCCAAGTGACATTAACGTTTCAATCCTTGAGCGGCTTGCCGAGCCTCCCGGCGAGGTCCTGCGTGAATTGCCAGGCGACACGGCCGGAACGGCTGCCGCGCGTGGTTGCCCATTCCAGCGCCTCCGCGCGCAGCTGCTCGGGGTCGATCGCCAGATCGTGGTAGCGGACATAGCCGTCGATCATGTCGAGATATTCGTCCTGCGAGCATTTGTGGAAACCGAGCCACAGGCCGAAACGGTCGGAAAGCGAGACCTTTTCCTCGACCGCTTCCGAAGGGTTGATGGCGGTGGAGCGCTCATTGTCGATCATGTCGCGCGGCAGCAGATGCCGCCGGTTGGACGTGGCGTAGAAGATGACGTTGCCGGGCCGGCCCTCGACGCCGCCTTCGAGCGCCGCCTTCAGCGACTTGTACGACGTGTCGTCATGATCGAAGGAAAGGTCGTCGCAAAACAGGATGAAGCGCCAGGGTGCCGCCTTCAGGAGACCCATCAGCTTGGGCAGCGTGTCGATGTCCTCGCGGTGGATTTCGATCAACTTCAGCGGCCGCTCGAGCTTGTCGGATGCGTTCACCGTGGCATGCACGGCCTTGACCAGGGACGATTTGCCCATGCCGCGCGCGCCCCACAAAAGCACGTTGTTGGCCGCATAGCCGGACGCGAAACGCTCGGTGTTGTCGAGCAGGATGTCGCGCACGCGGTCGACGCCGCGGATCAGGCCGATGTCGACGCGGTTGACCTTGCGCACCGGTTCCAGGAAGCCAGGGTCTGCCTGCCACACGAAGCAGTCGGCAACACCGAGATCGGTCTGAGGAACCGGCGGCGGAGCGAGGCGAGCGACTGCCTCGATCAGGCGATCGAGTTTCTTGTTCAATGCGTCCAGGCTGTCGGTCATATCAGGTCTTTTTGTTTAGGCATTTCAGCGTGTGGGAGCAGCTTCCATGACATCGCTGCAAGAACCAGGTCCAAGCTTTTGTTGGAGCATGATCTTTTCGGTGGCCTCGAAGCCGCTTCCGCTGCGACGCTCTAGCACGCCGCAAACGGCTGGAAAAGCAACGGATCGGGCTCGCAGCGCAGTTGCATTGGCAAGTTTACCGACTATATTCCGGCCAAATTTTCGCGGGGCCGCCGCAGCGGTATTTCACCATCCAGGAGTTTCTTGATGTTCGTTACACCGGCATACGCCCAGGGCGTCGGCGCCTCGCCAGACATGTTGATCTCGATTTTGCCGTTTGTCCTGATTTTCGTGATCATGTATTTTCTGATCATCCGGCCGCAGCGCGCGCAGTTGAAGAAGCGTCAGGAAATGCTGTCGGCGGTGCGCCGCGGCGACACGGTGGTGACCGGCGGCGGCTTCGTCGGCAAGGTGACCAAGGTGATCGACGACAACGAGCTGGAGATCGACCTTGGCGGCGGAACCAAGGTGACGGCGCTGCGCTCGACGATTTCAGACGTGCGCGTCAAGGGCGAGCCGGTGGCGAACCAGAACGCCAAGAAGTAATCCTAACCTCGATGGCGGAACGCTGCCGCTTGTACGCCTGAACGGATAAAACGAATGCTCTATTTCTCGCGCCTGAAGATGATCCTGATCTGGCTCGCGGTGGCCGTCACAGTGATCCTCGCCGCGCCCAATCTCTTCCCGGCAAGCATGCTGGCGCAATTGCCGAGCTGGGTGCCGAAGCGGCAGATGACGCTGGGCCTCGATCTTCAGGGCGGCTCGCACATCCTGCTGCAGATGGATCAGAACGACCTGATCAAGGATCAGCTGCAGACGACGCGTGACGAGATCAGGACGCTGCTGCGCGACGCCAAGATCCAATATACCGGCCTTGGCGGAACAGGCCGAACCGTGCAGGTGCGCATCAACGATGCGAGCCAGGTAGAAGCCGCCAAGACAGCGCTGAAGCCGATAACTAATCCGGTCACTGCCGGCCTCTTTGCCGGCGGTTCCGTGCAGTCGATGGCGCTGGACGATTCCGAGCCTGGGCTGTTGAAGTTCACCGTCACGGATGCGGGCATCAAATATCGCACCACGACCGCTCTCTCGCAGGCGATCGAGGTGGTGGAGCGACGCGTCAACGCGCTTGGCACGACCGAGCCGATCGTGCAACGGCAGGGCGACGATCGCATCCTTGTCCAGGTGCCCGGGCTCCAGAACCCGCAAAGGCTCAAGGACATTATCGGCCAGACCGCCAAGCTGACGTTCCAGATGGTTGACACATCGGTGCCGGTCCAGGACGCGATGAAGAATCGCCCGCCGGCTGGCGACTCGGTCCTTTATTCGCAGGACGATCCTCCGGTTCCTTACCTCGTCGAGAACCGCGTTATCGTCTCGGGCGAAGACCTGTCGAATGCGACCCCGACGTATAATTCACAGACCAATGAGCCGGTGGTTTCGTTCACCTTCAATTCCCGCGGGGCGACCAGGTTCGGTCAGGCGACCCAACAGAATGTCGGCAAGCCGTTCGCCATCGTGCTCGACAACCAGGTGATTTCGGCACCGGTGATCCGCGAGCCGATCCTTGGCGGCAGTGGCCAGATCTCCGGCAATTTCACGACCGAGAGCGCCAACGACCTCGCCGTCTTGCTGCGCGCCGGCGCCCTGCCGGCCAAATTGACGATCATCGAAGAGCGTACGGTCGGCCCGGGCCTTGGTCAGGACTCCATCCACGCCGGCAAGGTGGCTGGCGTGATCGGCTCAATTCTCGTCGTCGCCTTCATGTTCGTCGCCTATGGGTTCCTCGGTTTCCTGGCCAACATCGCTCTGGCCGTGCACGTGGCAATGATCGTCGGCGCGCTGTCGCTGCTCGGCGCCACGCTGACCTTGCCCGGCATCGCCGGTATCGTGCTCACCATCGGCATGGCGGTGGACTCCAACGTGCTAATCTATGAGCGCATCCGCGAAGAGCGGCGCAACGGCCGTTCGGTGATCCAGGCGATCGACACCGGCTTCTCGAAGGCGCTGGCGACGATCATCGATTCCAACGTCACCTCGCTGATCGCCACCGTGGTGCTGTTCTGGCTGGGCACAGGGCCGGTCAAGGGCTTTGCGATCACCTACGCGATCGGCATTCTGACCACGGTCTTCACCGCCTTCACCTTCACCCGCATGCTGGTGTCGATCTGGCTGCGCCGCGCCCGGCCGAAGGAACTGCCGCGCGCGCCGGTCACCTTCATTCCGCCAGGCACGAAGATCCCGTTCATGGGCATTCGCCGCTGGACCTTCGCTTTCTCCAGCACGTTGTCGATCCTGTCTGTCGTCGGGTTCCTGACACTTGGCATCAACTACGGCATCGACTTCAAAGGCGGCTCGATAATCGAGGTGCAGTCCAAGAAGGGCGATGCCGATCTCGGCGACATCCGCAACAGGCTCTCCGAGCTCAATATCGGCGAGATCCAGGTGCAGCAGTTCGGCGCGCCGAACGACGTGCTGATCCGTGTCGGCACGCAGGACGCCGGCGAGAATGCCGAGCAGACCGTCATCGACAAGGTGCGGGGCGAGTTGCAGGACCAATATGATTTCCGCCGGGTCGAGGTGGTGGGGCCGACGGTCTCAGGCGAGTTGGCCAAGCAGGGCACGATCGCCATGCTGATCGCGCTGGCGGGCATCCTGCTCTATGTCTGGTTCCGCTTCGAATGGCAGTTCGCCGTCGGCGCCATCGTGGCCACGGTGCACGATGTGGTGATGACGATCGGCTTCTTCGTCTTGACAGGGCTGGAGTTCAACCAGTCGTCGCTGGCGGCCATCCTGACCATCATCGGCTATTCGCTGAACGACACCATCGTGGTCTATGACCGCGTTCGTGAGGATCTGCGAAAATACAAGAAAATGCCGCTGCCGCAGCTCTTGAACAATGCCATCAACGAGACGCTGTCCAGAACCACGCTGACCTCCGTCACCACGTCGCTGGCGCTGTTGGCACTGGTGCTGTTCGGCGGGGAGGTGATCCGCTCCTTCACGCTGGCGATGCTGTTCGGCGTGGTGTTCGGCACCTATTCGTCGATCTTCATCGCCGCGCCGCTGCTGATCCTCTTCAAGCTGAGGCCGCAGGCCTCGGCTGAGGAGCCGGTGAACGGCAAGGCGGTGGCGACCTGACGCCGTTTCGGCATCATGTTCTAGAGCCATGGCCAAAGGCATCATCATCCGCGAGGCGCATTTCCCGGGCAAGGCGGCGATCGAGGCCTATGGCAATGGCGGCTTTCGCTTTGCCGATATGTCGCATCGCGGATCGCTGCTCGTCCTGCCGTCGGGCATCCATGGCTGGGAGCCCGCCGATCCGCTGGCGCTGAAGGCCACGGATTTCGACAAGCTGTTCGCCGAGGCCGGCAAAGTCGAGATCCTGCTGGTCGGGATGGGCAAGGAACTGCGGCCGCTGCCGGCGGCGCTGCGCGCCGCGCTAAAGGAGGCCGGGATCTCGGCGGACCCGATGTCGACGGGAGCGGCGGTGCGGACCTACAATGTGCTGCTCGCCGAAGACCGCGCCGTGGCCGCGGCGCTGATCGCCGTCGATTGAATGGCCGGCACGTCCAAGATCATCAAGAATGGCGACATCGTCATGGGTGTGGTGCGCGCCGTCGACCATGGCCGGTATCTGTCGGCGCTTTACGCGCCGGCCGACAAGCGCGACGCGCTGCTCGCGCTCTACGCCTTCAATGCCGAGATCGCCGGCGTGCGCGATCGCATCCATGAGCCGCTGCCGGGCGAGGTCAGGCTGCAATGGTGGCGAGACGTCATTTCGGCCGAAGAGGATGCCGAGACAGGCCACCCGACCGCCGATGCGCTGCGCGCGACGATCGCCGCCTGCCGGTTGCCGAAGGCTGCTTTCGAGAACATGCTCGAGGCGCGCATCTTCGATCTCTATGACGACCCGATGCCGTCGCGGACCGATCTCGAAGGCTATTGCGGCGAGACGGCCGCGGCGCTGATCCAGCTTGCGGCCATGGTGCTCGATCCCGCCGCGGCGCCCGGCTTTGCCGAACTGGCGGGCAGGGCCGGCTGCGCGCAGGCGATCACCGGCCTGTTGTTGCTTCTGCCGCTCCATCGTCGGCGCGGACAGTGTTTTGTGCCCGCCGACATCCTGTCGGCGGCCGGCACGACGCCGGAAGAGTTCGTCAAAGGCGAAGGCGGGGCAGCCGCCGAGCGCGCGGTTGCGGCGATGATTGCGCTGGCGCGCGAGCATCTCAACGCCTTCGAGAAAGGTGCGCCAGCGCTTCCCGTTGCGCTGCGGCCCGCCTTCCTGCCGCTAGCGCTGACCCATGCCTATCTCGACAGGATGGAGAAGACGGGCACGTCGCCGCTCAGTGTGACGGCAACGCTCTCAACCTTGCGCGGGCACTGGCTGCTCTTGCGTCATGCGATGCGGGGCTGGACGCCCCTTTGACGTAAACGTCAACCGTGCTAGGGATTCCGTCCATGTGGACTCGCGTCGAAGAAATGCGGGCCGCCGGAGGAGCCGTCTTTCCATGAGCCTGCCAGTCCTGGTCGTCCTTGTCGTGTTCGGCATCGCGCTGTCGGTCGCGGCCGTGCATTTCACCGGCGGCACGACGACCGCGACGCTTGCCGGCGCCGATCATGCGCTCGCACGCTTTGCCGAGGATTTTCCCGACGAAAGACCGGGTTCAATACGGCTGACAGCCGACAGCCATGCCGCGTTTCTCGATCTTGGCCCGCAGCGCTGCGGCATCGTCCGGAGCATAGGCGATTGTTTTCTGACGCGCATCGTCACGCCCCAGGACATTCTGGCGCTGACCAGGGAAGGCAATGTGGTCTCGCTGCGGCTCAATGATTTCACCTGGAAAGGCGGGCGGTTTGCTTTTGCCGACGAAACCGGCGCGCTGGCCGTGGCGGCGGCATTGCAAAGCCATGATCGGATCCGGGAGGCGGCGTGATGGACGAGTATAATTTCCCGCAGGTCACCCAGCTTGCGATCCCGTTCTTCGTCGCGGCGATCCTGATCGAGCTCTGGCTGGTGCGCGCACCGCCCGCGCCAGGGGATCGTTCGAAACGCGCGACACGCTGACCAGCCTGATGATGGGGACCGGCAATGTCGTTGCAGGCCTGCTGCTCGGCGTCGTGTCCTACTGGGCGCTGCTGTGGCTGTGGCAATTCCGCTTCTTCAATCTCGGCCTGTCGATCTGGGTGTTCGTCGCCGCCTTCCTGCTCGACGACCTGCGCTACTATGTCTATCACCGCATCGCGCACCGGGTGCGATGGGTGTGGGCCGAGCACGTCAACCATCATTCCAGCCAGCACTACAATCTCTCGACGGCGCTGAGACAAAGCTGGACAGGGCTGTTCACCTTCACCTTCACCCTGCAGGCGCCGCTGGTGCTGCTCGGCTTCCATCCTGCGGTGATCGCCTTCGTCTTCGGCTTCAACCTGGTCTGGCAGTTCTGGATCCACACCGAGACGATCGGCAGGATGTGGAGCTGGTTCGAATTCATCTTCAACACGCCTTCGCACCACCGTGTCCACCACGCCACCAATCCGCGCTATCTCGACGCCAATTATGCCGGCACGCTGATCGTCTGGGACCGCATGTTCGGCACCTTCGTCGAGGAATTGGAGGAGGACCGGCCGCGCTACGGCATCGTAAAGAACATCGGCACCTTCAATCCGCTGAAGGTTGCGTTCCACGAATGGATCGGCATGTTCAAGGATGCGCTGGCGCCGGGGCTGACGCCTGGTCAGCGTGTCAACTATCTCATCCAGCCGCCAGGCTGGAGCCATGACGGTTCGCGCGATACGTCCGAGACGCTGAAGTCGGCTTATGTGCGAAGGAATCCGGGAGAGGCGGGCAAGCCGGGGTTGCCGAGGACAGGCGCGGAGCCGGCGGAATAGTTGGAAATCACTAGCTGATGCGCTGACCGGAGCCGAGATAGCGTCCTGATTCACCGCCCATCGCATCGGTGAAATTGGCCTCCAATTCAACCTGCGCGTCGACGACCGCCGGTGTCTCTGAGGGCGGAGGTTCGGATCTGAAGCTGGCGCACACGTACACACCGCGGGGGTGCGACGGGTCCAGCCGGGCTTGAATTGTCCAATACGAAGAGAGCGAATAAAGCGTCTTCATGAAATCGACGAGGATCTGATCGGTGTAGGGGCCTGGGACGCGCTTTAAGGCAATAATCCTCTTCAGCCTCCGGTCCCGGTTCTTGATGTAGCGTTCGTTGTCGTACAGCCAGCCGTTGCCGCCATGTGGCTGGCCGATCAGCGCTTCGAGCGCTGGGATATGAACCTCGCGCAATTTTTGGAGGCTCTTGCAGCGAATATAGACGCTCCAGACAATCTCGTAGCCCCCCGCGAAGGGTTCTTCACTTGCCGGCAAACCCGGCGGCAGGAGCTGAGGCAACCTGGAGACGGCAGCCATAAGTTACTCGGCCGCCTCGGCCCGTGCGGGCAGCCCCAACCATGCCCTGCAATCGGCCAGAGCGCGCGAGGTGATGGCATGGCGCTTGGCGACGGTCTTGTCCTTGCCGCGCAGGCGCTTGCCTTCGGTCTTCGGCGCCTCGACCGGCGGAAACAAGCCGAAATTCACGTTCATCGGCTGGAAGGAGCGCTTGCCGGGCTCGTCATCCGAGACGATATGACCGCCGGTGATGTGGTTGAGCAGCGCACCGAAGGCGGTGGTCGAGGGCGGCAGCGATAGCGCCTGGCCGAGGCGTTCGGCGGCGGCGAAGCGGCCGGCGAGCAGGCCGATGGCGGCGCTTTCGACATAGCCTTCGCAGCCGGTGATCTGGCCGGCAAAGCGCAGGCCGGGGCGCGATTTCAGCTGCAGCGAAGGATCGAGCAGCGTCGGCGAGTTGATGTAGGTGTTGCGGTGCAGGCCGCCGAGACGCGCAAAGTCCGCGTTCTCAAGCCCAGGGATGGTGCGGAAGATGTGCACCTGCTCGGCATGCTTCAGCTTGGTCTGGAAGCCGACCATGTTGTAGAGCGTGCCCAGCGCATTGTCCTGCCGGAGCTGCACCACCGCATAGGCCTTGACCGACGGATTGTGGACGTTGGTCAGCCCCATCGGCTTCATCGGCCCGTAGCGCAGGGTCTCGACACCGCGGTCGGCCATCACCTCGATCGGCAGGCAGCCGTCGAAATAGGGCGTGCCTTCCCACTCCTTGAACTCGGTCTTTTGGCCGTCGAGCAGCGCCTGGACGAAGGCGAGATACTGCTCCTTGTCCATCGGGCAGTTGATGTAGTCCTTGCCGGTGCCGCCTGGACCGACCTTGTCGTAGCGCGACTGGAACCAGGCTGTGTTCATGTCGATCGTGTCGAAATGCACGATCGGCGCGATGGCGTCGAAGAAGGCGAGCGCATCGGCGCCGGTAGCTTCGGCGATCGACTGCGCCAGCGAAGGCGCCGTCAGCGGGCCGGTGGCGATGATCGCCTGGTCCCAATCCTCGGGCGGCAGCCCCGGCACTTCCTCGCGCTGGATGGTGATCAGCGGATGCGCCTCGATCCTCGCGGTGACCGCGTCGGAAAAGCCGTCACGGTCTACTGCCAGCGCGCCGCCGGCCGGCACCTGGTTCGCATCGCCGGCACTCATGACCAGCGAGCCGGCAAGCCGCATTTCGGCGTGCAACAGGCCGACAGCGTTGTTTTCGGCGTCGTCGGAGCGGAAGGAGTTGGAGCAGACCAGCTCGGCCAAGCCGTCGGTCTTGTGCGCGTCGGTGCCGCGCACCGGGCGCATTTCATGCAGCACGACCGGGACGCCGGCTTGCGCGATCTGCCATGCGGCTTCGGAGCCGGCGAGGCCGCCGCCGATGACGTGTATGGGATTTTTGCTCATGAGCGCCGGAATAATCGCTTGGGGACGCGATTGCAATTGCCGGCCGAGAACGCAGGTGGCCGGTGCCTGCGCCAGAAACAACAACACCCGCCGGGGGAGGAGGTCCGGCGGGTGTCGTTTTGGGGGTCGATCCTCGGGAGGAGGTGAAGATCGACCATATTCGTCATCGCCGGGGAGGAGGTCGGCTTTGACGAAATCTCTTTCGCCCTTGAGGACGAAAATTCTTTTCGCCTTTGAGAAGGGGCGAAGCCTTCGAAGACGAACTGCGTTCGCTTCGGGAACAACGCCCGCCGGGGGAGGAGGTCCGGCGGGCGCCGTTTTGGTGGTCAACCCTCGGGAGGAGGTGAGGGTTGGCCGTATCCGTCAGGGTCGGGGAGGAGGTCGACCCTGGCGAAATGCCTTGCTTAGATCGCCTTGCGGGCGACCATCTTGATCTCGTCGCGAACGATGCCGAGATCGTGGAGCTGGCGGTTCGAAAGCCGACCCAGCTCAGCAACGGTGTCGCGATAGACGCGCCAGTTACGATAGCTGCGGATCAGGTTCATTGTCTTAACTCTCTTCAAAACTGGTTCGGACCATTTGCGGTCCGAAGCGGATTAGACCGCCTTGCGGGCGACGTAGTGGATGTCGCTGCGGCTGATGCCGAGGTCGGTCAGTTCACGGTTCGACAGGCGGTTCAGCTCGGAGACGGTGTCCCGGTAGCGGCGCCAGTTGCGGTAGTTGCGGATCAGGTTCATGGTAGTTCTCGTTTCGTCTTTAACTTCGGATCATTCCGTTTGTGTACGAACAGAAAATAGGTGGGATCATATCGGTTTAAAAGTGCCGTTGGCGCATGGCAGCAATGCAAATTGTGCAATGCAACATTAACGGCCGTTCACGCCTGCGTCGCAAAGAAGGCCGAATCGGAAAGTGCCGCCGCGTCAACGGTTTGGCTGCCCCGGTTGAGGAAATGACCAGGCTTTGGGGGAAAGCATGGCGAGCTATACGACACGGCTAAGGGCGGATATCGCCCGCTGGCGGGAGAGAGGGCTGATCGATCCCGCCACGGCGGAGGCATTGACGCGCGACGTCGCTGCCAACGAGCGCGCGTCGCTGAGTTTCGGCTCGATCCTGGCGATGATGGCGGCGCTTCTGCTCGGCGCAGCGATCCTGATTTTCGTCGCCGCCAACTGGGAGGCCATTCCGCGTGTCGTTCGTGTGGCGGCGCTTTTCGCCGTCATCCTGGCCGGCTATGTCGGCGGCGCGGTGCTGAAGACGCGCGACCATGCCGCGATCGGCGAGGCGCTGTGGATCGTTGCAGCCGCCGCCTTCGGCGGATCGATCGCGCTGATCGGCCAGATGTACCATCTTTCGGGCGACGAGGCCTCGGCGCTGGTGACATGGTGCGCCGGCACGGCGCTGGCGGCAGTAGCGCTGCGTTCGAACCCGCTGACGGTGGCTGCAGTCGGCATTGCCGATGCCTGGCTGGTCCTCAAGGGGTTCGGCTTCTACTGGCGCGCGGAAATTCCGCATCTCTTCATCATCATGGCGATCGTGCTGTTCGCCATTTCGTTCTGGACGCGAAGCCGGGCAGCGCGCCACCTCGTCATTTTGTCTGTCATTCTGTATCTGGTCTTGCTGGCGACGGATCACGACACGCTGCCGGTGGCGATGTCGCTGGTCATTGTATCGACGCTGCTCTTTGCCGCTGCGGTCCTTGCCGGCGATCCGATCGACAGGATCCTGCAGCTGGGCGGCCGGCTGTCCTTGCACGCTTTGCTCGGCTTCCTCACTGGCATGGCGATGATCCAGTTCGAGTTGGCGGATGAAAGCACCTACAATAGCGGTTTCGCCCTCGCCTCGATCGTAGTGCTTGCCGGCATCGTGGCGGCGGTCATGTTGGCCGGCCGCGAGAGCAGGGGCCTGCGCTGGCTGGCCTATGCCGGCTTCGCCTTCGAACTCGCCATTATCTATAGCGTCACCTTGCGGTCGATGCTGGATACGGCCGGCTTCTTCCTGGCGGCTGCCGTGCTGCTCGGCGTACTGGCGCTGATCATCATCCGTATCGAGAAGCGCATGAGAGCGCCCGTCGAGACAGGAGCAGCGGCATGACCGGCAAGAAGCTCATCATCTCGGCGTTGGTGCTGGCGCTCGTCCAGATCGGCTTTCTCAGCTGGATCATAGCCGGCCGGGCCGCGATCCTGCGCAACGGCAAGGAAGTCCTCTTGAAAGTCCAACCCGTCGATCCGCGCGACCTCCTGCGAGGTGACTATATCTCCCTCAACAACAACATTTCGCGCATCCCGGTGAAGCTGATCGTCAACCTTCCGCAAGGCAAGTTCTCCAGCGACGACACAGCGATCGTGGTGCGGCTGAAGAAGGGCTCCGACGGCTATTGGCAGCCGACGGCGGCGTGGTTCGGCAAAGCGCCGGCCCCAGCAGGCGCGGACGAAGCAGACATTGCCGGCCATGTCGGGGAAGGCTGGGGCCTCAGCGATCCGGAAGCGACGATCGCGCCCGACTACGGGATCGACCGCTTCTATCTGCCGGAAGGCGAAGGAATGGCGATCCAGGACGACATGCGCGTGCGGCCGTTCGGCATCAAGCTCGCGCTGTCAGCAGACGGCACGGCGCAGATCAAGGCGCTGATGGACGGCGACAAGACGCTGTTCGAGGAGCCGCTTTATTAAGTGTATAGGGGCTTGACGTCTGTGTCCGCGCTAACGGTGGTCCCGCTTATCGTTGGACACTCCCTGTCTCTGCGATAATCTTGGGATAGGGACCGATCGAAATCGTGTAGCTAAAGTTTGCCACGCCTTTTTCCTGCTTGTGTATCGAGGGACTGCGCACAACCCAGTCGTAGACGCCCGAGACCATGCAGCGATCGTTAGTGCAGTTGACCACGATGCTGTCCTTGCGGACGCTATATCCGCGTTCAGGCCATCGCCGGTAATAGTTCCTCTTGTCCTGAATGATCGACCTCAACTTCGTCAGCTTGCCATAATAATCGACCTTGGGAGCGTAGGATGCCTGAACTTGGGCAAGAGCGAAATCGTCGTTGTCGCCATGATGCTCGATGAGATCCCTGACGAAGGCGACCGCAATGCTTTCCGGCAGTAGCCTGGCGTCGGGTGCAGGAGCGGACACGGGCGCAGGATTTGGCCTCGTTAACACCTGTGAAATATCTGCCGGCGACTGGTTCGCTGCGGCATTGGTCACATGCAAGTCAGCCATTTCGCTGGCCGATAGATATCTTATGTCATGCTTGCCGTAGCTCGAAGCCAATTCTATCAGCTTGGGGTCCACTCCCATCTCGACCACATAAGACGTGATTGCAGCCGTTCCGAGCTGGACGCGACTTCGCTTCTTCGGTGGACATCCCGTCAGCCGGTTTGAGAAACGCCCGGTGGATACCGATGGAACTTGGTTCGGCAACACGGTGGATGCCACCCAGGAAGGCCAGTGAGCAGGCTGAAGCGCACTGCAATTGGCCAACCTGAAGCGTATCCAACCCTGCTGCGCGGATCATACGCCCCAAACGAATAGCACCGCCGACGTTGCCACCGGGGGAGTTGAATACAATCACCTTGGCCCCGCTGCTCGCAACCGCGCGGCTGAAGCCGTTCAAAGACTCATTGGCGCTAAACTCACCGGAGACAATGAGCATTGGCAGCTGACCCGGAAGAGAAGCCGGAGTGTACTCCAAAGCCTCAACCTGAGACGCCGCCGCGAGAGCTGACCCAAGCCCCAGAACTAGAGAAGTTACACGCACAATCTGACAGAGCCCCGACCCGCCTGTTGCAAGTAAGAACCTGTTAAAGGGCTATTTCAAGTGCATCGGATGCGCAAAGCGGGATGGTCTCCGAGAGCGTGAGGGCCTTGCTTGCGCCGCCAGGAGATAGCTGCGGTCCTCCTTCGCCAAGACTTCGGAGACACCTTCGGCTCTTCGAGCCTCAGGTGGTGGTCCTGCCGTCCGAAGCTCAAAGAGCGAAGATGGTGCGGATGAAGGGACTCGAACCCCCACGCCTTTCGGCACTGGAACCTAAATCCAGGGCGTCTACCAATTCCGCCACATCCGCTTTCCCCGGCAATCCCATGTAGCCATCATTCTGTCAATGTCGAGGCTCAAGTCATGCTTATCCGGCTAAAGCGCGTCATGTCGAAACGGCTCGGGTGACGCGCTTCAGGCCTAGTCTTGATGCATGCCGTTCTCCCAAAACCGCTGCGCACTTTTGGGCGGCATGCATTGGAGCGAAGATAGTTGAAAATTAGCCTAGCCTGTGACAAAAGGCGTGTCGAATGTGACGGAAAGTGAGTTTCCGCTTCTGCAAGATGTGAAAAGTCGTAGGAAAAACAAAGACTTATTCGCATCCGGCAAGGCGCAGTTCAGGAGAATTTGAGCCGCATTCGCGGTCAAATCGCCAGGTTCCGTCCCAAAAGCCATTTCCGGCAAGATCATACCGGCAGGCTGTAAACGGCTAAAACCGTTCGGCAGTCTCATTGTTGAAAACAAAGGTTCTAGGATGCAGGTCACCGAAACGCTCAACTCCGGTCTCAAGCGCGAGATCAAGATCACCGTGCCGGCCGGTGACATGGAAGCCAAGCTGATGGCGCGGCTGACCGATGCCCGCGGCAAGGTGCGCATCAACGGCTTCCGCCCGGGCAAAGTGCCGGTGCAGCACCTGCGCAAGGTGTACGGCAAGTCGTTCATGGCCGAGGTCGTCAACGAGATACTCAACGACTCGACCCGTTCGATCATCTCGGGGCGCGGCGAAAAAGCCGCCATGCAGCCCGAAGTGATCATGACCGAGGACGAGAAGGAGGCCGAGAAGATCCTGGCCGGCGGCGCCGATTTCGAATTCAGCCTCAACTACGAAGTCATCCCGCCGATCGAGATCAAGGATTTCTCCGACATCAAGGTGACGCGCCAGGTCTATGACGTGCCGGACGCGGAAGTCGAGGATCAGGTCAAGCGCGTCGCGGAATCGGCGCGCAGCTACGAGCCGAAGACCGGCGAGGCCGCCGAGGGCGACCGTGTGACCATCGACTATGTCGGCAAGATCGGCGGCGAGGCCTTCGCCGGCGGCGCCGGCACCGACCAGCCGCTGGTCCTCGGCTCCAAAGAGTTCATCCCGGGCTTCGAGGAGCAGCTGATCGGAACGAAGGCCGGCGACGAGAAGCAGGTCACCGTCACTTTCCCCGAAAACTACCAGGCGGCGCATCTGGCCGGCAAGGAAGCCACCTTCGACGTCACGGTCAAGGAAGTGTCGGCGCCCGGCGCGCTCGAGATCAATGACGAGACGGCCAAGAATCTCGGTCTGGAATCGCTCGAGCGCCTGCGCGAGATCGTGCGCGGCCAGATCGAGAACCAATTCGGCTCCATGACCCGCCAGAAGGTGAAGCGCCAGTTGCTGGACCAGCTCGACGCATCCTATTCCTTCGAGGCGCCGTCGAAGCTCGTTGAGGCCGAGTTCAACAACATCTGGGGCCAGGTCAACCGCGACCTGGAAGCCGCCGGCCGCACTTTCGCCGACGAAGAGACGACGGAAGAAGAAGCGCGTGCCGAATATATGCGCCTTGCCGAGCGCCGCGTGCGCCTCGGTCTGGTCCTGGCCGAGATCGGCGAGAAGGCCGGCGTCACCGTGTCGGACGAGGAACTGCAGCGCGGCCTGTTCGAGCAGGTGCGCCGCTTCCCGGCCAACCAGCAGCAGGAAGCCTTCGAGTATTATCGCAGCAACCCGGAAGCCATCAACGCGCTGCGCGCGCCGATGTTCGAGGAGAAGGTGGTCGACTATCTGCTTGGCCAGATCTCGGTCAACGACGTCAAGGTCGGCAAGGACGAGCTGATGGCCGACGACGAAGAGGCCGAAACCGCGACTAAGGCGAAGCCGGCCAAGAAGGCTTCCTCGAAGAAGGCCGAAGCCAAGGCAAGCGACGCAAAGGCTGGCGAAGCCAAGGCAAGCGACGCAAAGGCTGGCGAAGCCACCGACGAGGCGGAAGAGCCGAAGAAGAAGGCCGCGCCGAAGAAAAAAGCCGCCAAGGAAGCCGAGTAACAGGTTTCAATGCCGAGACTTCGAAAGGCCGCCTCCGGGCGGCCTTTTTGATTAGGAGCTACTTTATTGTGGCGGCGCGGCAACACAGACAACTTGTCTTGAAGGCCTGCCGCTGGCGATACCAACGGTTGAACATTATCTGCGCTTCATCGCATTCGCGGGTGTTTGGAGGCATTGGTGAGGCTGGGATTCACGATGAGAGACGTGGTCGTCGCCGCGGCGCTCTTGTTTGCCGCAGCCGCCGGTGTCGCCCGGGCCGAGCCGGCTCTCGGCAACTGGAGCGTTGGCGCCGGCAATGATGGTCAGATCACGGCGTCGCTCCACGCCAGCAACAAACTGATCACCGGCGGCGGAGCGTTGGGCTACAGCCCTGTGCTGACATTGGCTTGCCGGCCCGACGGCCAACCACGCTGGAGCGAGTGGCTCCAGCTCAACGATGCTGTCTCGGCCAGCCGCAAGATCACCATCTCCGTCGCGGTCGACGGCGGCGGCAAAACCGATGAAAGCTGGTCGGTCGGCCCGCGCGGCAGAACACTGGTCAGGGATGGAGACGACGGCATCAAGCGTCTGGCTTCGGCGAACCGGCTGACGCTGTCGTGGCGCTTCGGCCTTTTGTCGGGACGCGGCGAGGCCGATTTCGAGCTTGCGGGCCTTTCGGACGTGATCGGGCAGATCGCGGCAAGCTGCAAGACCGACCCGCCCTGACCGTCGCCGTTCAGAAGGCTTGGACCGCTTTTTGGGCAGTTAGTCCTCGGCGCATGGCCTAAGCCTTCGCAGGCCGGCAATTTTTGCCCATTGGTTCGATTCTGTGGTATGTAGGTGCCGCAATTCCACTGAAGAGACGCGGTCGCCCGCCATGCAGGATACGCCAGCGTGGCGCGGGCCGTCCGACGGAAATGACGATCAGGGAGGAAGTGCCATGCGCGCAACCGCGCTTTTCATCGTCTTGTCCGCTACGAGCTTCCTTGCAAGCCCATCGCAGGCGCAAGACGCCGCCGCAGGCGAGAAGGTGTTCACCAAGTGCAAGGTCTGCCACATTGCCGACCAGGACCAGAATAAGGTCGGCCCGTCTCTGCACGGCGTCATCGGGCGCACCGCGGGCACGCATCCCGGTTTCACCTATTCCACGGCCATGATCGAGGCCGGAAAATCCGGCATCAAATGGGACGAGCCTACGCTGACAAAATATCTTCAAGACCCCAAGGCGATGGTCAAAGGGACGAAGATGGCGTTTCCCGGCCTCAAGAACGATCAGGACATAGCCAACGTCATCGCCTACCTGAAGCAGTTTTCCAAATAAACACCGCCGTCCAGACTCTTTTGATGGTCGCCTGCTTATCCGGAAGGAAGACGCCGGCAGTTGCGCAGATGAATATCGCCCCCAGCACCGTCACGCCGGGAGTGCAAAAAAACCCAATAGCAGCAGAATGACTATGCCAAGGCCGAGTATGAGAAGCGTCCGCGTGTCCATGACGTTCACCTTCGCATCTTGAGAATACCGAAAAAGCAGCCCTGGACGACTGGCGGTCGTGCTGCCGATCCTCGGCCCCGGCATGTTTTTACCGCAAGGTCGTAGAGCCGCCGGCTGCTCCCAGACCGTCGAAGCAATCAGGCCCTGCCGTGACGCAGCGACGGGAGCCTCTATGCGTCAGAAGGCCGGATAGCTGAACCGCGCCTGGCGCGCGTCCGTCGTCAGGTTGCGGAAATCCTTGCCGCTGACATGCACAAGCGTCTTGTGGTCGCCGCCCTCGAAATAGATACGCGGCGGCATCACGCAGGCTCTCGTCCAGAATGACCGGCACATCATAAGCCGCACCGATCGGCGGTATGGCGCCGACGTCGCAATCGTCAAAGAGCGATACCACTTCGTCTTCGGAAGCGAGGCCGAGGCGTTTGTCCATGACGTCCTGTAGCTTGCCGAGTTCGATTCTGTGGGTGCTTGGCACCACGGCCAGCGCATAACCGAGTTCGTGGTGAACGACCACGGACTTCGCCATGATGCTGCCGGGCACGTGCGCGGCAATGGCGGCCTGCCTGCTGGTGGCAGTTCGATGATGCCCCACGGTATCGTAGGAGATGCCCTTGCGGTCGATAAAGTTTCTCAGTCTGTTTGCTATCGTCATTGTCCGCGTCCTTTGCTTGAGTTCACGGCGCATACGCCAAACCAAAATGGGCCGGCGGCCTGTTGTTTCAAGGCATCGGAACCGGCCGTCCCCGGCCCGTCATGCTGCGGCTGGACCCCGCATCGGGTGTCAGGGGCCAGGCCCGAAAAACGCGATACGAGTCAGCAGCGTATAGTCGGCCTCGAAGACCATCATCGCCACGAAAACCAGCACCAGTATCGGGGGCAGGATGATTGCATACATCATCGCCAGCCGCTCCCAGGCCATGTGCATGAAGACGGCGACGATCAGTCCTGCCTTGAGCATCATGAAGATCAGGATCAGCGACCACCTGAGATAGCCGTGGAGGCCGAAATAGTCGACCAGATAGGAGCAGGTGCTGAGAATGAACAACCACGCCCAGACGACCAGATAGAGCTTGATCGGGTGCTCCTGATGCGTCTCCGCCTTGGCGACGATCGCCGCATCATGGGCGGGATGCAGTGCGTGTTGTCCGAGACCGTTTGCGGTTGCTTCAGCCATGTCTTCCTCTCAACAGAACCTGCCTCTCACCACAGATAGAAGAAGGCGAAAATGAACACCCAGACCAGGTCGACGAAGTGCCAATAGAGCCCCATGATCTCGACGTTCTCGTAGCGGCCCCTGCGGCTGGTGAAAAAGCCGGGCCGGCCGGTGTCGAAGTCACCACGCCAGACTTTTCTCGCCACGATGATCAGGAAGATCACCCCGATCGTGACGTGCGTGCCGTGGAAGCCGGTGATCATGAAAAAGCACGAGCCGAATTGCGCGGCTCCCCAGGGATTGCCCCACGGCCGAACCCCTTCGGTGATCAGCTTGGTCCATTCGAAGGCCTGCATGCCGACGAAGGTTGCGCCGAGCGCGGCGGTCAAAAGCATCAGGATCGCGGTTTTGCGACGATCGCGGCGATAGCCGAAATTGACCGCCATGGCCATGGTTCCGCTGCTCGAGATGAGAACGAACGTCATGATGGCGATCAGGATCAGCGGGATCTCCGAGCCGCCGATGCGCAAGGCGAAGACCTCGCTTGGATTCGGCCACGGCACGCGCGTGGAGATCCGCGCCGTCATATAGGAAAGCAGGAAGCAACCGAAAATGAAGGTGTCGCTGAGCAGGAAGATCCACATCATGGCCTTGCCCCAGGACACGTTCTTGAACGCGCGCTGATCCGAGGCCCAGTCGGCGGCGATCCCGCGCAAGCCCTGGGGGCGATCCATCTGGCTGGTATGCGTCAGTGTCGTCTCGGCCATCGCCAGTCTCCTAGGTCAGCAGCCGTTGGCAAATGCTCACAAACGTCGCCGCCCAACCGGCCAGGACGGCGAAGATGCATAGCCAGACGAAAAGCAGGAAATGCCAATACATGGCGCACAGCTCGACGCTGAGGCGCAGCCGCTCCCGCCGCGTTCCGTTCCAGGCGCCGGCGCTCGTCCTGCCAAGGCCGACCAGCCCGCCCAGTATGTGCAGGCCATGCATCGCCGTGATCAGATAGAAGAAGCTGTTGGCCGGGTTGGAGGCCAACAGGTAGCCGTCCTCGGTCAGCTGCCGCCATGCAATCAACTGGCCGGCGAGGAAGGCGAGGGCGGTCAACCCCGCCGTTGCAAGACCGAGCCTTACCATGTCCACCTGGCCTCTGCGCGCGGCGACCACGGCACATTGCAGCGCGACGCTGCTCAGCGCCAGCACGCCGGTGTTGAGCCAAAGCAGGCGCGGCAGCGGCAGCGGCCGCCAGTCCGACAGGCCCATGCGCATGAAATAGGCGCTGGTGAACAGCGAGAACAGGCAGCCGACGACGGCGAGGAAGACGCCGAGGCCGATCTTGGCGGTGGGCAGGGACGACCGGTCGAAGCCGACGACGTCTCCGACCACGCCTTGCTCCAGCCATGGCTTCGCCGTCAACCGCTGGTGCGAAAGCCACCAACCGGCAAAGCCGGCGATCACCAACATGAAGACCAGGATGACGCTCATGCCGGCTCCCTGGAGGGGCCGAAGGAGCCCGGCACGTTCTGCGGGATGAAGTCCTCCTTGGCACCCGGCACGCTGTAGTCGTAGGCCCAACGATAGACGATCGGCAGTTCCTTGCCGAAATTGCCGTGCGCGGGCGGCGTCTCAGGCGTTTGCCATTCGAGCGTCGTTGCTCGCCACGGATTGCCGCCGGCCTCGCGGCCATGGCGAATGCTCCAGATCAGGTTGAACAGGAACACCATCTGGGCGAAGCCGACGATGAAGGCCATGATACTGATGAACGAGTTCAGATGGTGGGCCGATTCCGTCATGATATTCATGTCGGTGAGTTCGGCGTAGCGCCGCGGAACGCCCATCAGGCCGAGATAGTGCATGGGGAAGAAGATCAGGTAGGCGCCGAGGAAGGTGATCCAGAAATGGAAGCGGCCGAGTGTCTCGTCCAGCATCCGTCCGGTGACCTTCGGATACCAGTGATAGATCGCGCCGAAGATCACCAGGATCGGCGCGACGCCCATGACCATGTGGAAATGTGCGACGACGAACATCGTGTCCGACAGCGGCACGTCGACGACGACGTTGCCGAGGAACAAGCCCGTCAGGCCGCCATTGACGAAGGTGACGATGAAGGCGAGCGCGAACAGCATCGGTATGGTGAGATGGATGTCGCCGCGCCACAACGTCAGCACCCAGTTATAGACCTTGATCGCGGTCGGCACCGCAATGATCAACGTCGTGGTGGCAAAGAAGAAGCCGAAATAAGGATTCATGCCGCTGACATACATGTGGTGCGCCCAGACCACGAAGCTCAGCGCGCCGATGGCGATGATGGCCCAGACCATCATGCGATAACCGAAGATGTTCTTGCGCGCATGTGTGCTGATCAGGTCGGACACGATGCCGAAGGCCGGCAGCGCCACGATGTAGACTTCCGGGTGGCCGAAGAACCAGAACAGATGCTGGAACAGGATCGGGCTGCCGCCATTGTGCTGAAGTTGCTCGCCCATCTCGACGATTGCCGGCATGAAGAAGGAAGTGCCGAGCAGACGGTCGAGCAGCATCATCACACAAGCAACGAACAGTGCCGGGAAGGCCAGAAGCGCCATGACCGTGGCGGTGAAGATGCCCCAGACGGTGAGCGGCAGGCGCATCAAGGTCATGCCGCGGGTGCGGCCTTGCAGCACCGTCACCACATAGTTCAGTCCACCCATGGTAAAGCCGATGATGAACAGGATGAGCGAAGAGAGCATCAAGATGATGCCCCAGTCCTGGCCGCCCGGCGTGCCGGTCATGATCGCCTGCGGCGGGTAGAGCGTCCAGCCGGCGCCTGTCGGCCCGCCCGGCGCGAAGAAGCTCGACACCAGGACCAGCACGGCGAGCAGATAGACCCAATAGCTCAGCATGTTGACATAGGGAAAGACCATGTCGCGGGCGCCGACCATCAGCGGAATGAGGTAATTGCCGAAGCCGCCAAGGAAGAGCGCGGTGAGCAAATAGATCACCATGATCATGCCGTGCATGGTGATGAACTGATAGTAGGCCTCCGGAGTGATGAAATCGAACGTGCCGGGGAAGCCGAGCTGCAGGCGCATCAGCCAGGACAGCATCAGCGCGACGAGGCCTATAGCCATGGCCGTCGCCGAATACTGGACTGCTATGACCTTGGCGTCCTGTGAAAAGACGTATTTCGTCCACCAGCTGTGCGGATGGTAAAGTTCCATCTCCGCGACTTCGGCGGGTGGAACGGCATCTGCGGGTGTGACGTCGACCATGGGAGCACCTCCGCGCCCTGTTCAGCGGGCCTCGAGCGTTTCGAGTTTTGCCGCAACGTCCAAACTGGACGCCATCGTCTTTTCCGACGGTTGGTTCGCCGAGCCCGTTTGCTGGGGCGCGGACAATTGCGCAAAGGTCTGTTGCTGGCCGAGCCAGGCCAGATAATCCTGCTCGGTATCGACCATGACAACGCCATGCATCAGCGGATGTCCCTGGCCGCACAGCTCGGCGCACAAGACCTGGAAGGTTCCGGTCCGCGTCGGCGTGAACCAGAAATACGTGACCGATCCCGGGATCATATCCATCTTGGCGCGGAATTCCGGGATGTAGAAATCGTGCAGCACGTCGATCGAGCGCAACAGCACCTTAACCGGCTTGCCGACCGGCAGGTGCAGGTCCGCCGCCTCGACCACGACGTCGTCCTGGCCGTTCGGGTCGCCGGTTACGATGCCGAGCGGGTTTTCAGCCGAGACGACGCGGGTGTCGGAGGTGCCGAGCTTGCCGTCCTTGCCGGGCAGACGGAAGCTCCATTGCCATTGCTGGGCGACAACCTCGATATCGGCGGCCTCGCCGGGAACGTTGACGAAGCGGCTCCAGACGAAGAGGCCGGGAACCAGCAAGGCGGTGACACCGGCCGCCGTTGCGATCATCAGCCACGATTCGAGCCGCCTGTTCTCCGGTTGATATGCCGCGCGATTGCCTTCCCGATGCCGGAAGCGGAAGACGCAATAAGCCATAAAGAGCACGACAGCGGCAAAGACGATGCCGGTGATCCAAAAGCTGATGGTGATGGTGTTGTCGATGTAGTCCCAGTTCGAGGCGATGGGCGTCCACCACCATGGGCTCAGGAGGTGGAACAGCACCGAGCCCACAACGATCAAAACGAGTACAAGCACAATGGCCATGTCCCGTCCTCCCGGTATTTCACGGGAGCGCGAAGCATCCCGGGAAGATACCAAGTGCCATCATGCTTGATTTCCTGCTGAAATTCCAGAGCCGACTATCTGATGAGGAGATGATGTCCCGGCAATCCCGAAATGCCGGGCAAACGCCTCAGATCAGCAGCAGACCCTTCATCGAGGCGTTGCCCTTGCGGCCGATGATGATGTGGTCGTGCACGGCGATGCCGAGCGGTTTGGCCGTATCGATGATCTGCTTGGTCATCTCGATGTCCGCGCGGGAAGGTGTGGGGTCGCCAGAAGGATGGTTGTGCACCAGGATGACGGCGCTGGCTGAGAGCTCGAGCGCGCGCTTGACCACCTCGCGCGGATAGACCGGCGTGTGGTCGACGGTGCCGGTCTGCTGTACCTCGTCGGCGATCAACCCGTTCTTCTTGTCGAGGAACAGGATACGGAACTGCTCGCGGTTCTCGAAGGCCATGGCGGAGCGGCAATAGTCGAGCAATTGCGTCCAGTTGGACAGGACTTCGCGGCCGCGCACCTCGCCGCGCGCCATGCGCTGGGCCGTCGCGGCGATGACCTTGAGATCGGCCGCAACGACCGGTCCGATGCCTTTGACTTCTTCAAGCAGGGATGCCGGCGCGCCGAGCACCTCGGCCAGCGAGCCGAAGCGGGCGATGAGCGCCTTGGCGATAGGCTTGGTGTCGACGCGCGGGATCAGCCGGAAGAGCAGCAGCTCGAGCAGTTCATAGTCGGGCAGGGCGTCCGGTCCGCCGGCGACAAAGCGCTCGCGCAGGCGGTCGCGATGGCCGTGATAATGCGGTTTCTCGGTAGGTGCCGCCTTCTTTTGCACTGCCTTAGGCGGTTCAATCCAGCCTTCGGAAAAGAATGCCCGCTCGTCCTCGACTTTGCCCATGGTCCCCCGCTCCCCTCAGGCTTAGGTCGAAGTGCTACGCCGGCAGGCCGGGGCGGTCGAGCTTTTTCGGCGACAGCGTGAAGATCTCGCAGCCGGTGTCGGTGACGCCGATCGTATGCTCATACTGCGCCGACAGCGAGCGGTCGCGCGTGACTGCCGTCCAGCCGTCCGACAGCACCTTCACATGCGGCCGGCCGAGATTGATCATCGGCTCGACGGTAAAGATCATGCCCGGCCGCATCTCGACGCCTTCATTGACGGTGCCGTAATGCAGGATGTTGGGCGCGTCGTGGAAAAGCTGGCCGACCCCGTGGCCGCAGAAGTCGCGCACCACCGAGCAGCGCTCGGCCTCGGCATAGGTCTGGATCGCGGCGCCGATGGCGCCGGTGCGGGCGCCGGGCTTGATCGCGGCTATGCCGCGCATCAGGCACTCATAGGTCACTTCGAGCAAGCGCTCGGCGGCACGCTTGATCGTGCCCACCGGATACATGCGCGAGGAATCGCCATGCCAGCCGTCGAGGATATAGGTGACGTCGATGTTGACGATGTCGCCTTCCTTCAGCGGCTTGTTGTCGGGGATGCCGTGGCAGACGACATGGTTGATCGAGGTGCAGGACGATTTGGTGTAGCCGCGATAATTGAGCGTTGCCGGCAGCGCACCATGGTCCATGCCGAATTCGAAGACGAAGCGATCGATCGTTTCCGTGGTCACGCCGGGCTTCACCAACGGCACAAGCTCGTCGAGGCAGCGCGCGGTGAGGTCGCAGGCCTTGCGCATGCCGGCGAAGCCGTCCTCGCCATAGAGGCGGATCTGGCCGGTGTTTCGAAGGGGGGCCGTGGAGGCGTCGAGATAGGTGACCATTCTTGTCCGTTTGCCGGCGTAGGCTTCAAAGGAGCCGAACGCGAAAAATCTGCTCCAGATTTGGCACCGCAAGCTGCAAGGTTCAAGGACGAAGTGCAGTTGCCGTGCCCATTGCGGCTTTCCTTCGGCCATCCCATGGGCTAGGTCGGGCCTTGGTATCCGGAGACTGACTTGACGGCGCCTGAACGCGAAAGATCGATGCTGCTGCCGGCCAGGACCGCTTTTGCGGGCCTGATGGCGCTGCTGATGCTCGCGCTGCTGGGCTTCGCTCAGGCCGAAATCTCCGCGTTCGCGACCCCGTTCTCGGGCGGTTCCAGCATCAGCGCCGTTCGTCAGGGCGATACGATCGCGCTGCTCAGAACGACCGGCAAGGCGCAGGCGCTTGAGGTCCGGGCCAGCCGGCCGCTCGCGACAAAGCTCGTCGGCGGCAATTCCGGCGCGCTCGCCCATGCATCCGATTTCCTGGTTATCGGCCGGGCGTTGCCGTCCGAGATTAGCGCCACGCCCGTATCGGCAAGCGCTACCGCTTCGCGCACCAACCAACCGCGCGCGCCGCCGGCCGCGTGAAGCCTTAGCCGCTAGGCGCGGCATTCAAACCAAAAATTCCTTAGCGCCGCGATCCGGTGACGGCCGCCGGTCGTCCGCCGGTCGCGTGCGCGTCAGTTCGGATTCCGTTCAATGCAACGCATCAAGACATTCAAGACACTCACCTGCGCGGTCGCGGCGGCCTGCTTTCTGGCGGTCCAGGCGGCAATCTGCATCGGCACCGTCTACTGGGCCATTGCCGCCACCCTTCGCATGGAAGGAACGGCGGCGATCGTGCTCGGCGCCATCTTCGCGCTGCCGTCCGCTTATGTGCTGATGGTAGTTACCCGCATGGCCTATGATGCGGAGACCGACCCGGCTAACCAATAACGGCAAGGGCGTGGAAGAGGGACAAGGGGCTGCGATGGCCGGCAGTACGGTGGAAATCCGGCATTGGCAATGCAGCCGGTATCGATGCGGACTGACCCGGATCCGCCGCACCGGCGAACCGATTCTTCATCGCACTGAGGTCACATTTGCGAGTCAGAAGGCCGCAAAAGCAACTTTTCAGAACGAACGGCGTTGCTCCGGCTACGCCAGTTCGGGAGACAGGGGATGGACAGACTGCAATTCGAGGTGCCGGTGCGCATCACGCCCGCGCCCGGCCTGCCGATCGAGGAAATCTACAGCGTCGAGCAGGCGCTCGATTTCCTGCAGGATTGGCCGAAGCGCCGCCAAGGCAAGGTCTACGAAGCCGCGTTCAATGCCTGCTTCGGGGCGACGGTCGACGTGACCAGCGCCGAGGAGGCCTGCCGCGCGTTCGCAGCCTTCTGCCGCGTCAGCGGATTGCTGGCGAGGGACGCGATGTTTCCCGGCAAGCGTCGCAGCGGGGCAGGGACGTATCGCGAGGCGAGAGCGTAGATTTCGATCGGTTCAGCCGCCGAACGACACGCCCCGATAGCGCATTCCCACCTGCACGCCGCGCACGATCACGCGCGACAGAATTTCCATATCCAGCGGCATTTGCGGACGCCACACGTCGAGCAGGAGAGCGACGCGGGGCTGATCCGAGTTGTTCATCACTTCGTGCTCGAAAGTATCGTCCCACAGCAAGCACTCGCCGTCGGCGATGCGCCTTTCCTCATGATTGATCATCATGATCGTTGCCGGACGGCCGTCAGGCTGTTGGGGGATGACCAGGCCGAGATGGAACCGCATGATGCCGCGAAAGGGTCCGCGATGCGGCGGGATGTGCTTGCGCGGGGCGAGGAACGAGACGGCGGCCGATTTGACCTCGGGGCACTCCGAAAGCAGCCGGCTCAGGACCGGCATGCGCGTGAGGTTCGCCGGGATCGTCATGTCATAGGCCTTGAGCACGAACATGCGCCAGTCGAGACCGTCATTGGCCGAGATATCGATCTGCTCCGGCATGATGTCGTGGAAGCGCGGCGCCTTGTTCAGCTTCGCCGCCAGGGCCTCGTCGCGGATATCGCGCCAGGCGGCGGTGAACTTCGCGGCATTGGGAAAATGTGTGCCGGCGTCAAGAATGGCCGGTGCATCTATGCGCTTTTCATAGATGCGGCGGACCAGATTGGTTCCGAGATCGTAGGCGCCTGACATCTCATTACCTCAACGATGTTGTTATATAGTGCGATATTGCTTGCGGCCATCGCTCACGGAGATTTGCTCGGGCCGTCAACACGGAGATGACATCGCAGGCCGCCATGCCAAAATCGAAACGATGTCGGTCTCGCTCGCTGAGCTCTCCCGGCTTTTCACGGGAGCCTCAGACACTGGCCGATGCGGCTTACTTGACCTTTTGAATCTCCGGTTGAATCTCCGGGCTCGGCGTCTGATCAGTTGCCGGGGCCGGCGTGCAATCCGGGCCCTTGCAATCCAGCACGGGATCGTCAGCCGGAGGAAGACAATTTTGCCCTTGGCAATGGACTGCCGGCGGCCGCGGCATTGCTTGGCTATTCGGCTGGGCAGGCTGATCTGCGTGAACGAGCGGCACGCCTGCCAGGCCGGTCATTGCCGCGCATAAGAGCGCTGTCCGAAGCATCTTCATTCCCGCCTCCACGGCCGAGAGCGGAGGGAATTTTACACTTTCGAGTCGAGGACGGCTCCTGTCGTCCGCGAACGGCGTTAACAGCGCGTTTCCGCTTGCGTCCTGTCTTGTTACCGACAAGGCACGACGCTGGCCCGCCATTCAGACCGGGCGTGGTTTATGGGCGCTGCTGCCGGCTTCGCCGGCGCTCAGTTGCGAGAGCAGCTTCAACACGATTTCCCGCAGCCATCGGTGCGTAGGATCGGTTGTGTTGCGTTTGTGCCAGACGATGCAGATGAGGGCAGGATCGATCGGCATGGGCGGACTGTAGATCGCCAGCCCCAAGCGAGATGCTACCTTGCGCGCGAGCTGTTCCGGAACGAGAGCGACCAGATCGCTTCCCGCCACTGCGCTACAGACGCCGCCGAACACCGGCATCGTCATGGCCACCCGCCGTTCGCGCCCCATCCGGGCCAGCGCCGCGTCGCCCATGGCCTTGAGCTTGCCCTCGGGCGAGAAGACGACGTGGCCGAGGTCGCAGAAAAGGTCGATCGGAATGACGTCTCCGGGGCTCACCTTCGCCCGCTCGAGTCTTGGGTGCCCAGCGCGGGCGATCGTCACGAATGTCGACCGGAAGGCAGGAAGATAGTCGATCCAACTGGGGAAATCGACCTTGGGAACGAGGGCAAGGTCAATACCGTGCTTTTCGAGCGTGCCGACATAGTCGTCGGGCACAAGATCCACCAGTTGGATCAGTATTTTGGGAGCAAGCCCGGAGATTGCATTGGCCAGGGCAGGCATCAGCATCTCGGCAAAGAAATCCGAACCTGCGATCTTGAAGCTTTGCTCGGCTTCGGCCGGATTGAAGCTGCCAGGCCCGGCAAGCAGCGCCGACAGTTCATCGAGGATGCGGCGAAGCGGAAGCTCGAGGTTCCGGGCGTATTGTGTCGGCACGATATGCTGTCCCTGGCGCACGAACAGCGGATCGCCGAGAAAATTCCGAAGTCGTCCCAGGCTGGCCGATATCGCCGGTTGCGACAGACCGATGCGTTCTCCGGCCTTTACGGTCGATTGCTCGCGCAGCAGCGCGTCGAGTACCCGCAGGAGATTGAGGTCGAAGCTCGATAAATTCATTCGCCGAATATATTTTATATCAGCTATCGATTTCAATTATGAAATCGGTTCTGGCAACTTCCCTGCGTCGAAAATGACGTCGGATCGCGGGAAGTTTCGGTGGCCGTTGCTTCAGTACCCTACAGCGTCCAGTGGCTTGGAACGTCCTACCGGATTTGCCTCACGGCGGAGCAAACGGCCTCGCGGCTGGGAATGTTCGAAAGCCTCGATCAGCCCGGCTACGGTCCTCCGCGCCACATCCACAATAACGAGGACGAGACCTTCCAGATCCAGTCCGGCGAAGTAGAGTTCTGGATGAACGGTCAAACGCGCATGGTCGGCCCGGGCGGTGTCGTGCACGTTGCGCGCGGAATCGAGCATGCATTCCGGGTGATCGGCGATCGACCCGCCAGAATGCTCACCATCCTGACTCCCGGCGGCTTCGAAGGCTTCTTCGCGGAGATGGCGAAACACAAGTGCCGAATCCCGGATGACATGGATCAGATCGCGGCAATCGGGGCGCGTTTCGGTCTGACCTTCACAGGCCCACCTCTGGGCGCGGCTAGATAACTAACTGCGCGATAGCTAACTGCGCGTCCTTGGCGGCTCAGAGACGAGTTTCTTGAGGGAGTGCGAAAAATGGCTGAGCGATCTTCACGAGCTCGACCGCATCGCCGACAGCGCCATCCGCCTAGTGCGCGAGGAGGTGAACCAGGACGCGGTGGAACTGGACCGGCTGATCCGCGACATCGAGACCGAGATGACGGCCCTCCGGCGCGCTCGGCCTGCGCCGCCGCGCGCTGCGCAACCTGATTGTCAACGCTGCCACAACCCTGGAAGCTCTGGACGGCCATTGGTGCTGGCGACGAACTTACAGTCACGCTGAACGCAAAGAATGATCAGCTATTGCGTGAGTTCGTGAGCGGCGGATTTGCTGAAAAAGAGGTTTTGCTGTAGTCGGGCAGGTAATTTACTGCACGATATTTAATCACGATCACATGTCGGATTTCGCTTTTTATGTCGAGCCGAACTCTAACAGATTCCGGCGGCCGATATCAAATATGAGGGCCTTTTATCGAGTGCCCATCGAGCCGCGGATCGCAAAGTTCTTGTCGATATGCAAAACAGCGAAGGCTTGAGCTGTGATGCCTAGTCTAGTGAGAACCCGACATGTGTCGCAATTGACGCGGCTGCTTAGGTGGCCGGGCGTGCTGGCTTGCTGAAGGTGACTCCGCCCACATCCAACACACGCAGCGCGCCTTCCGCGACCGGGTCATTATACAGCAACGCGCGGAATTCCAGCACAGCGTAAGGGGTGGACGCCTTAGCCATAGAGCGGCCCGACAGTTCCGCGTTGGGGTTTGCGTTGGGTGAACCGCCGGGCCCTAGCCGACTCGGTAGGGGTGGGTAGAGTCGGCTAAAGCGAGGCTAAATTAGCATCTATGCATTGATATAGGTTTCTATACCTTTTCCACCGATTTCCAGGCGCCGGAATGCGACCATTGCGTAAAGGTTTGGTCAACTATCGCACATTAGAGTTCGCTAATGCGCTTTACTTTGGTGCTCTTTTGTTGGGCTGCGTTCTTCGGCTGGGATTTGGCCGCCAACCATGGTGAATTCGTGCTCGCGATCGGCCATGGGGTTTTTCGGCTCGTCCACATGACGGGGCTGTCTTGAACTAAGCTCACAAGTGCGGAGAGCGTTACTGACCAGGCGGCGGTGGTGGTGGCAGCGAGGGTGTCGATGGCAGCCAATCTGTTCCGGGTGTCTTGCTTCGTTAACCAGCGCGCCTGTGATGGGAGCCAGGAACGCGTTTGCGCGGCGAAATTCATTGTGACTGCGGAGATGAAAGCCCTGGCGGCAGAGACCTTCGGCCGTCAGGAGGCGCGGCGCCTGACCGGCGAGACGCATTCGGCAATCAACTAAAACACGATCTGCACCACCGATCTTTGAGCGGCCCGCTGCCTCATTGGGGCGGGCACGCCAGTGACTATAGTCCGAAAGAGAACACCTCGGGACGGCTCGTCTCGTAGCCAAGGCGGGGCTTGGAACTGCCCACCTCGGTCTGTGGTGAATTGGCCGTTCCGGTCGCAGTACAGTCAAGTTTGGCCGCTGCAGTCGGCTTAATCGACAGCCCTGCACATGTCTTTTGGACAGTGGGCGTTGGCTTCTTATCGTGGGCCACAGCGGCACTTGACGCCGCAAGAACGAGAGCCGCACAAACGATTGCCGTTTTCATAGCATTCCCCCTTCTTTAGCAACAGCTAATGAGGGTAACGCAACGTTAACCTTGCGTCAACGCGACGCCGGACCAGCCGGATTCGAGCCCGATATTGGCCAAAGATTGGACAGAGTCGGCATAAGCGTCGCTAAGTTCTTGAAAAGTCTGGTACGCCCAAGGGGAATCGAACCCCTGTTACCGCCGTGAAAGGGCGGTGTCCTAACCGCTAGACGATGGGCGCGCTCAGACGAAGCGGCTTATAATTGCGTTGTTGCCAACCGGCAACCCATCTGCCGCCACATGCGACAACTTTTTTCAAAGGCGGCACAAAGCCCCTCGGGTGGCGGTTTCGCTTGGCCGCGCATCCCTGGAGATTAGCCGGAACATCCTCGCGATCCTCATTCTATGGCGGAGCAAGGAGCGAAGCGACGCGCGCAGACCATAGACTTCGCGAGGCTGACGTGCCGCAACGGTGCAGAACTTGCGCCGCTGCACTCCGCGGTCAAGGTCACGGAATGGATCCTCGGGTCTGCGCGTCCGCTTCGCTCCCGCTCCGCCCGTGGATGACGAGGCGACGGATGCCTCGGCTAATCGCCGACGTCTTTGACGGGCGTGTTGAGACTAATATCGGCATTGGCGGCGATCGGCTCGCAACCGGTCAAACGGCCATGCTCACGAGGCCAAGCCGAACGTATCAGCCGTCCTCGCCGCCGCCACTGCGCCTGCGGCAGCGCCAGTTCCAGTCGCGCTCGGGGCCGACGTCGATATGGACGGATTCGGTGTGGCAGTAGGTGCCGACGCCGCCGCGGCCAGGCATGGAGCGGACGTAGCTCGCCAGTTCCCATTTCGACACGCCGGGCAACTGAATGTCGGCGGCGGCGCAATACATGTGCAGCGAGTTCTTGGCACCGTTGGCGCGGCGGTTGCGCGAGGGATCGCGATAGCCGGAGGTGACGATCATCTTGCGGCCGAAATGGCCCTCGATCGTCTTCAGCACCCGTACCAGCGACGGCTTGAGGCAGGCGACGTCGACGCTTTCGTTCTGCTTCAAAAGACCATTGGGCGCGAGCCTGGCCAAGCCGGCGGCCGACGCCACCTGGTAGGAACCGCCGCCGCCTTCGTCCTCGTTGAGGTCGACGTCGCTCTCGTCGTCGATGCCGGATTTGCGCTTGATCTCGAACAGCGCCGTCTGGCGCACGCCGGGAAGAGCGTCGGCGCCCGTGATGTGATTGCTCGGGTTGTCGAGCGAGGCCAGTTGCACCGGCTTTTCGGCCGGGGTCGCCGAGGCCAGCGTCACGATCGGCTTGGCCGGCGGCGGCGTGGTCTTGGCCTGCGCGGCGGGCTGGTCGCCGGAGCGCGCATTGTTGATCAGGGGGGCGGGCGCGGCCGAAGCCGGCGTGGTGCTGAACAGCGAGGCGAACAGGCTTTTCTTCGGCGCGGCGATCTGCGGCTGCGCCGGCTCGGCCGCGGTCACATAGACGCCGTTGCTCATGGCCTGCGTGGTCGCCTGCGCCTTCGACGCGACGGTGGCGGCATCGCCGGCGGCGACCTGCTTGGCGACGGCTAGCGTCTGTTCCGCCGTTTGCGCCTGCTGAACCAGCGGTTGCGGCGTGCTCCCGGCAATGGCCTGGGCGCCGGCAGGAATGGCGATGGGGAACGTGCCGTCCGGCCGCGTCTCGGGCACATAGGCGACCTTCTCGGGCAAAGGCGCATCGCCCTCGCTCATCACGGTCGACGTCGCGTCGGCCGGCGCCGATGCCTGCAAGGACGAATCGGCCGAGGTCGCAGTCTTGGCGCTGGATGTCGCGCTCATTTCGCCGGCGGTTGAATTGTAGGCGGGCGAAACGACCGACATCGTCGGGTCGCCGGTCGATGTGCAGGAGGCCAGGAGCACGGAGAAAAGCGCTGCCGCAATGCTGCAGCTTCCCCCTCGTGCAAGACGCCAACCTGCTGATTTCAAAACAAATTCCCCCTCGAGATCCGGTCGGTTCGTCATCGCCGCGCACTCCAGTACCGCGCCGCGATAACCCTCCTGTTCCCAACCGGAAACGGGACGTGTGTCGAATCTGCAAGCCTCGGAATTATTCTGCGTCGGAAGGTGATTTGAGGCCGCCGAACGATTGACGCCACCATTTCGCCCTGTTTTGGCGGCCCGTCAACTCACCACACATTACAGCCCGTTACACACGCACCTTGACATAGGTGCCCGGCGCATCTCCCAAGGTTTTCATACGCTTGCCGGGTTTGCGGGCGGGTACGCGGATGTCGTCCTGGGCCTCGATCCAGTGCTGCCAGTGCGTCCACCATGAACCAGGATGCTCATGCGCCGCGGCAAGCCACGCGCTGAAATCGCCCACCGGCTTGCCGCCGGTCCAGTACTGATATTTCCTAGCGGCAGGCGGGTTGACGACGCCCGCGATGTGACCGGAACCCGCCATTACATACTCGACGTCGCCGCCGAAAAACTGCGACCCCAGGAACACCGAAAGCGCCGGCGCGATGTGATCTTCCTTCGTGGCTAGGTTGTAGACGGGGATGGTGATGTCGGCCAGCGAGACCGTGCGCCCGGCAAGCTCCATTGTGCCGCGCGAGAGATTGTTCTCGAGATAGCAATTGCGCAGATAGAACGAGTGGTTGGCCGCCGCCATGCGCGTGGAATCGGAATTCCAGTAGAGCAGGTCGAAGGGCAGGGGCTCCTTGCCGCGCATGTAGTTGTTGACGACATAGGGCCAGATCAGGTCGCCCGAGCGCAGCATGTTGAAGGCGGTGGCCATCTTGGTGCCGTCGAGATAGCCCTTTTCGTTCATCGAGCGCTCGACCGCGGCGACCTGGTCCTCGTCGACGAACACCTTGAGGTCGCCGGCATAGGTGAAGTCCACCTGGGTGGCGAAGAAGGTGGCGGATCTGATGCGGTGGTCGCCTTCCTGCGCCAACAGCGCCAGCGCGGCAGCCAGGAGCGTGCCGCCGACGCAGTAACCGATGGCGTTGACTTCCTTTTCGCCGGTCGCCTTCTCCACCATGTCGAGGCCGAATTGCAGGCCTTCGCGGATATAGGCCTCCCAGCCCTTGGCGCCGTGACGCTCGTCGGGATTGATCCAGGAGATGACGAAGACGGTGTGGCCCTGCTCGATCGCCCAGCGGATGAAGGACTTTTGCGGGTTGAGGTCGAGAATATAGAATTTGTTGATCCATGGCGGGCAGATCAGCAGCGGCCGTCTCAGCACCGTCTCGGTTACCGGGTCGTATTGGATAATCTCTGCGACATCGCTGCGGCCGATGACCTTGCCGGGCGTGGTGGCGATGTTCTTGCCGATCTCGAAGGGCGTATAGTCGGCCTGGCGCAGCTTCAGGTCGCCGCGGCCCGCGGCGATGTCCTCGGCCAGCATCTTCATGCCGCGCACCAGGTTCTCGCCGTTCGAGGCCATGGTCTCGCGGAACAGCTCGGGATTGGTCAGGATGAAGTTCGACGGGGCGATCGCGTTCGACACCTGCTTGACGTAGAAGCTCGCCTTGTGGCGGGTGTGCTCATCCAGGCCCTCGGCATGCTCGACAAGCTCGTTCGCCCAGCGCGACGTGACCAGATAGGCCTGCTTGAGGAAGTCGAAGAAGGCGTTGCGGCCCCATTCGGGGTCCTGGAAGCGCTTGTCGCCGCGCTCGGGCTGAACCGCGTCCTGTGGCGCTTCGGCGTTGGGATTGACCTTCTGGATGGCGTTCGCCCAGACGGTCATGTAGCCGGCAAGCAGCCGCGTCTGCGCTTCGAGCGCGCGTTGCGGGTCGCCCAGCCAGTATTCCGAAAGCTTTGAGAAGGTCTTGACCATGTCGACGACGGGTTCGGCGACATGGTCGCGCACTTCGCCTTTCTCGCGCGGTTCCGCCCAGGCGGAAGCCGCCTTGCCAGCCTGCTCGACCATGCGCGCCATGTTCAGGGCGAAGCGCTCGGGATCCTTCACCAGATATTGCTCGATGGCCGAAGGTCCGTCATTTTCCGCTTTGTCCGAATCGTCAGGTTTGGACATGGTTCGCGGGGTTCCTCCCGGAGCGTTTTCTTGACATATTACCATGGGACATCTGACCGGGTCCAATTCGCTCTAACCCGGCTGCCAGGAAAACAATATGACGATTAATGTTGGCGGGACTTTTTTTCTCAAGCCGGGTTCGATTTGCCGCATGGCGCTGATGGCGGGGCTGGTCGGCATGCTGCTGCCCGCTGCCGGCTGCACGAGCAACAGCACGAACAATGCGCCGACGGCGCTGACCGAAGGTCCGAGGGACACCGGTTCCTATCCGAACCTCAACATCCCGCCGCAGGTGGCCGCCAAGCAGCTCACCAAGGAAGAGACCGCGGCGAACCTCGCCCAGCTCAAGGCCGAGGAGCAGATGCAGATTGCCAAGGGCAGCGGCGTCAAGGCGCCGGCGAATTCGGCAGCGCTCAACACTTTGGCCAAGACGCATGGCGCCGACACGCTGAAGCAGATCGAGGGCAAATGCGACCCCGCCCTCGACCCTAGCTGCAATTAGGTCTATATCGCGCGCCGAAACTCTGATGGTCTGGAACTGAAATGGAAGAATTTCACAAGGTCCGCCGGCTTCCGCCTTACGTGTTCGAGCAGGTCAACCGGCTGAAGGCCAGCGCCCGTTCGCGCGGCGCCGACATCATCGACCTTGGCATGGGCAATCCGGACCTGCCGACGCCGAAAGCCATCGTCGACAAATTGTGCGAAGTGGTGCGCGATCCGCGTACGCATCGCTACTCTGCTTCGCGCGGCATTCCGGGCCTGCGGCGCGCCCAGGCAAATTATTATCAGCGCCGCTTCGGCGTGAAGCTCAATCCCGACACGCAAGTGGTGGCGACGCTGGGCTCGAAGGAGGGCTTCGCCAACATGGCGCAGGCGATCACCGCGCCCGGCGACGTTATCCTGTGCCCCAACCCGACCTATCCTATCCACGCCTTCGGCTTCATCATGTCGGGCGGGGTGATCCGCTCGCTGCAGGTGGAGCCCGATGACGGCTTCATCCCGGCGGTCGAGCGCGGCATCCGTCATTCGATCCCGAAGCCGCTGGCGCTGATCCTCAATTATCCGTCGAACCCGACGGCGCTTGTCGCCTCGCTCGATTTCTACAAGGATGTGGTGGCCTTCGCGAAGAAGAACGACATCATCATCCTGTCGGATCTCGCCTATTCGGAAATCTATTTCGACGGCAATCCGCCGCCGTCGGTGCTGCAGGTGCCAGGCGCGATGGATGTCTGCGTCGAGTTCACCTCGATGTCGAAGACCTTTTCCATGCCCGGGTGGCGCATGGGCTTCGCGGTCGGCAACGAGCGGCTGATTTCGGCGCTAACGCGGGTGAAGTCCTACCTCGACTATGGCGCGTTCACACCGATCCAGGTTGCGGCGGCGCATGCGCTGAACGGCGACGGCGCGGACATCGAGGAGGTGCGCGAGGTCTACCACAAGCGGCGCGACGTGATGGTCGATTCCTTCGGGCGCGCCGGCTGGACCATTCCCGCGCCGGCGGCCTCGATGTTCGCCTGGGCGCCGATCCCGGAGCCGTTTCGCCATCTCGGCTCGCTGGAATTCTCCAAGCTGCTCATCGAGCATGCGGATGTCGCGGTGGCGCCGGGCGTCGGCTTCGGCGAGCATGGCGACGACTATGTGCGCCTGGCGCTGGTCGAGAACGAGCACCGGATCCGCCAGGCCGCGCGCAACATCAAGAAGTTCCTCGCGACCACCGCGAAGCAGCCCAACAATGTGGTGCCTTTAGCCGCTCGTCGTTGAGTTGCCTGACATTTTTTGCACCTGACATTTTTTGCAAGTTGAGGGGCGTCGCCGGTCATGGCTGAAGCATTGCGTGTTGGAATTGCCGGCCTTGGCACGGTGGGCGCCTCGGTGGCGCGCGTGCTGCGCGACAAGGCGGCCGAGCTTACCCGGCAGTGCGGTCGCGACATCGTTGTGACCGCCGTTTCGGCCCGCGATCCGAAACGCGACCGAGGTATCGATCTTAGCGTCGCCAAATGGTTCGACGATCCGGTCAAGCTGGCCGAAAAGGCCGATATCGACGTCTTTGTCGAGCTGATCGGCGGCGACGAAGGGCCGGCGCGTCTGTCGGTGAAGGCGGCGCTCGAGGCCGGGCGCCATGTCGTGACCGCCAACAAGGCGCTGCTTGCCAAGCATGGCGTGGCGCTTGCCGAGATCGCTGAGAAGAAGGGTGTGCTGCTCAACTACGAGGCGGCGGTGGCCGGCGGCATCCCGGTCATCAAGACGATGCGCGAGGCGATGGCCGGCAATGCGGTGACCCGTGTCTTCGGCATCCTCAACGGCACCTGCAACTACATCCTGACCCGCATGGAAGCCGAAGGCATCTCCTTCGACGCCTGCCTGAAGGATGCGCAGCGGCTCGGCTACGCCGAGGCCGATCCGACCTTCGACATCGAGGGCCACGATACGGCGCACAAATTGTCGATCCTGACCAGCCTTGCCTTCGGCACCAGGATCGCCGCCGGCGACATCTATATGGAAGGCATCTCCAACATCACCCAGGCCGACATCCGCGCGGCCGGCGATCTCGGCTACCGCATCAAGCTGCTCGGCGTCGCCCAGCGCACCGACAGCGGCATAGAGCAGCGTGTCCATCCGACCATGGTGCCGACGGCGTCGGTCATCGCGCAGGTGCATGGCGTCACCAACGCGGTGGCGATCGAGACCGATATCCTGGGCGAGCTCCTGCTCTCGGGTCCGGGCGCGGGCGGCAATGCCACCGCCTCGGCGGTCGTCGGCGACATCGCCGACATCGCCAAGAGCCGACCGGGCTTCCAGCATGGCCCGGTCTTCGGCTGGCCGGCGAAGGAATTGAAGCCTTACAAGAAAGCGCAGATGCGCAGCCATGCCGGCGGCTATTTCATCCGGTTGACCGTGCATGACCGCACGGGCGTCTTCGCGGCCATCGCCAAACGCATGGCCGACAACGACATCTCGCTGGAATCGATCGTCCAGCAGGCGGCCGGCGCGGAAACGCAGGCGCAGAAGACGGTCATCCTCGTTACCCACGAGACGACGGAAGCGGCGGTGCGCAAGGCCGTCGAAGGCATCACCAAGGACGGTCATCTGACCGACAAGCCGCAGGTGATCCGCATCGAGCGGGCGGAATAAACCAAGTCCGGTTTCGTCTTCAATCGATTGATTTTGCTGTCATTTCGGAAAATGAACCGGGAAGTCTTGCCGTTGTCATGGAGCTTTGCCAGAAAAAGCGCGCCTCTGGCGGGAGGAGCGATTCCGGCGCTCAAAGGTTGTGGAATTGCTCGAAGCAAACGACACGAGGAATGCCATCCATGAACATCGCCCAGAACATCGCCGCCGGTCTCGACCGGATCCTTACGATGGAAGTCGTGCGTGTGACCGAACGGGCTGCTGTCGCGGCCGCCAGGCTGCGCGGGCGCGGCGATGAGAAGGCCGCCGATCAGGTGGCGGTGGACGCGATGCGCCAGGAGCTCAACCGGCTGGCCATCAAGGGCACGGTGGTAATCGGCGAGGGGGAGCGCGACGAGGCGCCGATGCTCTATATCGGCGAGGAGGTCGGCACCGGCAAAGGTCCGGCCGTCGACATCGCGCTCGATCCGCTCGAGGGCACGACGATCTGCGCCAAGAACCTGCCCAACGCGCTGGCCGTCATCGCCATCGCGGAAAAGGGCAGCCTGCTGTTCGCGCCCGATGTCTATATGGACAAGATCGCTATCGGCCCCGGCTATCCCGAAGGTCTGATCGACATCGACGCCTCGCCGGCCGAAAACCTCGCCAATCTGGCCAAAGCCAAGGGCGTGGCCGTTTCCGATATCACCGCCTGCATCCTCGACCGGCCGCGTCACGCCAAGCTGATCGACGCCGTGCGCGCCACGGGTGCGGCGATCCGGCTGATCGGCGACGGCGATGTCGCCGGCGTTATCCACACCACCGATCCGGACGAGACCGGCATCGACATCTATCTCGGCACCGGCGGCGCGCCGGAGGGCGTGCTGGCGGCGGCCGCACTTCGCTGCACCGGCGGACAAATGCAGGGCCGGCTGATCCTCGACACGCCGGAGAAGGTGGCGCGCGCGCACCAAATGGGCATTTCCGACCCGAAGCGGATCTATCGCGCCCAGGACATGGCGCGCGGCGACGTGCTGTTCGCGGCGACCGGCGTCAGCGACGGCAATTTGCTCGACGGGGTGAAGTTCGGCCGCACCTTCATCACCACGCATACCATCGTGCTGCGGTCGTCCTCGCGCACGGTGCGCGAGATCAAGGCGCGTCACCAGGATCTGGATAAGTTCTGATTTGCCTTCGTCCGGGCGCTTTGCCGCAATTCGAGGAAAACGTTCCACACCTTTCCCGGTTTGCCCGCTTCCCCGCAATTGCTCCGGCCGTCGCATATTGATATCTGCGCAATAATGATGTGCAGACGGCGCGTCGCATGACGGGCGAGAAACGGTTCTTCCTCGATGTCAGGCAGTCGGCGACCGGTGTTTCGTGGGAACACCGGCTGACCGAGCGCCAGGACATGGCCGCCTTGGCCATGGCGCAGGGCCATGGCGTGCCCGACATCGTGGCGCGAGTGCTTGCCGGGCGCGGCGTCAGCGTGGAGCAGACCGCGCGCTTCCTCGATCCGACCATTCGCGAGCTTCTGCCGAATCCAGCATCGCTGACCGATATGGAGAAAGCGGCGGCGAGGCTGGCCGATGCGATCGTCGCCCACGAAAAAGTGGCGATCTTCGGCGATTACGATGTCGACGGCGCGGCCTCGTCGGCGCTGTTAAAACGCTTTCTCACGCATTTTTCGGTGCCGTCCGAAATCTACATCCCGGACCGCATCTTCGAAGGCTACGGGCCCAATCCGGAAGCGATGCGGGACTTGATCTCGCGCGGCGCGAAGCTGATCGTCACCGTCGACTGCGGCACCAACAGCGCGACGTCGATCGACGCGGCCAGGCAAGCCGGCGCCGATGTCGTGGTGCTCGATCATCACCAGGTCGGCGGTCCGTTGCCGGCGGCGGACGCCGTGGTCAATCCCAATCGCGAGGACGACCTGTCGGGGCAGGGACATCTGTGCGCCGCCGGCGTCGTCTTCCTGTGCCTGGTACAGACGGCCAAAGTGCTGCGCGAGAGGCTGCCGAATGCCGCACCGGTCGACCTGCTTTCGATGCTCGATCTGGTGGCGCTGGCGACGGTCTGTGACGTGGTCCCGCTCACCGGCGTCAACCGCGCCTTCGTCGTCAAGGGGCTGCAGGTGTTGCGCCAGCAGAAGAATGAGGGGCTGGCGGCGCTGGCGCGGGTCTCGCGCATCGGCGAGCCGATCAACACCTTCCATCTGTCATTCCTGATCGGCCCGCGCATCAATGCCGGCGGCCGCATCGGCGATGCCGCGCTCGGCAGCCGGCTTCTGGCCACCGACGATCCCGTCGAGGCGGCGGGCATTGCCGAGACGCTGGACCGGCTGAACCAGGAACGGCAGCAGATGGAACAGGAGATGCTGGCGCAGGCGCGCGCCGAGGCCGATGCGGAGCTTGCGGGCGGCAACGGTCCGGCAGTCATCGTCACCGCCAGCAACAGCTGGCATCCGGGCATCGTCGGGCTGATCGCCTCGCGGCTCAAGGATCATGCGCGCCGGCCGGCCTTCGCCATCGCCTTCAACTCGACCGGCATCGGCACGGGCTCCGGCCGCTCGGTGACCGGCTTCGATCTCGGCCGGCTGGTGCGCGAGGCTGCCGAGGCCGGGCTGATCGTCAAGGGCGGTGGCCACGCGATGGCCGCGGGCATCACCGTCGAGCGCTCCAAGCTCGGCGAACTGCGCGCCTTTTTTGAGGAGCGCGCCGCAGCCGACGTGTTTCGCCTGCAGAACGAGGAGAGCCTGGCGATCGACGGCGCCTTGGCCGCCGAGGGCGCCACGATCGCGCTGCTCGACGCGCTGGAGAAAGCCGGGCCGTTCGGGGCCGGGCACATCGCGCCGGTGTTCGTGCTGCCGCGCCATCGGCTGGCCGACGCGCGCGCGATCGGCACCAACCACATTCGGGTGGACCTGCAGTCGCAAAGCGGCGGCAACATCCAAGCCATAGCGTTCCGTGCGGTCGACACCGCGCTCGGCGAATTCCTGTTTAAAAACAGGGGCAGGACCGTGCATATCGCCGGTTCGTTGTCGGGCAATTACTGGAACGGAAACCGCATGGTGCAGTTCCGCATCAGCGATGCGGCACTCGCCTGAATCTCAACACAACTCAAGGATTGCGATCAGACCAGGACGGACTGCAGCCGGGTCAGTTCGTTGATCTGGGACTTCGTCGCCTGATAGCCGAGGCTGATCGCCTCGTCGGCGCGGTGGAATTCGGTCAGGCCGATATGGCTGAGTTTGGGCTGCAGCGACATGTCCGGCGGGTCGCCGGCCAGCCGGGCGCGCGAAATCCGGTCCTGGATGATGTTGAACGCCTCGACCATCACGCCGGTGATGCCAAGGCGGGTATGATGGGCCTGATGCTCGGGCTGGCCGAGTCTCGGCGCGTCATTCTCCACGACCAGTTCGCCGGCGCTGTGCTTTATCACGGCGGCGCGGCCGAACAGGTCGTAGTGCAGGTTGACGGCGACCACGAGCGGCTGCTCATAGGCGCGGCAGACCGACACAGGCACCGGATTGACCAGCGCGCCGTCGACCAGGATGCGGCCGTTGCAGTTCACCGGCTCGAAAACGCCGGGCAGCGCGTAGGAGGCGCGCATGGCGGTGATCAGCGAGCCATTCGACAGCCAGATCTCATGGCCGGTGCGAATTTCCGAAGTGACGGCGACAAAGGGCTTCGACAAGTTCTCGAAGCGGACGCCGGCCAGATGCTCGCGCAGCCGCGCGTCGAGCTTCATGCCGCCGAACAGGCCGCTGCCGCGCAGATTGAGATCAAGAAGGCCGAAGATGCGCCGCTTGGTCAGGCTTCGGGCAAACTCCTCCAGCTCGTCCAGCTTGCCGGCAAGGTAGCAGCCGCCGACCAGCGCGCCGATCGAGGTGCCGGCAATCATCGATACTTCGATGCCGGCCTCGTCGAGCGCGCGCAGCACACCGATATGGGCCCAGCCCCTGGCGCAACCGCCGCCGAGCGCCAGCGAAATGCCGATTTTCTTCTGAGAGGTCGGGTCAGACGCGCCGCCGGACGATGCCGGGCCATTGGCCTCCCGAACGTCAGGTCTGCTGCGCAATGACGCCCATTCGAGCATCATGATCTCCCTTGTCCCATATCCCTTCTACCAAAAGGATATTTGAGAATAGTGAATCTGAATGGTTTGTGAATATCGAATGGTTCACACCGGCTTCCGATACGTCTGGTTCGCATCGAACAGCGGCTTGCTGCCATCGCCGACAAGCACCGCCTTGCCGTCGCTGAGCCCCACCGTCCGATAAAAACAAGAACGCCGTCCGGTGTGGCAGGTTGCGTCGTGGCCCAACACTTTGACGCGCAACCATATCGCGTCTTGGTCACAATCCGTGCGCATCTCGACAACCTGCTGGAAATTGCCCGAGGTTTCGCCCTTCTTCCACAGCGCGTTGCGTGATCGCGACCAGTAATGGGCAATGCCGGTCTCCAGCGTCAGCGCCAGCGCCTCGGCATTCATATGCGCGACCATCAAGAGCATGCCGTCGCCGGCATCGGTGACGACGACGGTGACGAGGCCGGCCGCATCGAAGCGCGGAGAAAGGACGGAGCCTTCCTCCAGCGATTTCTTATCGGATGGGGCTTTGGGGAATTGCAGTGCCGACATCGCCGGTAGATCTTTCTTTCTAATGGCCGGCGATGGCCGGCGATCAGCCGCCGGCGCGCACCATGGTGACGAAGCGGACCTGCTCCTCCGGCGTGTCCTTGAAGACGCCGGTGAAGGTGGAGGTCAACGTGGTCGAATCCTGCTTGCGGATGCCGCGCATGGCCATGCACATATGCTCGGCCTCGAGCATGACGGCGACGCCGCGCGGGTTGAGCACGTCCTGGATGACGCCTGCGATCTGCGCGGTCATGGCCTCCTGCGTCTGCAGCCGGTGCGCGAAGATGTCGACGACGCGCGCGATCTTCGACAGGCCGACGACCTTGCCGTCAGGCAGATAGCCGACATGCGCCTTGCCGATGATCGGCACCATGTGATGCTCGCAATGCGAATGGAATTTTATGTTCCTGACGATGACGAGATCGTCATAGCCGGCGACTTCCTCGAAGGTGCGGCCAAGCTCGTCGGCCGGGCACATGTCATAGCCGTTGAACATTTCGCGGAAGGCTTTGGTGACGCGCTTGGGCGTGTCGATCAGGCCTTCGCGGTCCGGATTGTCGCCGGTCCAGCGCAAAAGTGTGCGGACGGCGGCTTCGACCTCGGCTTCGCTCGGCCGGTCGGTGACGGGCTTTTCCAAATATTCGGACGGGGGCATGATTTTCTTGATGACGGCATCCATAAAGGCGTCTCCCGTAGTCCCACTCAAAGGTGGGACGAGTTGAACGGACCACGACCTTTTGGGTGAAAATCGCCCATTTCCATCCCGCAAGCGGCGTGAACAGATGAGCAGGGACAACGGCTTTTTCGTCGCCTTGTCGATGCCCGACTGCGACCATTATATATGGTTCGAGCGGCGCGAAAGGAAGACGCGAGAGCGGCAAAGCCTGTTCGCTTGGCGGCGACGGATTGGAAAAATATGATCGACGACGTCTACAATGCGAAAATTCTCGGTTTCGCCGGGAATATAGGGCGGATCGGCCGGCTCGACGATGCCGACGCGACGGCCAGGGCGCATTCCAAATTGTGCGGCTCGACCGTCACGGTCGACCTCAAGATGGACGGCGACGTGGTGACCGATTTCGCCCATGACGTGAAGGCCTGCGCGCTCGGCCAGGCCTCGTCCTCGATCATGGCCCAGCATGTGGTCGGCGCCAGCGCCGACGAATTGCGCGCCGTGCGCGAAACCATGCTGAAGATGCTGAAGGAGAACGGCGCGCCGCCGGAAGGCCGTTTCGCCGACCTCAAATATCTGGAGCCGGTGCGCGACTACAAGGCGCGCCATGCCTCGACCATGCTGACCTTCGACGCGGTGGTCGACGCGATCGGCCAGATCGAGAAGAAGCGCGCCGAACAGGCGGCTTGAGCGCAGCGGTCAGGCCGCTTCCCTGGTCACGGCGAATTCGCTTCGTATCCAGTCGGCAAATGCCTTGGCGGGTTCCGGCAGATTCCGCAGGCTCCTGGCCACCAGCCAGTAGGCGCCGGAAGCCACATCGATATCGAACGGCTTGATCAAAGTGCCTGACGCAAGGTCCTCGCCGATCTGCAAAAGATCGCCGAGCGCCACGCCATGGCCAAGCAGGGCAGCCTGTTTCGAAAGCGAGACATCGGCCAGCATCGGGCCACGCGCGGGCACTGCGTCGGCGGGCACGCCGGCGGCCTGGAACCAGCGCGCCCAACCCTGGCGGTTTTCCTCATGCAGCAGCGTGTAATGGCGAAGGTCGATCGGCCTTTCCAGCGGAGGGCCGGAGGCGAGCAGCGCCGGCGACAGGACCGGTGAATCGACAGTCGAGGCCAGGCGCTCGGCCTCGCTACGCGGCCATGACGTGGCGTGGGCGCTAAAACGCAAGGCGAGTTCGGGCTGATCGCTGCGGAACTCGATCGGCCGTGGATCGACTTCGAGGGACACATCGATATCGGGCCGCAACTGGCGAAAGCGATTGAGCCGCGGCAGCAGCCATATGGCGGCAAGCGACGGTTCGACGCTGACGCGGACAATCGCCTGCGCGGGCGAGGCCGTAAGCTCCGAAAGCACGCGATCGATGTCGTCGAAGCTTCTGACCAATCGGTCGAGTAGCAGATGTCCCGCATCCGTCAGCTCGACGCGGCGATGGAGGCGCAGAAACAGCGGTCTGCCCAAAAAGGTCTCGAGCTCGCGTATCTGCCGGCTGATCGCGGCCTGCGAGACATAAAGCTCCTCGGCCGCCAGGCTGAAACTAAGGTGCCGGCCGGCAGATTCGAAGCTCCTGAGCGCCGTCAGCGGCAGCCGGCCACGCTTCATATCGCATAACCTCAGGTTATCCGAAGCCGAAATTATACTCGTTTGAGAAGGAAGGCCAGCGGCAGTCTAATCGGTGCTCAAAGGAGCACTGCCATGAACCAGTTCCTGGCCATTCTGAGCGACGTCATGCTGATCGCGACGTTTCAGTGGCGCGACAAGAGCCGGCACCCCGGCTGGTGCGAGGAAAGGCCCGGCAGTTCCATGCGCCAGTGGCCGACCGGCATCCTGTCCGTCGCCGCAGGCCATGAGGGGAAAGGGCGTTGCGTTCGAGGTCGGAAGGACACATCTATCGCGTAGCAAAACAACCGCGGAGATGCGGGTGGGCGACCATCCCGGACATACGCATGATGGCCGGCCAATCCAGCGCGGGCGCAACTGGCCGGGGCCTTGGCGCAAGACGCCCGGGCGCATCCTGGGGACCTCGCTCGTGCGCCTCTACCAGCTGACGCTGTCCGGCTTTGTCGGCAACAGCTGCCGGCATCTGCCGACCTGCTCCGAATATGCGCATGAGGCGATTGCCCGCCATGGCCTGTGGGCGGGCGGCTGGATGGGACTGTTCCGGGTGCTGCGCTGCGGGCCGTTTGGGACGCATGGCATCGACCGCGTGCCGGAGGTGCTTGCCCAGCGCTATGTCTGGTTCATGCCCTGGCGCTATTGGCGGATCGGCAAAAGGCACAGCGAGCCCGAAATCTGATCGCTTCGCCGTCCCGCGCGACGCGGATTTTAACGATCCGGTAGGGTTAACGCGAAGCTGCACGAACACTGCGAATTTGAGACAAAATCGAGACAAGTCGCCTCGCTAAGCCGCTCCTGCAATCCCATTCCGGAGTGACTTCGCCATGCGCCAGATGGACCGCTATCCTTTCATTTTCGCCATCGTCCTTTTCCTGCTGGCCTGGATGCTGGGCTTGCCGGTGCGGGCGCAATCGGCGCCGCTCGGCGACATCCACTGCACGCTGATCCAGGACCAGCAAAGCGGCGCAACACTTTACCAGGACGGCGTCTGCGAGCAGCGCGTCAGCCCGGCTTCTACCTTCAAGGTGCCCCTGGCGCTGATCGGCTACGATGCCGGCATCCTGAGCGACGAGCATACGCCGAGCTGGGAGTACAAGCCGGAGTTCAAGGCGGCGAAGCGCGACCAGAAGACCGTCGATCCGACGATCTGGGAGCGCGATTCCATCGTCTGGTATTCGCGCGAGATCACGCGGCGGCTCGGTGCCGAGAAGTTCGCCGGCTACATGTCGAAATTCGGCTATGGCAACAAGGATGTCTCGGGCGATGCCGGCAAGGACAACGGGCTGACGCAATCCTGGATCAATTCCTCGCTCGAAATATCGCCGGTCGAGCAGACGGCTTTCCTGCGCCAGCTGCTCGCCGGCAAGATGCCGGTGTCGGCGAAGGCGCATGAGATGACCAGGGCGATCCTGCCGACCTTCGCGGCAGGGGACTGGACGGTGCAAGGCAAGACGGGCAGCACCAGGCTCGGCCAGGACGGCAAGCGCTCGCTCGGCTGGTTCGTCGGCTGGGCCGAGAAGGGGAGCCGGCGCATCGTCTTTGCAAGGCTGGTCGTCGATGCCAAGCGTACCGGAGAGCCGAAGGGTCTCGCGACGCGGGCGGCGTTCCTGAAGGATTTGCCCGACCTCATCAAATAGAACAGCCTATCAAATAGATGGCTGGCGGCTTTACGGCGGCGGAAACTCCTCATAAAAGACTGCCGCGCCGGACGCCTCCGGCTAACCCTCTGCAAGCCGCAACGCATCCAGCGACATGCATTTCACCACCCGCGCTCGTTTGCGGGACTGGATAGGAGAACCCTGATGCCGAATTCCGTTTCCCTGACATTTCCCGATGGTTCGGTCCGCGAGTACGACGCGGCGCTGACCGGCGCCGGTCTTGCCGAATCGATCTCCAAGTCGCTGGCCAAGAAGGCTGTCGCCTATAGCCTCGACGGCACCGTTCGCGATCTTTCCGATCCGCTCGGCACGTCCGGCAAGGTCGAGATCATCACTCGCGAGGATCCGCGCGCGCTGGAGCTCATCCGCCACGATGCCGCGCATGTGCTGGCAGAGGCCGTGCAGGAGCTGTGGCCGGGAACGCAGGTGACGATCGGGCCGGTTATCGAGAACGGGTTCTATTACGACTTTGCCAGGAACGAGCCGTTCACGCCGGACGATTTTCCGGTGATCGAAAAGAAGATGCGCGAGATCATCCAGCGCAACAAGCCGTTCACCAAGGAAGTATGGTCGCGCGAGAAGGCGAAGAAGGTCTTCGCCGAGAAGGGCGAGCGCTACAAGCTTGAGCTGATCGACGCGATTCCGGAGGACCAGGACCTCAAAATCTACGCACAGGGCGACTGGTTCGACCTGTGCCGGGGTCCGCACATGGCTTCGACCGGGCAGATCGGCAATGCCTTCAAGCTCATGAAGGTGGCGGGCGCCTATTGGCGCGGCGACTCGAACAATCCGATGCTGACGCGCATCTACGGCACAGCCTTTGCCGACCAGGCGCAGCTCGATGCCTACCAGACCCTGCTGGAAGAGGCCGAGAAGCGCGACCACCGCAAGCTCGGCCGCGAGATGGACCTGTTCCATTTCCAGGAAGAGGGACCAGGCGTCGTCTTCTGGCACGCTAAGGGCTGGAAGATGGTGCAGAACCTGATCAACTACATGCGCCGCCGCCTCGACGAGCACGGCTATCAGGAAGTCAACGCGCCGCAGGTGCTGGACAAGAGCCTGTGGGAGACGTCGGGACACTGGGGCTGGTACCGTGATGCGATGTTCAAGGTCACGGTCGCCGGCGACGACACCGACGATGACCGCGTCTTCGCGCTGAAGCCGATGAATTGTCCGGGCCATGTGCAGATCTTCAAGCATGGGTTGAAGTCATACCGCGAACTGCCCGTAAAGCTTGCGGAGTTCGGCAATGTGCATCGCTACGAGCCGTCGGGCGCGCTGCACGGGCTGATGCGCGTGCGCGGCTTCACGCAAGATGACGCCCATATCTTCTGCACCGAGGAGCAACTGGCGGCCGAGTGCCTGCGCATCAACGACCTGATCCTGTCCACCTATGCCGATTTCGGCTTCGAGGAGGTCAGCGTGAAGCTGTCGACGCGGCCGGACAAGCGCGTCGGCACCGACGAGGCCTGGGACCATGCCGAGGCGATCATGAGCAATGTGCTGGAGACGATCCGCACGCGCTCCGGCAACCGCATCAAGACCTCGATCAATCCGGGCGAGGGCGCCTTCTACGGGCCGAAATTCGAATATGTGCTGAAGGACGCCATCGGCCGCGAATGGCAATGCGGCACCACGCAGGTCGACTTCAACCTGCCGGAGCGCTTCGGTGCCTTCTATATCGGCTCGGATTCGGAGAAGAAGCAGCCAGTGATGGTGCATCGCGCCGTCTGCGGCTCGATGGAGCGCTTCCTCGGCATCCTGATCGAGAACTATTCCGGCCATTTCCCGCTGTGGTTCGCACCGCTGCAGGTGGTGGTGGCGACGATCACCTCGGATGCGGACGAGTACGCCTTGAATGTGGTCGAGCGGCTGAAGGCCGCGGGGCTGCTCGCCGAAGCCGACCTGCGCAACGAGAAGATCAACTACAAGGTGCGCGAGCATTCGCTCGCCAAGGTGCCGGTCATCCTCGTCTGCGGCAGGCGCGAGGCGGAAGAGGAAACCGTCAATGTCCGCCGGCTTGGCTCCCGCGACCAGGAATCGCTGAAGCTCGACGACGCGGTGAAGCAGCTTTCCGACGAGGCGGTCTCGCCCGACCGCAAGCGTCGCGCAGCCTGACTTACCAGCGCTTCCTTGAATGGCGGTGGCGTGTCCACCGCCATTTTCATATGCCTGTCACGCCAGCCTTGTAACGAGCCGCCATGCTCAAGTTGAAACTGCGGGAAAGACGGTTTCCCGAGCTTTCCTACGCCAACCCGCATCAACCGGTGCTGACGCGCTGGTTCATCCATTCGGTCGAGGGCCTGTCGGGGCGCGACCGCTTCGCCGTGCTCTACGATTTCTGGCGTCGCAAGGTTGTGCCGACAGGCGACCGCGTATTCAGCCGCATGCTGGAATTGATCGACGTCAAGGTCCGCAACGCTGTGCAATGGCCGCCGCCAGCGCTGCCGGACACGCCGCTGGTCATCGTCGCAAACCATCCCTTCGGCATCGGCGACGGCATTGCGGTGCTGTCGCTGGCCGAGCAGCTCGGCCGGCCGTTCCGGGTCATGATCCACAAGGATCTGCTCAGGATCCGCGAGATGGAGCCCTATTCGCTGCCGATCGATTTTTCCGAGACCAAGGAAGCGTTGAAGAACAACATGGCGGTGCGCCATGAAGCGGTGCGGCTGTTGAAGGAAGGCGTCACCATCGTCGTGTTCCCGGCCGGCGGCGTAGCCACGGCGCCGAAGGGTTTCGGCCGCGCCATCGACCTGCCGTGGAAGATGTTCCCGGCCAAGCTCGTCCAGGACGCCAAGGCCTCGGTCATTCCGATGCATTTCTCCGGCCAGAACGGCCGCCTGTTCCATCTCGTCAGCGGCCCGATGAACATGGCCGAGCGCGACAACCGCGTGGCGAAGTTCATCGGCAAGGCGTCGCTGACGCTGCGCACCTCCTTGCTTATCCGCGAATTCGCCCGACTGTCGGGCAAGGCGATCGAGGTGCGCATCGGCGACGTGCTGAGATGGAGCGACCTCGAGCCGCTGCGCGACCGCAAGGCGCTGCTCGATCGCCTCTATCGCGCGGTCTTCGATCTGGCGACGCCTTCCGCGCAGCGTGGCCGCGTGCCGTTCCTGCCGAAGCGGATGCGCAAGGCAGCCTGATCAGCCCGATCAGTCCGCGCCTTCCTCGGGGTCGATGGCTGAGGATTCGTTGGCCACGACCTCGATTTCCTGGTTCTGGCCGGCAACGACCGTGAAATCCTTCTGGTAGATACGGTCGCGGTTCTTGGCGATGATGGTGTATTGGCCTTCGGCCAGCACCATCGAGGCGAAGGCGCCGACCGCTTCCTTGATCGGATCGCCGCTCTCGTTGAGCAGCGACCAGGACGTGTCGGCGATGGCCTCGCCGCCGGGCTCGCGCACCAGCTTCATCGTCATCTCGGCAGCGCGGTGCTCGACGGTCGCCTCCGTCAGCTTGCCGGCCTCGACGCGGATGTCGGAGCGGATCACGGCGTTGACCGCGCCATAGGTGGAGACGACATGGTAGGTGCCGGCGTTCAGCCGCACAACGGTGTTCGGCGCGACGTCGGGGGCGATCAGCGCCCGGTCGCCATTGGCCGCGGCCTGGCCTTCATAGATCGAGAAGCGCAATTTCTTCGGCGGGATGGGCGCGCCGCCCGACGTCACCGCGTCGAGCTTCAGGCCGCCGGCGTCGAGCACAAGGCTTTCGCGCTTTGCCTCCTTGCCGACCGTGATGCGTTTGGTGGCGCCGGCGCGTCCGTAGGAGGCATGGACAAGATAGCTGCCGGGGTCGAGCTGGAACACGGCCGTGCCGCCATGGGCGGATGCTACCATCGGCAGTTTGCCATCACTGGCGGGCTGCGGCCTGAAAACCCGCCAGACGATGCCGCGGGTGATGTCGGCGCCCTTGTCGGTCAACTGCGCCGACAGCGTGATGGCGCCGCCATTGCCGAGCGCCAGCGGCGTCCCGGCCTTCGGGGTTGCGTAGCTCGAAATGCCTGGAAGCTTGATGTCGCCGATGTCGTTGGCGTTCTGGGCCAGCGCGAAGGAAACCGGCACCGCGAACAACGCAGCGACGAGTGCGATCACGAAAAGGCGCAAGATCCCCTCAAACATGCCTTGCGTTGAAGCCCAAGGCGGTGGCAATTTCAAGGCCTAGAAGCGCGCCGCCCGGCGCGGCGGCTTCTTATCAGGCGCAAAACGCCACCGCCCGAGCCGCCCGACCTCCCGATGGCGTGCTTCAGCTCAAAATCGAATGCCTTCAGGAGACTTGCGCCCATGGCGTCGCCGATCATCGACTTTCTGCTCACCCGCAATTCTGCGCCGATCCCCGACCTCAAGGAGCCGGCGCCGAGCGATGCCGAGATCGCGACGATGATCGCGGCCGCCTCGCGCGTTCCCGACCACGGCCGGCTCGAGCCATGGCGGTTCATCCTTTATCGCGGCGAGGCGCGCATCGAGATCGGCAAGAAGCTGGCGGCACTTGCCGAACAGCGCGAGGGGCCGCTGCCGGAAGGCCGGCGCAACCAGGAGCTGGCGCGCTTCTCACGCGCGCCGCTGGTGATCGGCGTCGTGTCGGTACCAAAGGAGAACCCGAAGATCCCGCAATGGGAGATGTTCCTGTCGGGCGGCATGGCGGCGATGAACCTGATGATCGCGGCGAACGCGCTGGGCTATGGCACCAACATGATCAGCAACTGGTATTCCGACGTTCCGGAGGGCAGGGCAATCCTCGGACTGTCGCCGCAGGAGCGTGTCATCGGCTTCGTCCATATCGGCTCCTATCAGGGGCCGGCGCCGGAGCGGCCGCGGCCCGATCCGGCAAAGCTCTATGCCGATTACGCCGGTCCCTGGGCCGGTTAGGACCTTTTGCGGGTTTTCGGAGGAACGGCGGCAGCGGGGTGGCCAATAGTGGTGGGGACGTCACGGAAGGTTGGTCATGATCTCGAGATTGGTTTTCCAGACATTCGTATGGTTCGGCATCATGGGCGTGCTGCTGTTTCTGTCGGCCGGCACGCTGCACTGGACCGGAGCTTGGGTGTACATAGTCGTGATGGTCGGGCTGAGCCTTACGATGGGCATTGCGCTCGCATGGCGCGATCCAGGTCTGATGAATGAGCGTCTCCGCCCGCCGATCCAGAAGACCCAGACGGCTGCCGACAAGATATTGCTGAGCATATTGCTGCTCGGCATCTTCGCCTGGCTGGCCCTGATGGGGCTCGACTTCCGTTTCGGCTGGTCGGCAGCTCCCGTCTGGGTGCGGGTGGTCGGCGTGCTGGTCCTGCTCGTAGGTATCTGGATCTGCTATCTCACTATGCTGGAAAACAGCTTCGCTGCGCCTGTCGTGAAGATCCAGGACGAGCGCGGGCAGAAGGTGATCACGACCGGCCCATACAGTTATGTCCGCCATCCGATGTATGCCGGCGCCATACTTTATTTCGCCGGCACGGCGCTGCTGCTTGGTTCCTGGTGGGGACTGGCGTCGGTGCTTGTCTTCATCGTCCTGCTCGGCATCCGCACCTTTATCGAGGAAAAGACGTTGCGAACCGGCCTGCAGGGCTATGACGTTTATGCCGCGCGCGTGCGCTACAAGCTGATCCCGATGGTCTGGTAACCTCAGGCAAGGCTGCCCGCCGCTCGGGCGCGAGCCAATAAATGCTCGGCCAGACGCAAATGTGGCCTGTCGTACATCTTGCCGTCGATGCCGACGACGCCCGGATTTCCCGCCGCCGCGAAGGCATCGACGATCGCCCGCGATCGCGCGACCGCTTCGGCGGACGGCGTGAAGGCGGCATTGATGACCGGCACCTGCGCCGGATGGATCGCCATCTTGCCGGTGAAGCCGTCGCGCTCGGCCTCGCGGCATTCCTTCCCAAGGGCGGCCATATCGCGGAAATCGGGAAAGACGGTGTCGATGGCGGCGACTTCGGCCGCGCCGGCCGCCAGAATGGTCATGGTCCGCGCCAGACGAAACACGTCGGTGTAGCGGCCGCTCTCGTCGCGGGTCGCGCGCGCGCCGATCGCCGCGGACAAATCCTCCGCGCCCCAGGTCAGGCCGGCAAGCCGCGCGCTTGCGCCGGCATAGCTCGCCGCCGCCAGCACGCCCGTCGCGGTCTCGGTGATGATCGGCAGGATTCTTATGGCGCCGTCCGGAAGCCCGTTCTCGGCCTCGTGCACTCGCAGCTTTGCCGCCAGCTGCTGGACGTCTTGCCCGCTGTTCGACTTCGGCAGCATGATGCCGTCGGGCTTCGCCACGACGAGCGCCGCAAGATCGTCGTCGGTCAGGCCGGTGGAAAGATCGTTGACCCGCACATAGATGGCCGAACCCGTCCGGTCTCTTTGGCTCGAGATGAAACCGGCCGAGGTCGCGCGCGCCGCCGTCTTGCTGGCGGCGGCAACGGAATCCTCGAGATCGACGATAACCACGTCGGCGCCGGCCTCGAATCCCTTTTCCAGCTTGCGCTCGGAATCGCCGGGCACGAACAGCAGCGAGCGCATCAGGCCGCCTTCCTCAGCATCATCGCCTGCCTGGTGCATTTGGCGACAAGAATGTCGTTCTGATTGTAGGCGCGGTGCTCGAACTCGACGATGCCGCGATCGGGTTTCGACTTGGAGTCGCGCACGGAGACAACCGTCGTCTCGACCCGGATGGTGTCGCCGTGGAAGACGGGGTGCGGGAACACCGTTTCCTTCATGCCGAGATTGGCGACCGTGGTGCCGACGGTGATGTCGGTCACCGAGATGCCGATCATCAGACCGAGCGTGAACAGCGAATTCACCAGCGGCTTGCCCCATTCGGTTTTCGCGGCAAAGTCGAAATCGATGTGCAAGGGCTGCGGGTTGAGCGTCATCGCCGAAAACAGCATGTTGTCGCTCTCGGTCACAGTCTTGCGCAGCGTGTGGCGGAAGACATGGCCGACGACAAACTCTTCCAGATAAAGCCCGGCCATGGTTCGATTTCCTCCAATGTCCTTGCTTGATAGGCGTTGGCTGCGCCCCCATCAAGCCGGTTAAGAAACATGGTGAACCGTTCGTAAACCATTTGCAGCCTACCGTTCACAACGGGGCCGGGACCTTTCCGGCAAGGGCGCAGCTGGTCGGTATGGTTGTTTCGCATTTTCTAAAATGGATTGATACGGCAAGGGTTTCCGAGCGTGCCGCCGCCGCGAGCGCGCTGGCGCGCGCCTATATCAACTCCGATCTGCCGTTCGAGGATCGCTGTGCCGCCGAGGCGGCGCTGACGCTGCTTCTGGACGACGCTTCGTCCAAGGTGCGCCTGGCGCTTGCCGAGGCGCTGTCGATGAGCCATCACGCGCCGCCGCAGGTGATCAGCGCCTTGGCCGCCGACCAGCCGGAAGTGGCGGCGCTGGTGCTCGCGCGTTCGCCGCTGCTTACCGATGCCGATCTGGTCGAGCGCGTCGCCTGCGGCCAGAAGGTGACGCAGAAGCTGATCGCCAACCGTCCGGTCGTCTCGATGTCGCTGGCGGCGGCGATCGCCGAGATCGGCGAACCGGAAGCCTGCGCCGCGCTGATCGGCAACAGCGGCGCCGAGATCGCTTCGCTGAGCTTCCGCCGCATGGCCGAGCGGCACGGCCACCTGCCACTGGTGCGCGAGGCGCTGATTGCCGATCGGCGCCTGCCGGCCGACTGCCGGCACATGTTGCTGGTCAAGCTCGGCGAGACCTTGAAAGGTTCGCCGCTGGTGCTGGCGATGATGGGGGCGGCGCGCGCCGATCGCGTCATGCGTGATGCCTGCGTGAAAGCCTCGGTGACGCTGATCGAGGGAACGCGCATGGAGGAGCATGCGGCGCTGATCGAGCATTTGCGGCTGCGCGGCGACCTCACCGCCGGTTTCATCATCCGCACCATCGCGCATGGCAAGGTGGACTTCTTCGGCTCGACGCTGGTGGCCTTAGCCCGACAATCCGAGCAACGGGTGACGGCACTTCTCGCCGGCGGGCACGACGTTGCGCTGCAGGCGCTGTTCCGCAGCGCCGGGCTTGCGCCGGCCACGCATGGCATCATCCTGAGGGCGCTGAAAGTCTGGCGCGAGGTCGCCAATGGCCGGCGTGTCGCCGGCGTGCAGGAAGTGAGCTGGCTGATGCTGAAGGAACTCGGCGGCCAATCGGCCGAGGGCGATCTTGCCGGGCTGGTGAAGTCGATCCATCTCGACGCGCTGCGCGAAAACGCGCGTGGACACGCGCTGGCCATCGCCGCCGCCTGAGCGGATCACAATCAGGTCTCAGCTGAGTTCCTGGGCGAGGCCGATGAGAAGCCCTTCAGGCCCGCGGATGTAGCAAAGCCGATACGCGTCCTTATACCCGACGACTTCGCCGACGAGCTCAGCGCCGCGCTTGCGGAGCCTCTCCAGCGTGTCGTCGATGTCGTCCACGGCGAACATGATCCGGAGATAGCCCAATGCGTTCACCGGGGCATTGCGGTGATCCGCGATGACGGGCGGCTTGATGAAGCGGGACAGCTCGAGTCGGCTGTGGCCGTCGGGCGTGCGCATCATGGCGATCTCGACGTGCTGATCGCCGAGCCCGGTGACACGCCCGGCCCATTCTCCTTCGATCGTGGCACGCCCTTCGAGTTCAAGGCCAAGCTCACGAAAGAAATCAACCGTCGCGTCGAGGTCTTCAACGACGATTCCGATGTTGTCCATCCGCTTGAGCGCCATGTGTCGACCCTAAAAGTTGTCTACCAATCTAACAAGGAGCTATTCTCGGAGGGGCCGGAAACCAGGCACATCCCGAGCTGACTAAGCGCGACCCTTCGCGAAGAAATCCGGATAATCTTCCATCGCCGCGGCAATGATGCGCAGCGAGGCGGCGATCTGCAGCATTTCGAGCCGATCGCTGCGTTGGGCGATGCTGGCCGCGTATTGCCTCGCCACCGCGATGGTCGCGGTCTGCGGCTCGCCCGGTTGTCGAAACAGCAATTCGCGCGCCAGGCCGCGCAGGAAATTGCCGATGGACTCGACTGTTTCATGCGGAACGGCGGAGTTCAGTTGCGCGTGGCGCAGCCGCAGCACTTCCAGTCCGACGGTGACGGCCGCGATGCTTCCGCCGAGAATGGGATCGCCCTTGCGGCCCGTCCGCTGGACCTGCGGCATCAACTGATTGATCCGGTCATAGGCGAGGCTTTCGAAGGCCGAACGGCGGGGAATGCGCTCATGCAGGCAAAGCCGGGCCAGGTCCTCGCGCATCGCCTGCGAGATGCGCTCCACGGTGACCCAGGGATCGGCGGGCAGCACGACAATGAAGACGCCGATGGCAATCAGGATGCCGACCAGGATCGAGGCCGAGCCGGCGAAGAACGGCCCGGGATCATAGATCATCTGCTGATGCGGACTGAGGAAGGCGAGGAAGTTGATGGCGAAGGCGGTGGCGACGCCAACATGGCGCGGATTGGCCATGCCGAGCGCTGCGGGCACCAGGATCGGCACGACGAAGAGCGTGAACCAGCCGAAGCCCGGCAGTGCCGGCAGCGCGACCTGGCCGACCAGAAATGCAAAAGGTAGTGCGATCAGCGTGCCGGTGAAGAAGCCCCAGGCGGACTGCACGGGATCGGGGCGCGATGCGAACAGGCTGGAGACGACGGCGACGAGGATGACGGTGCCGGCCGCTTCCGACCATTTGGTCGTTAGCCAAAAAATCGCCACGAGCAACGTCGCCAGCGCTGCGCGCACGGCATTGCGCCATGCGGCCCGGTAGTCGCGGTGGACAACCAGCGCCGGCTGGCCCCGCTCGCTCGATTTGCTGGAGACAGGCGAGCGAAGCGCCTCCAGCCCGCGCATCACCTGCTTCAGCGCCTCGGCGAAATCGCCGGCGATGGTCAGTCGGGTGATGGTGCCGACCTTGTCTTCGCCGTTATCGTTGGAGCCGGTATCGTTGGGCAGTTCGGGCATCTCCCTGGCCTTGCTCGCGATCGCGTCGAGCCTTGCCACCCATGGCCCTGTCTCATCGAGCGCGCCGGGCGTCGCCGCCAGTTCACCGACGAAGGCTTTCAATTCGCTGCGCATGGGAATGAGCGCTGCGTTCTTCGGCCTACGGTGGCTGTGCAATGCGCGCGCCGCCGAAAGCGCCCACAGAAGCTGACCGATCGTGCGCCGCACCGGATGGGCGCGGGTGGCGAAGCTCGGCGCTTCCAGCCGCGCATAGGTGCGCATCTCGGCGAGCGTCTGGGCATCGGCGATCAGCTTGCGCTGGAGCGCGGCGAGGCTCGCCGGGTCGCCGCCGGAAAAGGCGCCACCGGCATATTCGGCAAGGTCGAGGATGCTGCGCTTCAACCTGGAAATGATAGCGTCGGCCGCGAGCTTTGGCAGGATCAACCGGCTGGTGACGCCGGCGCAGACGATGCCGAGCACGATCTCCGCGCAACGCGCGACGGCGAGGTCGACGACAATATGCGGTTGTCCGAGGGCCGGCAGGCTGATGATCATCGCCGTGTAGCCGGCAAGCGCGGCGCCATAGGCTTCCGGATTGCGCAACAGCGACGAGACCAGCGTGCAGACGCCGATCCAGAGCGCTAGCACGGTGACAAGCAGCCACGGGTCGGCGCCGAACAGTGAAGTGATGCCGACTGCGGCGAGACCGCCGGCCAGCGTGCCGAGCAGCCGGTAGAAGCCCTTTGCCAGCACCATGCCGGCGACCGGCTGCGCGACGATGAACACCGTCATCATCGCCCATTGCGGATGATCGAGCTTCAGCGCATAGGCGGCAAGCAGCGCGACCAGTCCGGCCGAAACCGTGCGTAGGGCAAAAATCCAGTCCGAACGGGTCGGCTGCGTCAGACCGCTTAAGGGCCTCTCGACAAGCTCTTTAAACCGCGTCCAGGTCACACCGGTTCTCCGTGCCGGAGCCTGTTATGGACCGGACGGCGTTCAGATATCCAGCACGTCCGTCTCGGCGAATTCGGCGCGCTCCTGGATGAAGCGGAAACGCGCCTCGGGCTTGGTGCCCATCAGCGCGTCGACGGCATCCTTGGTGGCCTGCTCGGCGTCGATCACGTCGACCCTCAAAAGCGTGCGCTTCCTCGGATCCATCGTGGTCTCCTTGAGCTGTGAGGCCATCATCTCGCCCAGGCCCTTGAAGCGGCCGATCTCGACCTTGCCGCGCCCGGTGAACTCGGTGCGCAGCAGTTCGTCCTTGTGCGCGTCGTCGCGGGCGTAGCCGACCTTGCCGCCTTGCCGGATCGAATAGAGCGGCGGCACGGCCATGTAGAGGTGGCCGCCGCGGATCAGGTTCGGCATCTCCTGATAGAAGAAGGTGATCAGCAACGAAGCGATGTGCGCGCCGTCGACGTCGGCGTCGGTCATGATGATCACGCGGTCGTAGCGCAGATCCTCGTCGCGATATTTCGAACGCGTGCCGCAGCCGAGCGCCTGGATGAGATCGGAAATCTGCTGGTTGGCGGCAAGCTTGTCGTTGCCGGCGGAGGCGACGTTGAGGATCTTGCCGCGCAGCGGCAGCACTGCCTGGCTGGCGCGGTCGCGCGCCTGCTTGGCCGAGCCGCCGGCCGAGTCGCCCTCGACGATGAAGATCTCGGCGCCGGCGGCGGCGTTCTGCGTGCAGTCGGCAAGCTTGCCCGGAAGGCGCAGCTTGCGCACCGCGCTTTTGCGGGAGACTTCCTTTTCCTGGCGGCGCCGCACGCGTTCGTCGGCGCGCGCGATGACCCAGTCCAGAAGCTTGGAGGCTTCCTGCGGATTGTCTGCCAGCCAGTGGTCGAACGGGTCGCGAAGGGCGTTTTCGACGATGCGCATTGCCTCGATCGTCGCCAGCCTGTCCTTGGTCTGGCCGACGAATTCCGGCTCGCGGATGAACACCGACAGCATGCCGGCGGCCGAGATCATCACGTCATCGGTGGTGATGATCGAAGCGCGCTTGTTGCCGATGAGGTCGGCGTAAGCGCGCAACCCGCGCGTCAGCACGTTGCGGAAGCCGGCCTCATGCGTGCCGCCTTCGGGGGTCGGAATGGTGTTGCAATAGGAGTTGAGGAAACCGTCGCCGCCGAACCAGGTCACAGCCCATTCGAGCGAACCGTGGCCGCCCTGCTTGTCGCTCTTCCCGGCGAAAACCTCGCGCGTGACCTGGAATTCGTCGCCCAGCGTCGCCTTGAGATAGTCCTTGAGGCCGCCGGGGAAATGGAACTCGGCCTTTGCCGGCGTCTGATCCTTGTCCTTGATCAGCGACGGATCGCAGGTCCAGCGGATCTCGACGCCGCCGAACAGATAGGCCTTCGAGCGCGTCATGCGGTAAAGGCGCGCCGGTTCGAAGGCAGCGCCCTTGCCGAAAATCTGCTCGTCGGGATGGAAACGGGTCTTCGTGCCGCGGCGGTTGTGGACCTCGCCGAGATGCTCCAATCCACTGACCGGGACGCCGCGCGAAAAACGCTGCCGGTAGAGCTGACGACCCCGCGCGACCTCGACCTCGAGGTGGTCGGACAGCGCATTGACGACCGAGACGCCGACGCCGTGCAAGCCGCCGGAGGTCTCGTAAACCTTGGAGTCGAACTTGCCGCCCGAATGCAGCGTGGTCATGATGACTTCGAGCGCCGGCTTCTTGAATTTCGGATGCGGATCGACCGGGATGCCGCGGCCGTTGTCGGTGACGGTCAGGAACCCGTCGGCGGAAAGCTCGACGTCGATGAAGGTGGCGTGGCCGGCCACCGCTTCGTCCATCGAATTGTCGATGACCTCGGCGAACAGGTGATGCATCGCCTTGTCGTCGGTACCGCCGATATACATGCCAGGACGGCGCCGCACCGGCTCGAGCCCTTCCAGCACCTCGATATCGGCGGCGCTGTAGCCCTCGCTGCCGTCGCGGGTGGCGGTCGTACGCTTCGCGGCCTGCACCAGCGGATCGGCGGGCCGCGAGGGCGCGCGCACTTGCTGTGCCGGCTTTTCCATCTTGCCGAAGAGGTCGTTGCTGTCGTCCATGCTGGGCCTAGCGTCCGGTAATGCGAATCACTCGTCGATACTGCCACGCTTTTGGCGGGCGAACGAGTTCCTGTTCCGTTCAGGGATTCAAACTGTCTCTTATTCCAAAACCATTCGATAACCAAGCTGGCCGAAATAGGGCGATCGGCGGGTCGTGGGATTCCTGATTCTTTAACATTAACGCCTAGCGTGAGACCCAACCAACAAAAGACCACGGGCGTCAGGGGTTCCACTGTGAGGGGCAAGGCCATAACCATGATCGGCATCGCCGCCGTTTTCGGCGCGATCTCGATCTTTGCGGCGGATTTCTGGGTCAAGAGCCAGGCGAAGGCTCAGGCCGAGGTCAAGGTCGTCGTGGCGCCGCAGCAGCCCAAGGTCGAGTTCAAGACCATCGTGGTGGCGCAAGCGCCGCTGCGCTACGGCATGGAGCTTGGACGGCCGCAACTCGCCGAGATTCCGTGGCCGCAGGATTCGCTGCCGCAGGGCGCTTTCCCGACGATCGACAAGCTGCTTGCGGACGGCAGCCGGGTCGTGCTGTCGCCGATCGAGGTCAACGAACCGGTGCTGCTCACAAAGCTGTCGGGACCGAACGGCCGCGCCACGCTTTCCAACATGCTGTCGGCGGGAATGCGGGCCGTCACCATCCGCACCGACGAGATCGCCGGTGTCGGCGGCTTCATCACGCCGGGAGACCGCGTCGATGTCGTGCTGACGCGCGATGCTGGGGATATCCAGGAAGTGTCCAAGAATGCTCAAGGGGCCGCCGGCTCGACCGTCACGTCCGAGGTCGTCGTTGCCGACGTCAAGGTGCTTTCGGTCGGGCAGGGCGCCGACGAACGCAAGACCGAGCCGCAAGTCGCCAATTCGGTGACCATCGAGGTGACCAACGAAGGGGCGCAGAAAGTGGCGCTTGCCCGCACCGTCGGCACGCTGTCGTTGTCGCTGCGGTCGGCCGCCGACGCAACTGCCAGCAATGGCGGGCTTACGACCATCTCGTCCTTCGGCGGCTCGGTTGCCGCAAATGCGCAGGCGAGCGCCGCCTCGCTCGTCAATGCGGTGACGAAGGACCAGGACGAGCCGAAATTCAAGACGGTGATCGTGACGCGCGGCGACAAGGTCGAGGAATACAAGGTTCCTTCGCGGCAACCGCCGCAGGAACTGCAGCAATAGCCGGTGGGGACCGGCGGGGACGGGGCAAGATGTTCGGGTTTGATGCATTTCGGACGACCGGGGGATGGCGTCTTCTCGGCGTGATTGCGCTGGCGGCGACAGTGCTTGGCGTCGCCGCGCCGGCAAGGGCTGGCAATGACGTCGTCTATGTCTCGGCGAACAAGAACGCCTCGATCAAGGTCGCCAAGGGCAAGCCGAAGACGATCATGACGAGCGCCGCCTTCTACCAGATCGTCATCGGCGACCCGGAGATCGCCAACGTCAACCCGCTGACCGACAAATCCTTCTATGTGCTGGGCAACAACCTGGGTACCACCGGCATTGCCCTGTTCGACCAGAACAAGCAGCTTGTCGGCACCATCGACATCGAGGTGACGCTGGATACCGACCAGTTGGCCAGCACCATCCGCGCCAGCGTGCCCGACGCCAAGATCAAGGTTGGCTCGGCAAACGGGCGCGTCGTGCTGTCGGGCGAAGCCGATGATGCTGTCGCCGCCGACAAAGCCAGCAAGATCGCGTCACGCTTTTCCGGCAATGAGGAAGTCATCAACTCGGTCAACATCTCGTCCTCGCAGCAGGTTCAGCTCAATGTCCGATTCGTCGAGATCAACCGCCAGGCCGGCCAGGACCTCGGCGCCAAATACGCCGCCAATTTCGCCTACGGCATCGGCAACCGCAAAGTCGTGCTGAACCCGGATGGGGGAAACCTGACGGGGGCCGGAACAGGCGAGATCATCGGCAGCCTGCTGTCGAACGGCGTTTCCATCGACATCGCCATCAAGGCGCTGGAGGAACGCGGTCTGGCGCGGCGGCTGGCGGAGCCGAACCTGATCGCGCGTTCGGGCCAGACGGCGAGCTTCCTTGCCGGCGGCGAATTCCCGATCCCGGTTTCCGAAGACAATGGCAAGATCAGCGTCACCTACAAGAAGTACGGCGTCGGCCTCGATTTCACGCCGACGGTGCTGAAGGACGGGCTGGTAAGCCTCGACATCGCGCCGGAAGTGTCCTCGATCGACCCGTCCGCTTCCATCCAGGTCAGCAGCGGCATTTCCATTCCGGCCTTCATCGTGCGCCGCGCCAGGACATCGGTCGACCTCAAGAACGGCCAGAGCTTCATGATCGCCGGCCTCCTGCAGTCGCAGAACGACATCACGACATCGCGGGTGCCGGGGATCGGCAAGCTGCCGGTGCTCGGCCCGCTGTTTTCCTCGAAGTCCTATCAGCGGCGCGAGACCGATCTGGTGATCATCGTCACGCCCTACCTGGTCAAGCCGGTCGATCCCTCGAAGAAGATGGTCGAGCCGACCGACGGCACCCAGCCGGCAAGTCCCGCCGACTATTTCCTGAACAACACCGAGGAAGTGAACGCCTCGGCGTCAAAGCGTCCGGTGGCGCTGGCTGACGGCAGCGCCGCCCGCCCGGTGGCGGCCGCCACGTCCGGCCACTTCCTCGATCTGCCAAAGGATTAAGGCCATGCGCATCCCCGTTTGCCTCGCTCTGCTGCTCGCCGGTTTCGCCGGCGGTTGCACCAGCGACGACTATGTACGCGCCGAAGGGGTGACCTTGGCGGCCGGCAACGCGCAGGCGTCCAACACCGCCATGCAGATGGTCGATCCCTGGAAGTACGGCGTGCAGAACACAAGGCTTCTGGTGCCGGCCCAGCGTCCGGGTTCCGAGAGCGCTGCCGTCGGTGCGAAGGCCGGCTCCGTGTCGTCACCGACGACATCATCAACAACATCGAATTGATGGGCTGGCGAGGATGGCATCTGGTAGCAAGACCAAGAAGATCCTGCTCGTTTCGACGGACAGGACGTTCTTGCAGGACACGCGGACGGCTTTCGCGGCCTCCGAAGTCATTGAGCTCTTGACGCTGGAAAAGAGCGTCAACGAACTGCGCGGCGAGATCCTCGAGGCGGACTTCGGCACGGTCATCGTCGACATGGATGCAGCCAAGCTCGAGGAAATCGAGTCGCTGCAACGGGTCATGCGGCGGCTGGAAGGCAGCGTTCCGGTGGTTGTCGTCACCCAGGAATTCAACGCGGCGGCGGTGCGCATCCTGGTGCAGCTCAAGGTCGCCGATTTCCTGGTCAAGCCGATCACCACGGCCGACCTCGTGCGTTCCGTCATCCGTGCGCTGCAAGGACCGGGGCGGGAAGAGAACACCGAATCGCACATCTACACGTTCATGCCGGCAGCCGGCGGCGTCGGCACCACCACGCTCGCCTTGCAGACGGCCTTCCAGCTGCACCATTCGGTGATGCGGGGCGCCTCGACCTGCGTCGTCGACCTCAATTTCCAGCAAGGCGCCTGCGCCGAATATCTCGACCTCGAACCGCGCTTCGACATCACCGAAATCGAGAACCAGCCGGAGCGCCTCGACCGGCAACTGCTCGACGTGATGCTGTCCAAACATGCGAGCGGGCTGTGCGTGCTTGCCGCGCCGACGCGACCCTCGGACATGCGCTCGTTCAAGACCGATGTCGTGGTGCGCATGCTCGACCTCGTGGCGGCCTATTTCGACAATGTCGTCATCGACATGCCGCGCACCTGGTTCCCCTGGACCGAGACGGTGCTGCTGGGTTCCAACAAGCTCTATATCGTCGCCGAGATGACGGTGCCCTGCCTGCGCCATACGCAGCGTCTCATCCAGGCCGTCTACGAGACCGCCGGCAAGGAAGTGAAGCCTAACGTCATCGTCAACCGCTTCGAGCAGAAGATGTTCGACAACGGCATCAAGCAGGCCGACGTTCAGGAGATACTCGGCGAGCATTTCGTCGGCGGCATCTCCAACAATTACCGGCTGGTGCGCGAGGCGGTCGACCGCGGCGTACCGCTGCACGCCATCGACCCCAACGCCAACGTCGTCAACGACCTGAAGAAGATCATCCTGCCCGAGGAGGCCGTCCAGACGATCGCCAAGTCGAGGTCGCTGTTCGGCCTGGGCAAAGGCTTGCTGAAGAGGAAGGCAGGATGACCAGCCGCTTCTCCAACCTGCAGAGCCGCGACGTCCGCCCGCAGCGGGCGCCCGAACCCGCGCCGGTCACGCACAATGCAGTGATCATCCCGACGACCCGCAAACCGGCGCCGCCCAGGCCTGAGGCAGCCCCCGCAAAGAGCGCCAACAAGGTGCTGGACGCACGCGTGCGCATCCATCGCATGCTGCTCGAGGAGATCAACCTCGTGGCGCTGGAGCGGCTGCCCCGGGATGAAATGCGCCGGCAGGTGCATGATTTCGTCTCGGAAAAGACGCGCCAGGAGCGGATGGCAATCAACAATGCCGAGCTCGACGCCTTGGTCGACGACATCGTCGACGAGATGGTTGGCCTCGGCCCGCTGGAGCCGCTGCTCAAGGATCCCGAGATCAACGATATCCTGATCAATGGCCACCAGAACTGCTTCGTCGAAAAGCGCGGCAAGCTGCAGCAGGTCCACATCCCGTTCAAGGACGAGGCGCATCTGCTTAGAATCATTAATAAAATCGTCGCGGCGGTCGGCCGCCGCGTCGATGAATCGCAGCCCATGGTCGACGCCCGGATGCTCGACGGCTCGCGCTTCAACGCGGCGATCCGCCCCGTCGGCGTCGACGGCCCGCTGGTGTCGATCCGCAAGTTCTCCAAGAACAAGCTCGGCCTGCACAAGCTCGTCGAATTCGGCGCCATTACCCAGAACATGGCCGAGGTGCTGGCGGCGGCGGTGCATGCCCGCAAGACCACGATCATCTCCGGCGGCACCGGCACGGGCAAGACGACGATGCTCAACGCTTTGTCGGCCTTCATTCCGGAAGACGAGCGCCTGATCACCATCGAGGACGCGGCCGAGCTGCAATTGCAGCAGCCGCATGTCGCGCGCATGGAGACGCGTCCGGCCAACATCGAGGGCCAGGGCGAATTGAAGCAGCGCGACCTGGTCAAGAACGCGCTGCGCATGCGCCCCGACCGCGTCATCCTCGGCGAGTGTCGCGGCGAGGAAGCCTTCGACATGCTGCAGGCGATGAACACCGGTCATGAAGGCTCGATGGCCACCATCCATGCCAACACGCCGCGCGATGCCATCTCGCGTCTGGAACAGATGCTCGGGATGACCGGCATGCCGATGACCGTGCAGTCGATCCGCAGCCAGATTTCCAGCGCCATCGACATCATCGTCCAACTGACGCGCCTTTCCGACGGCAAGCGCAAGGTGACCAGCGTCGCCGAAGTGACCGGCATGGAAGGCGACGTCATCCAGATGCAGGAGATCTTCCGCTTCGTGCGCACCGGCATGGAGGCGGACGGAAAGATCCTCGGCCACTTCGAGGCGACCGGCATCCGCCCGCGCTTCCTCGAGGACCTGCGCAACATGGGCATCGAATTCCCGGGCAAGTATTTCGAACCCGGCCGGCCGCAGGACTAGGCCGGTGTTCGAGGGATTCAGCCCGGTCTACGTCGTCTACGCCGCGGCGGCGCTCACCGGCATCATGATCGCCGAGGGCCTTTATCTGCTCTATGCCGGGCGCAGCGACAAGCGCACGGCCATCAACCGCCGCATGAAGCTCGCGGAGAACAAGATCAGCCAGGAGCAGGTGCTGATTCAATTGCGCAAGGAACGCGGGATCGACGGCGGCACCTCCATCTTTTCCCTCGACCGCTTCCGCGCCCTGCGCACGCAGTCCGGCATAAGCACGCCGCTGCCGAAATTCCTGACGATCACATCGGGGATCGCTCTCGCCCTGGCGCTCATGGCGATCTGGAAGGGCTTGCCGCTCCTGTTCGGCCTTATCCTGCTTCTCTTGCTGTTGCCGGTGTTGCCGGTCATAGCATTGCGCTGGATGCGCAAGCGCCGGCACAAGCGTTTCGGGATGCAACTGCCTGAGGCGCTTGAATTGATCACGCGCGGGCTGAAGGCAGGCCATCCGGTGCCGGTGGCGATTGCCATGGTGTCGCGCGAGATGGCCGATCCGATCGGCACCGAGTTCGGCGTCGTGGCCGACGAGGTGACCTACGGCTCCGACCTGGTCTCGGCGTTGAACAATCTTTTCGACCGGGTGGGCCATGAGGACCTGCCGCTGTTCGTCACGGCGGTCTCGATCCAGAGCAGTTCGGGCGGCAATCTGCGCGAGATCCTCGACGGCCTGTCGGCGACGATCCGCGACCGCGGCAAGCTGCGCCGCAAGGTGCGCGCCATTTCGACGGAAGGGCGCATGTCGGCTTACATCCTGACCGCGGTGCCAGTGCTTCTGTTCACCGCCATCATGGTGCTGATGCCGCAGTTCTATCAGGATGTCTGGGACGTGCCGAAGACCTGGTACATGATGGGCGGCTCCATCATCTGGCTGCTGCTCGGCAACGCCATCATGTTCAAGATGTCGAATTTCAGGTTCTGAGATGGAAGACGTGATCCGCTTCCTCGCCTCGCTCGCGCCGACCTCGCTGGTGCCGTTCGCCGTGCTGCTCCTTGTGCTGGGCGGCGGCGCCGTCGCCTGGCCGCTGGTGCTCGCTAAGGGCGATCGCGGCGAGGTCAAGCGCCGGCTGAAGGTGGAGACATTGCAACCGGCCGAGCAGGCGGAGCCCGCGCCCAAGAAGAGCACCAATGCCGTGCGCGAGAAGGCGGTGAAACGGGCACAGGAGTTCTACGCCAAGAGCGATCCGGAAAATGTCGCGCGGCTGCGCCTGAAGCTCATCCAGGCCGGCTACATGGAACCGCGCGCCGTCGGCATGTTCTTCCTCATCCGTTTCGCCGCGCTGGTCGGCGCGGCGCTCGGCGCTTTCCTGGTCAATCAATGGGCTGCAAGCGCCGAGTCGACCATGACCAGCCGCTGGACCTTCATCATCCTGTCGGCTGCCGGCGGCTATTTCCTGCCTGGCCTGGTGCTGATGCAAAAAATTCGGGAAAAGATGCGCGAATACCGCAACGGCTTTCCCGATTTCATGGATTTGATGATCGTCTGCTCCGATGCCGGCATGAGCATGGAGGCCGGCATCGAGCGGGTCTCCAGGGAGCTTGCCAGGACCTATCCGTCGCTCAGCCAGAACCTGATCCTGGTGTCGCTGGAGTTGCGGGCCGGGCGCAGCCTCGACGACGCGCTGAAGGCGCTTGCCGACCGCCTCAGCCTCGACGAGGTCCGCTCCTTCGCGACGCTGCTGCAGCAATCCAAGGAACTCGGCACCAGCCTGTCGGGCTCGCTGCGTGTCTTTTCCGACGAAATGCGGCACAAGCGCATGTCGCTGGCCGAGGAGAAGGCGCATGCCCTGCCGGCCAAGATGTCGGTCCCGGTGACGGTCTGTATCCTGCCGGTGGTGCTGATGATCGCCATCATTCCGATCATCGTGAAGCTGACCGCGCATTGAGTATTCAGCTGAGGCCGGTTTGCAAACGGCAGCTTCCTGCGCTCCGCCCCGGTTCTCGGATCCGCCATTTTCGACTCGGCCTGACTGAATCCAGGACATAGCCGTGGTTAACGCATCCTTGGCGCGCAACCGAATTTTATCTGCATTTCGGCACCGAAGCTTAATCGCTGTCCTGTATCGTTTTTCCTGAAGAACGACCCGGCAAATCGGGCGATGGGGCAGGGGCATGCGTCAGAGACTTCCCAGGGCAGCGGCGGCATTGGCGGCCGTCTTGATGATTACCGGCTGCACGACGAACAACAATGTCGACACGACCAAGACCACGGCGATCCAGCCGGTGGCCAAGGACGTCAGCGCCAACGACCTCGTTGAAGGCAAGGCGCAGTTCCGCGAGGCGAATTTCGGCCTTGCCGAACAGCATTTCCGCAAGGCGGTCGAGCTCAAGTCCGACAATGCCGAGGCCTGGATGGGGCTTGCCGCATCCTATGACGAGCTTGGCCGCTTCGACTTCGCCGATCGCGCCTATATGCAGCTGTTGAAGGTCGCCGGGCGCAAGCCGCAGATCGTCAACAATATGGGTTATTCGCAGCTTCTGCGCGGCAACAAGAAAAAAGCGCGCGCGCTGCTGCTCGAGGCCAAGGCCGGCATGGCCGATCAGACAGTGGTCGATGCCAATCTGGCGCTGCTCGACAAGGGCTGATGCTGCTCCCGGTTCGCGTATTCCGTGTGCCGTCATGAGATTTCGCCTCACATGTCGACGCTTTGTAAACCCTGTGTCGAGGTCGCGTTGGGTGTCCGCCGAAAACGGTTTGCGCCGGGCGCCGCCAGTCTACATTGAGGAGCGACGGGCACCCGCTAGAGGCAGTTCTTCAGGATGTTGGATTTCAGTTCGCTCCTGCTCGCGGCGGCGCTGTCGGGTACATGCCTCAGCATCACTATGTTTGCGATCTGGCTCGCCACACCGAGGGCGCGCTTCGTGCTCACGGTCGCCTGCGGCATCCTCGTGCTCGTCGCCCATGTCGTCGCGTTCTGGCGCTATACCAAGAATGCCGATCCCTGGCTGTGCCAGGTCGTGCTCGCGCTGCTGACTCTGGGTTTCCTGGTCCTCTGCCTGTCGGCGATGCAGTATCTCGGCTTTCGCGACTACCGCCGCGCCATCGTGCCGACGCTGGCCGCGATGGCTGCCTGCGCGATCTTCACCTTTCTCGGTTTCGACGGCATCGGCTTTCAGATCACCTATGCGGCCGTGACGGCGTTGCTCGCGGCGATCGGGGCGATGTTCTGGATGAAGGGGGATCACGACCGCCGGATATTGCTCGTCGTTTCGTTCCTCAGCGGCGCCTGCGGCTTGTCCTTCGCGCTGTGCGGCCTGGCGTTGCTGACGCAACAGCAATGGGCTCTCGGCGCCGCGCCCGACAATTGGGCGGAGCGATTGAACTCCGTTGTCGCGGTCGCCTGCATGACCGGCCTCGGCGCGTTGACGCTTTCACTGCACCATCTACAGGCGCAAATCGAGCTCAAGGCCGAAACCATGACCGATCCGCTGACCGGCCTGATGAACCGGAGGGCGCTCACCGAGCTTTACGGCGAGCGCAGCTTCGGTCCGTTCATGGCGATCGCTATGTTCGATCTTGACCATTTCAAGATGACCAACGACCTCTTCGGTCATCCCGTTGGCGACCAGGTGCTTTGCCGCTTCGCGGCGGTGATCAGGAAATATGGCAGGACAGGGATCGACGCGTTCCGGCTGGGCGGCGAGGAATTCGCGCTCGTCATGTCGCGCATGACGCCGGAAAAGGCGCATGACATTGCAAGCCGAATCGGCGTCGCTTTCGGCACCGAGATCGTCGCGACCCATCGCGGGCCACTGCGCAGCAGCGTCAGCGGCGGCATGGGTTTCGGGTCGATCGCGGGCCGTCCGCTCCATGAGGTGCTGGCGCAGGCCGACGCCGCGCTTTATGCGGCCAAGCGTGCCGGGCGCAACCGTGTCGTCGTTCAGGACGGAGCGGGCCAGCCCGATGCCGGGCCGGCCCTGAAGTCTGCCTGAGCAGACGCTACTCGGCCGCGCCGAGATATTCCGACAGCGGCGGACAGGAGCAGACCAGGTTGCGGTCGCCGGCGACGTTGTCGATGCGTGAGACCGGCGGCCAGTATTTCGCCGCCAGATCGGCGTCGCCCGCCGGATAGGCCGCCTCCAGTCGCGAATAGGGATGCTTCCATTCACCGGCAAGCGCTTCCGCCGCGGTGTGCGGGGCGTTGACCAGCGGGTTGTCGCTGGACGGCCACTCGCCCTTCGCCACTTTCGCCGCCTCGGCGGCGATGGCGATCATCGCCTCGCAAAACCGGTCGAGCTCACGCTTGGGCTCGGACTCGGTCGGCTCGACCATCAGCGTGCCGGCAACCGGGAACGACATCGTCGGCGCATGGAAGCCATAGTCGATCAGGCGCTTGGCGATGTCATCGACGCTGATGCCGGCGCTGTCCTTGAGCACGCGTGTGTCGAGGATGCACTCATGGGCGATGCGGTCGCTTCTGCCTTTGTAGAGCAGCGGGTAGTGCGGCGCGAGCCGCGTCGCCACATAGTTGGCCGAGACGATCGCCGTCTCCGTCGCTTGCTTCAGGCCGGTGCCGCCCATCATGCGGATATACATCCAGGTGATCGGCAGGATGGAGGCGCTGCCGAAGGGCGCCGCCGCCACGGCATGCGCCGAGCCTTCGGTGACATGGCCCGGCAAATAGGGTTTCAGATGCGCCCTGACGCCGATCGGACCGACGCCCGGGCCGCCGCCGCCATGCGGGATGCAGAAGGTCTTGTGCAGGTTCATGTGGCAGACGTCGGCGCCAATGTCGCCGGGACGGGCGAGGCCGACCAGGGCGTTGAGGTTGGCGCCGTCGAAATAGACCTGGCCGCCATGCTCGTGGATCAGCGCGCACAGATGACGCGCGCCTTCCTCGTAGACGCCATGCGTCGAAGGGTAGGTGAACATCAGCGCCGCGAGGTTCTTGGAATGCTCATTGGCCTTGGCGCGCAGATCGTCCATGTCGATATTGCCGTCGTCCAGGCAACGCACGACGACGACGCTCATGCCGGCCATCGCGGCGCTTGCCGGATTGGTGCCATGCGCCGAGGACGGGATCAGGCAGATCGTGCGGTGGCCTTCGCCGCGCGCGCGGTGATAGGCGCGAATGGCGAGCAGGCCGGCATATTCGCCTTGGCTGCCGGCATTGGGCTGCAGGCTGACGGCGTCGAAGCCGGTGATTTCCGACAGCCATGCCTCCAGGTCGGCGGCCATTTTGCGATAACCCGCCGAATGGCCGGCCGGCGCGAAGGGATGCAGATTGGCGACGCTCGGCCAGCTCACCGGCATCATCTCGGCGGCGGCGTTGAGCTTCATGGTGCAGGAACCGAGCGGGATCATCGTGCGGTCGAGCGCCAGGTCCTTGTCGGCCAGCCTGCGCAGGAAGCGCATCATCTCGGTTTCGGAATGATTGTCGTGGAAGACCGGCTGGGTGAGGAATTCCTTGCCGCGCGGCTTGCCCGGCATGGAGCTGCCTTCAGCCGCGCCGGGCTTGGCGCCAAACAGGGCAGCGATCGCCTCGAGATCGGCTTCCGTCGAGGTCTCGTCGAAGGCGATGCTGACATGGTCGGCATCGATGACGCGCAACAGCCGGCCGGTCTTCTCGGCGGCTTCTGCGATCGAAGCGGCCTTGCCCTTCACCTCGGCCGTGACCGTATCGAAGCGCCTCGCGCCGAGCACCGAAACGCCGGCTGCTTTGAGGCCCGAGGCGAGGCGGCCGGCCAACGCGTGGATCTGCCCGGCAATTGCCTGCAGGCCGGCGGGGCCGTGCCAAATCGCATAGGCGGTGGCCATGTTGGCCAGCAGCGCCTGCGCGGTGCAGATGTTGGAGGTGGCCTTGTCGCGACGGATATGCTGCTCGCGCGTCTGCAGCGCCAGCCTGTAGCCCGGGCGGCCCTTGGTATCGGTCGACTGGCCGACAAGGCGGCCAGGCATCAGGCGGGTCAGCTTGTCGGAGACGGCGCAATAGGCGGCGTGCGGGCCGCCGAAGCCCATCGGCACGCCGAAGCGCTGCATCGGACCGACGGCGATGTCGGCGCCGAGCTTCGCCGGCGCATCCGTCAGCGTCAGCGCCAGCGGATCGGCGATGAAGACGACCAGCGCGCCGGCGGCGCGGGCCTTCTCGATCGCCGCCTTGTGGTCGCCATAGACGCCGAACGTGTCCGGCCAGGAGACGAGCAAGGCGGCGGTGTTGTCGTCGATCGTCTCGCCGTCGACCTCGATGTCGAGCGGCTCGGCGCGGGTGCGCACGACGTCCAGCGTCTGCGGATGCGGCGTGCCGGCAAGCGCCACCTTGGTGCGCTTGTCGCGGTGGTGGCGCAGCGCAATGCCGACGGCTTCGGCGACCGCGGTCGCTTCATCGAGCAGCGAGGCCGACGCCACCGGCAGGCCGGTGAGCTCGGCGACCAGGGTCTGGAAGTTGAACAGCATCTCCAGCCGGCCCTGGCTGATCTCGGCCTGGTAGGGGGTGTAGGCCGTGTACCAGGCCGGGTTCTCGAACAGGTTGCGCTGGATGACCGGCGGCACGAAGACGCCGTGATAGCCGGCGCCGATGAAGCTCTTCAGCACCGTGTTCTTCGCCATGATCGCCGACAATTCGGCCAGCGCTTCGGCTTCGCTCGCCGGAGCGGGCAGGTTGAGCGGCAGGTCGAGGCGGATCGATCTCGGCACGGCCTGGCTGATCAACGTTTCGACGGATGGAACGCCGATGACGGCGAGCATTGTCCTGACGTCGTTGACGCCTGGGCCGATGTGGCGGGCCGAGAAGGGAATAGGTGCTGCGGTCATTTCCAGGATCCTGATATCAGCCGATATGGGCTCTGTAGGCGGCTTCATCCATGAGGCTGTCGAGCTGGCTTTCGTTGGCCAGCCTCATCTTCCAGAGCCAGCCGTCGCCGGTCGCGGCCGAATTGACCAGCGAGGGGTCGGCCGACAGGGAGGCGTTGGCTTCGGTGATCTCGCCGTCGACCGGCGCGTAGACGTCCGAGGCCGCCTTGACGGATTCGACCACGACGGCGGTGTCGCCCTTGGCGAGCTTGCGGCCGATTTCCGGCAGCTCGACGAAAACGAGATCGCCGAGCTGTTCCTGCGCATAATCGGTGATGCCGACCGTAGCGACGCCGCCGTCGACGCGCAGCCACTCATGGTCTTCCGTGAAATAGGTCTTTGCCATCTGAAAATCATCCTTTGCGGTAGCGATGTGGGGTGAAGGGCAGGGGCGTGACGTCGACCGGGATTTTCGTCCCGCGGACATCGGCAAAGAGCTTCGTGCCGGCCTTGGCCAGCGCGGTGTTGACATAGCCCATGGCGACCGGGTGGCCCGCCGAGGGGCCGAAGCCGCCCGAAGCGACATGACCGGCCGGATGGCCGTCGGCGTCGATCAATGCGGCGCCCGAGCGCACCGGCTGGCGTCCATCGGGCTTCAGGCCGACGCGCTTCTGCGACGGCCCGCGCTCGATGATCGAGCGCAGCGCGTCGGCGCCGATGAAATGACCCGAGGCGCGGATATCCTTGGGAATCGCCCACATCAGTCCGGCGCTTGCCGGGTCGATTTCCGGCGTCAGGTCCTGGCCGTGCAGGCAAAGCCCGGCCTCGAGCCGCAGGCTGTCGCGGGCGGCAAGGCCGATCCACTGCACGCGCTCGTCCCCCAGCAGCTTCGCGACCAGATCCCGCGCGTCCGCTTCCGGCAGGCCGATCTCGAATCCGTCCTCGCCGGTGTAGCCGGAGCGGCTCATGAACCAGTTTTGCCGGGGCTCGACCCCATGCATGAAGAGCAGCGAGCCGGTCTCGATGCCGGCCCGCGCCAAAGCTGCCCAGGCGTCCGGCCCCTGGACCGCCAGGAAGACGCGGTCGAGCGGATCGACCCTGGCATCGAAACCGGCAGCAAGCGCGCGCAGATGCTTCTCGTCCTCCACCGCGTTGCCGGCATTGGCCACCACCATGAACCGGTCATCGCCTAGGCGAGTCACGATGAGGTCGTCGATGATGCCGGCAGCCTCGTTGAGGAAGAAGGTGTATTTGGACTGCGAGATTTCCAGCGCGCCGGCATCGAGCGGACAGGCGCGGTTCAACAAAGCGATGGCCCCCGGACCGGAGACCTCGAACAGCTTCATATGCGAGATGTCGAACAGGCCGGCATGCTCGCGCGTGTGAAGATGCTCCTTCATCACGCCGGGTGGGTAGGTGAGTGGCATCGACCAGCCGGCGAAGGCGCCGAAACGCGCGCCCGCGGCCTGATGCAAATCCTCAAGGGGGAGGTGTCTGGTGTCTTGGCCCGTCATGTCTTCTCCAGAGTCGCACGGCGATCGACCGCCATTGGCGGCCTAGTCGTGCCCCTCTGTCTGAAGCCTGAGAGACTCGCGCCCCGTAACTCTGTCGGCAGCGCTTACACCTTCGGCGCGGGAAGATTCCCGACTTTCCAGAGTTGTCTTTCCCGTCCACGGTTCTTTTGCCTGAGAGATTTCGGGCGATTTCCCCTTCGGCGACAGCTTGCGCTGCTCTCTCCCGCAAACAGGTAGGACTCAGTCACCTAAGTCCTCGACGTGTCATCCATAGCCCGTCGGCGACACCTTGTCACCTCCCAGCGACATTTTAAGCGCGCCCTGCTTTTCAGCGACATGGATTGGCTGACAAGGCTTCGCTAACCACGCCGTTTGCCGGTTTCTCAAGACAATGCTGATAAAGCTTGGCGGGGTAACGCACTCAGTTCGCCGGCAACGGGCGACGGGCAGGGACGGCAAATGGGCGAATTGATCATGAGCGCTCCGGTGGCGGGGCTGATCTCGAAGAACAAGATCACGGCCGAAGACGTGACGGTGCTGCGGCGCGAGGTCTTCGCCGACGGCGTGGTCAGTCGCGGCGAGGCGGAGGCGCTGTTCGCGCTCGACCAGACGGCGCGCGACAAATGCGGCGAATGGGCGCCGTTCTTCGTCGAGGCGGTGACCGACTACATCGTCCACCAGGAAAAGCCGGAGGGCTATATCTCCGAGCAGAATGCCGACTGGCTTGTCCGCACCGTCTCGCGCGACGGCATGGTCGACGGCCGCACCGAGCTTGAACTGCTGGTGCATGTGCTGGAGGAAGCGAGGTCCTCCCCCAGCGAGCTCTCGGCCTATGTGCTGGAACAGGTCGCGCATGCGGTAATCGACGGCAAGGGTCCGCTGATGCATGGCGGCAGCCTGGTTCCGGGCCATATCGCCAAGGCCGAGGTCGATCTGCTGCGGCGCATCCTCTATGCCTATGGCGGCGATGGCAACATCGCCATCAGCAAGGCCGAGGCGGAGGTCCTGTTCAGGATCAACGACCGGACCGCGGCAGCCGACAACGATCCGTCCTGGAGCGACCTCTTCGTCAAGGCGATCGCCAACTACGTCATGTGCTCGACCGGCTACGAGCCGCCGACGCGGGAAGTGGCGCTGCGCCACGAGAACTTCCTCGACGAGGCAGCGCCGACGCTTGGCGGCTTCTTCAGCCGGATGGTGTCGGGTGGTTTCGCGGCGATCCTCGAAGCCTATCATTCGCCCGGTGATATCGAGGCCGAATGGGAAGCCAGGAACCGGGCTGCTGAAGCGCTTGCTCGCCGCGCCGAGACGATCGACGCCAGCGAGGCCGAATGGCTTGCCGAGCGTGTCGGCGGCGGCCGGCGGCCGCTGCGCGACAACGAGCGCGCGCTGCTGACGCTGATCAAGCACGCGGCGCCGGAAATCCATCCGACGCTGAAGCCGCTGCTTGAGAAAGTGGCTTAGGCGTTTCCTGCAATCGTCTTGCAAAGAATGATGTTGGAATGGCCTTCGGGCCAGCCGGTCAATTCGGCCATGCGCTCGAAGCCGGCCTTTTCGTAAAGGCCCGGCGCCTGGAAGTCATGGGTCGAAACCCATATCCGCAGCGAGCCGCGAGCGGCGGCTTCCGCGACGAAGGCATCGAGCAGCTTCCTGCCGAGGCCAAGGCCTCGATAGGCTTCGTCGACCCACATCAGCGTGAGCTCGGCAATGCTCGCCCAGGAATACCCGGCGGCGACCCCGACGGCGCGGCCTTGCTCATCCCGCAGCGCAAAGACCAGAGCACGGTCGTCGCCACGACCGGTCAGCCGCCGGTTGTCGTTGTCGAGACGCTCCTCGATGGCACCAAGCTCGGCGGCCGCTAGACCATGCTCGGCCTGCAGGCGAGGGGCCATCAAATCCCGCCATACCAGTCGTAGCCATTGTCCTCCCAGTAGCCGCCGCGGCCGCCGCCGACATTGGCGAAACTGTCGACCAGCTCGATCTTGTAGATGTATTTCGGCATCTTGTAGCCGAGCTGGCGCTCGACCCGCACGCGCAGCGGCGCGCCGTTCTCGACCGGCAGGGGCTTGCCGTTCAGGCCGTAGGCAAGAATCGTCTGCGGGTGGCGGGCGTCGATCAGGTCGATGGTGCCGTAATATTTTATGTCGCCGGACAGGCTTTGCTCGATCGTGTCGAGGCAGTGGAACATGACATAGCGGGCCTGCGGCTTGACCACGGCCTGGTCCAGCACCAGCGACAGCGGCGTGCCGGTCCATTTGGCGATGCAACTCCAGCCTTCGACACAGTCGTGGCGGGTGATCTGGGTGCGGCTCGGCATGTTCTGAAGCTGCTCGCGGGTCAGCGAAAGCGGCTTCTCTACAAGGCCTGAAACCTCGAGGCGCCAGTCGGCGAAACTGTTGGCGAGCAGGCCCTTGTAGGTGTCGTCATCGGGCGCCGTGACGCCGTTCGGCCGTTGCGGTTGGCGGATATCGGCCTCGGTGAATTCCGGCGCCAGCGCGTCCCGCCCGGCAAGCAGGCGCTGCGCGCGCCAGGTCAGGCCATTGGCGTTTTCGAGGAAGCTGCGCAGTCCGCCGCCGATGCCGAGACCGCTGTCGAATACGTCGCAACCCGACAGCGCGATGCCGGACAGGCCGAGGCTGGCGGAGGTGAGGAACTTGCGGCGGCTGATCTGGAATTTTGCCATGTCAGGCGCTCCTCTCGGTCGGCTCAACGTGCTTCGCAGGCGGGTCGGTGCGGTACCAGCCGGTGATGATCGAACGCAGCTCGTTGATCGGGCCGGCGGCGAGGATCATCAGGATGTGGACGATGAAGAAAAGCACGAGCAGCACCATGACGGTGAAGTGGATGGTGCGCGCCGTCTGCCTGCCGCCGAGGATTTCGTTGAGCCAGGGCAATACCGAATTCATGCTCGGCGACATTGCGAGGCCTGTGACGATCATCAGCGGCAAAAGCACGAAGAGCACGCCGCCATAGGCCATTTTCTGCAGCGTGTTGTATTCGCGCGTGTGGTGGAACTTCAGCTTCGCATGATCGACGATGTCGCGCGGCAGCTTGCGCAGGTCTGACACGCGAGGGGCAAGATCGCGACGGATATGGCCGTTGACCAGGCTGGCGATCAGCCAGATGAGCAGGGTCGTGGTCAGGATCCAGGCGAAGAAGAAATGCACCACGCGGGCGGTGCCGAGGTCGTAATAGGACGGGATCGTGGCCCAGGAAGGGAAGGCGCGGGGCGTCTCTTGTCCCGGGGGACCCGACCAGCCGAGCACGCCGGTTGTGTCGAAGCGATGGCCGAAGATTTCAGTGAAGCCGCGCGGACCGTTGGCGGTGTTTTCGGCGCCGATCTGGAGGATCGTGTTGTTGAACTCGAAGCCGGACTGCTTGCCGACATAGAGCTGCGGCCGCGCGTTGAAGATCTGCAGGCCGGAAAGCAGCATGAAGAACAGCGAGAAAGCCCAAATCCAGTGGGTCAACCGCGTCCAGCGCGATTGCCGGTAGATGAGGGTCGTGTCTTTGCCGTCCGCCTCGGCGGCGGAATGGTTGTTGGCAACGGTGTCCATCTTGCCTCCGGCCGCCTCAAGCAAGCGGCTTCTCAGGTCATTGTCTCCCCCTCAATACGTCGCCGCACAAGGCAATGTTTCATGCGATCACGGATTTATTACGGAGAGCCCAGGCTGACCGCGAGATTGACTGCCGCCGCGACGATCACCGTGTTGAAGAAAAAGGTCAGGATCGAATGAACAAGCACGACCTGCCGCATTTGCGAGGTGGTGACGGCCGTGTCCGCCGTCTGCGCCGTCATGCCGATGACCGTCGCGAAATAGAGGAAATCCCAGCCTTCCGGCCTTTTGCCGCCCGGAAAATCGAGGCCGCCGACCGGCATCTTCTTGTGGGTTTTCTCGTCGATCCCGTCGCCATCCTTCCAATAGACGTGCGCGTAGTGCAGCGACGCCATGGCATGGATTGTGAACCAGCCGAGCGGGATCGACAATATGGCGAAGGCGAGCTGCAGGGGATGCGCGGCATCCTTGCGGTTGATCAGCAGGAACAGCGAGACGATGGCCGCGCCGACGACAAAGAGCGTGACGGCAAAGATCAGCAGCACGGGCAGGTCGGTCGCGCGCGCATTCTTGCGGAGATAGCGGCCGGTAAGGCTCGGCATCAGGGTCAGCACCAGGGCGATATAGCTTGCAAAGAACACATTGGCGCCGATCGAGTAGGGGAGCGGCCAGCGCAGCAACAAGGCAAGCAGCAGTGCCGCGATGCCGATGGCCGCGGCGAGGGCGAACTGCATGTGCCGATGCATCGGCGTCTTGAGATCGTCACCCATGGCCCGAGGCCCTTGAAGACGTTGGATCAGTCCGGTGTGACGGATTTGAGCGCGCGCCGCAAGATGCGGTCGAGCTCGCCGAGAAACTGGGAACGGTCCTTCGGTGTGAAGGAGGCATTGAAGCCCCGGCTTTCGCCGGTCTCGCGAAGATGCTGCTTGAGATCGCGCATCGCCACCGCCATGCCGATGGTTTCCGGGGTGAAGGGGCGGCCGGTGGGGCCGAGCACATGCGCACCGAGCGCCACCGTGCGCGCAGCAAGCGGAATGTCGGCTGTCACTACGACATCGTTTGCCCTGGCGTTCTCGGCGATCCAGTCGTCGGCCGCATCCGCGCCTTTGGAGACGACGACGTTGCGGATCATCGGATCGCGCGACGGCCGCAGGCCGCCATTGGAGACATAGGTGACGACGACGCCGTGGCGCTCCGCGACCTTCTCGACCTCGGCCTTGACCGGACAGGCATCAGCGTCGACATAAATGATGGGGGCAGGCAACCTTATCTCCAAATGTACGAAAGGGCCGACATAGGCCGGCCCCTTCGCATGAAATTTCGCAATTGTCAGGCCGCCAAGGCTCCGGACTTCTTGGCGGTCCAGGTGGCCATATAGTCCATCAGGCCGGGATTGAGGCAGTCATAGGGCTCAAGCCCGATCGACTTCAGCTGGCCGCGGATGCCGGCCATGCGGCTCGGGTCGACGCCGGATTCGATGATCGAGGAGACGAAGGCGGCGAAGCCCGGCGGCGACCAGCCATCCTCCTCGAAGCGCTCGGGATGGATGAAGGACAGGCCCTTGAAGGGATGGTCGCGCTCGACCGGGCCGTACATGTGGACGCCGCAGCCGGTGCAGGCATGGCGCTGGATCAGCGCCGCGGGATCGACCACCTTCAGCTTGTCGCCATTCTCGGTGACGGTGACATCGCCAGTGCCGGCGACGGCCACGACCGAGAAGATAGCGCCGTCCGGCTTCCAGCATTTGGTGCAGCCGCAGGCATGGTTGTGGGCGATCTGGCCCTTGACCTTCACCTTCACCGGATTGCTGGTGCAGGCGCAGACCAGCGTGCCGCCGGCAAAGCTCGCGCTCTCCCTCGGCAAACCGTTGTCGATCTTCGGATGCAGTTTTTCAGGCATTGAGTTCCTCCCTTGTTGAACCTGTGCAACTTCAGTCGCTGGCCATAGGTCGGCGGCTTGTTTTCTCAGTAAACCACGACGCTGCGGATCGACTTGCCCTCATGCATGAGGTCGAAGCCCTTGTTGATGTCGTCGAGCTTCAGCGTGTGGGTGATCATCGGATCGATCTGGATCTTTTTCTCCATGTACCAGTCGACGATCCTCGGCACATCGGTGCGGCCGCGCGCGCCGCCGAAGGCGGTGCCCATCCAGGTGCGGCCGGTGACCAGCTGGAAGGGCCTGGTCGCAATCTCCTGGCCGGCGCCGGCGACGCCGATGATGACCGACTTGCCCCAGCCGCGATGCGAGGCTTCCAGGGCCTGGCGCATCACCTTGGTGTTGCCGGTGCAGTCGAAAGTGTAGTCGGCGCCGCCGATCTGGTCGGCGCCGCGCTTGGTCAGGTTGACCAGGTAAGGCACGATGTCGCCGTCGATCTCCTTCGGATTGATGAAATGCGTCATGCCGAACTTCTCGCCCCAGGCCTTCTTGTCGTTGTTGACATCGACGCCGATGATCATGTCGGCGCCGGCAAGGCGAAGACCCTGGATGACATTCAAGCCAATGCCGCCGAGGCCGAAGACCACGGCGGTTGCGCCCTGCTCGACCTTGGCGGTGTTGATGACCGCGCCGATGCCGGTGGTGACCCCGCAGCCGATGTAGCAGATCTTGTCGAAGGGGGCGTCGGGATTGACCTTGGCCACCGCTATCTCGGGCAGCACGGTGAAGTTGGAGAAGGTCGAGCAGCCCATGTAATGAAACAGCTTGTCCTTGCCCATCGAGAAGCGCGAGGTGCCGTCGGGCATCAGGCCCTGTCCCTGCGTGGCGCGGATGGCGGTGCAGAGGTTTGTCTTCCGCGACAGACACGACGGGCACTGCCGGCATTCGGGCGTGTAGAGCGGGATGACATGGTCGCCCTTCTTGACCGAGGTCACGCCCTTGCCGACATCGACGACCACGCCGGCGCCCTCATGGCCGAGGATGGCCGGGAACAGCCCTTCCGGATCGGCGCCCGACAGTGTGAACTCGTCGGTATGGCAGATGCCGGTCGCCTTGACTTCGACCAGCACTTCGCCTTCGCGCGGCCCCTCGAGGTCGACCTCCATGATCTCCAGCGGCTTTCCGGCGGCGACGGCGACTGCGGCACGCGTTTTCATCAGGCGTTTCCTCCCAAGGCAATCAGTAAGTTTCAGGTTACGGCAGGCCGTCGTTCCCGCCTGGCGGGGCGAAATCTCTGCCCGCCGTTTGTTTCTCCGAGCCCATCGACCACCTTATCGCTTTCCTTGCTGGCGGCCAACTTCCCTTGCGACGTTTTTCGGCGCGGCAGTCGCAATTCGAGCAAGTCGGATGCGCACCGGCCGGCCACTTGAGACATGGCGGGATTGTCCATAGAACTGGACCGCTTCGCCGGAGGACGACATCCGAATGTTCAAGAAAATCCTGATCGCCAATCGCGGCGAGATCGCCTGCCGCGTGATCAAGACCGCGCGCAAGATGGGGATTGCCACCGTCGCGGTCTATTCGGATGCCGACCGCGATGCCGTGCATGTCGAGATGGCCGACGAAGCGGTGCATATCGGACCTTCGCCGGCGGCACAGAGCTATCTGTTGCCTGAGAAGATCATCGCCGCCTGCAAGCAAACCGGCGCCGAAGCCGTGCATCCGGGCTATGGCTTCCTCTCGGAGCGCGCCTCTTTCTGCGAGGCGCTGGAGAAGCAAGGCATCGTCTTCATTGGGCCGAAGCCCAAGGCCATCAAGGCCATGGGCGACAAGATCGAATCGAAGAAGTTCGCCAGCCAGGCCAAGGTCTCGACCGTGCCCGGATGGCTGGGCGTCATCGAAGACGCCGACCATGCCGAAAGGATCGCCGGCGAGATCGGCTATCCGGTCATGATCAAGGCCTCGGCCGGCGGCGGCGGCAAGGGCATGCGCATCGCCTGGAGCAAATCGGAGGTGCGCGACGGCTTCGAGCGTGCGCGTTCGGAAGCGAAAAGCTCCTTCGGCGACGACCGCGTCTTCATCGAGAAGTTCGTCGTCGATCCCCGCCATATCGAAATCCAGGTGCTGGCCGACGCGCATGGCACGGCAGTCTATCTCGGCGAGCGCGAATGCTCGATCCAGCGCCGCAACCAGAAAGTGGTGGAAGAAGCGCCGTCGCCGTTCCTCGATGCCAAGACCAGAAAGGCGATGGGCGAGCAGGCGGTGGCCCTGGCCAAGGCCGTCGACTACCAGAGCGCCGGCACCGTCGAGTTCATCGTCGACAAGGACAAGAATTTCTATTTCCTTGAAATGAATACGCGATTGCAGGTCGAGCACCCGGTGACCGAGCTGGTCACCGGCATCGACCTGGTAGAACAGATGATCCGCGTTGCCGCCGGCGAGAAGCTCGGCATCAAGCAGAGCGACGTGAAGCTCAACGGCTGGGCGGTGGAGAGCCGCCTTTACGCGGAGGATCCCTTCCGCAACTTCCTGCCGTCGATCGGCCGGCTAACGCGCTATCGACCGCCGGAGGAGGGTACGTTCGGCGGCACCGTCATCCGCAACGACACCGGCGTCACCGAAGGCTCGGAAATCTCGATGTTCTATGACCCGATGGTGGCCAAGCTCTGCACCTGGGCGCCGACAAGGCTGGAAGCCATCGACGTCATGTCAGAGGCGTTGGACAGGTTCATCGTCGACGGCATCGAGCATAACATCCCGTTCCTTTCGGCGCTGATGCAGCATCCGCGCTGGCGCGAGGGGCGGCTGTCGACAGGCTTCATCGTGGAGGAATATCCGGACGGTTTTTCGCCGGTCGCGCCGGATGGCGAGGAGAGGGCGGTATTCGCCGCCGTCGCAACGGCGATCGAACTGCTGCGCCGCGACCGGCTCGACCGCCTCAGCGGCCGGCTGGCGCCGCATTCCGGACATCTCAAGCGCGATTGGGTGGTAAAGATCGGCGCTGACTATCTGCCGGTCGAGATCGTCGACGGCATGATTTCCATCCCGATGGAGGTCGATCTGTCGATCGATGGCGGCAAGCCGCTGACCGTCGCCTCGGACTGGCGGCCGGGCGACGCGATCTGGCAGGGCACGATCGGCGCCGACAAGGTCGCGGCGCAGATCCGTCCGACGCTGAACGGTTTGCGCATCGCCTGGAAAGGCATGTCGGTGACGGCGCGCGCCATGCTGCCGCGCATCGCGGAACTCGAAAGGCTGATGCCGGAGAAGCTGCCGCCCGACACCTCGAAGATGCTGCTTTGCCCAATGCCTGGTCTCGTCGTCTCGATCGCCGTGGCCGAGGGCCAGGAGGTCAAGGCCGGCGAGACGCTGGCCGTGGTCGAGGCGATGAAGATGGAAAACGTGCTGCGCGCCGAACGCGACCTCACGATAGCCAAGCTCAACGCCAAGCCCGGCGACAGCCTGGCGGTCGATGCGGTGATTATGGAGTTTGCCTGAGAAAGGGCGGTGCGGGACGCAAGCCTGTGTCGCGGTCGATTGTGCTGGACTGGCATGGCCCCGTCCGGGACAATACATCTGCACCGATGAGTCTTGGCACAGCGTGAAAAAACATGGCGGATGAACGACTTCCACGCGATCCTTTGCAGCGCGAAGCCGCAGTGAAGGCCGCGCGGCCGGAAACGCCGGCGCGTAGGTTCATCCATCTGCGCGTGCATTCGGCCTATTCGCTGCTCGAGGGCGCCTTGCAGCTTGGCGCGATCGTCGGCCATGCGGTCAAGGACGAGGCGCCGGCGATCGCGGTCACCGACACCAACAATCTGTTCGGCGCGCTGGAATTCGCGCAGAAGGCGGTCAAGGACGGCATCCAGCCGATCATCGGCTGCCAGATCGATCTGGCCTTTTCCGGGGAAGCGAGCGACGGCCAGCGCGACCGCCGCCGCCATGGGCCGGAGATGTCGCCGGTCGTGCTGATCGCCGCCAGTGAGGACGGCTACAGCAATCTCGTGCGGCTGATCAGCAAGGTCTATCTGGAGACGCCGCCAGGCGAGCCGGTGCATCTGAACAGCGCTATGCTGGAAGATCGGCGCGACGGGCTGATCTGTCTGACCGGTGGGCCGCGCGGTCCGATCGGCAGTGCGCTCAAAGCGGACCGGCGCGATCTCGCCGAACAGCGGTTGTCGTTCCTCAAAGGCCTGTTCGGCGACAGGCTTTATGTCGAGCTGGAGCGGGTCGCCGGCTACGATCGCATGGTCGAGAAATCGACCGTCGACCTTGCCTATACGCATGACCTGCCGCTGGTCGCCACCAACGAGGCCTTCTTCTCCAAACGCGAGGATTACGAGGCGCATGACGCGCTGATTGCGATTGCCGAAGGCTCGGTGGTTGCCGCCGACAACCGCCGGCGGCTTTCGCCTGACAATTTCCTGCGCGGCCAGGCCGAGATGGCGCGCCTCTTTTCCGACTTGCCCGAAGCGATCGACAACACGGTCGAGATCGCGATGCGCTGCTCCTACTATCCGAAGACCCGCAGCCCGATCCTGCCGCGCTTCACCGGCGCCGACGCTGCCGACAAGGACGCAGCCGAGAAGGCGGAGGCGGCCGAGCTTGCCCGGCAGGCGCGCGAAGGCCTGGAGGCGCGGCTGGCCGCGCACGGGCCGACGCCGGGCTACACGGTGGAGCAATATCGCGAGCGGCTCGAATTCGAGCTCGGCATCATCGAGAAGATGAAGTTCCCGGGCTACTTTCTGATCGTTGCCGACTTCATCAAATGGGCGAAGGCGCAAGGCATTCCCGTCGGGCCGGGGCGCGGTTCGGGCGCCGGCTCGCTGGTCGCCTATTCGACCACCATCACCGACATCGACCCGCTGCGTTTTTCGCTGCTGTTCGAGCGCTTCCTCAATCCGGACCGGGTGTCGATGCCGGACTTCGACATCGACTTCTGCCAGGACCGGCGCGAGGAGGTCATCCGCTACGTCCAGCAGAAATACGGCCGCGACCAGGTCGGGCAGATCATCACCTTCGGAACGCTGCAGGCGCGCGCGGTGCTGCGCGATGTCGGCCGCGTGCTGCAGATGCCTTACGGCCAGGTCGACAAGCTCTCCAAGATGGTGCCGCAGAACCCGGCCAACCCGGTCAAGCTGGCGGATGCCATCGCCAACGAGCCGCGTTTCGCCGAGGAGGCGGAGAAGGAGCCGATCGTGCAGACGCTGCTCGACACGGCGCAGAAGCTCGAAGGCCTCTACCGGCATGCTTCGACGCATGCCGCGGGCATTGTCATCGGCGACCGTCCGCTGTCCGAGCTGGTGCCGATGTACCGCGATCCGCGCTCGGACATGCCGGTCACCCAGTTCAACATGAAATATGTCGAGCAGGCGGGGCTGGTGAAGTTCGACTTCCTCGGCCTGAAGACGCTGACGGTGCTGGAAACGGCAGTGAAGCTGATACGGCGGCGCGGCGTCGACATCGATCTCGCCAAGATACCGCTCGACGACCCCGACACCTACGCGATGCTGTCGCGCGGCGAGGTGGTCGGCGTGTTCCAGGTTGAAAGTGCCGGCATGCGCAAGGCGCTGATCGGCATGCGGCCGGACTGCATCGAGGACATCATCGCGCTGGTGGCGCTCTACCGCCCCGGCCCGATGGAGAACATCCCGACCTACAACGCCAGAAAGCACGGCGAGGAGGAGATGGCCTCGATCCATCCCAAGATCGACCATCTGGTGAAGGAGACCCAAGGCGTCATCGTCTACCAGGAACAGGTGATGCAGATCGCGCAGGAGCTTTCCGGCTATTCGCTCGGCGAAGCCGACCTTCTGCGCCGCGCCATGGGCAAGAAGATCCGCGCCGAGATGGACAAGCAGCGAGAGCGCTTCGTCACGGGCGCGGTCGAGCGCGGCGTCTCAAAGCCGCAGGCCGATTTCATCTTCGACCTCCTGGCCAAGTTCGCCGACTACGGCTTCAACAAGTCGCACGCCGCGGCCTATGCGGTCGTTTCCTACCAGACCGCCTATCTCAAGGCGCATTACCCGGTCGAGTTCCTCGCGGCGTCGATGACGCTCGACATGAGCAATACTGACAAGCTGGCCGATTTCCGCCAGGACGCCATGCGCCTCGGCATCGAGGTGGTGCCGCCGTCGGTGATGTCGAGTTTCCGTCCCTTCGAGGTCGGCGAGAACAAGATCTTCTATTCGCTGGCGGCGCTGAAAGGCGTCGGCGACGCGGCGGTCGAGCACATCGTCGAGAAGCGCGGCGAGAAGCCGTTCAAGAACCTTGCCGATTTCTGCGAGCGGGTCGATCCCAAGATCGTCGGCAAGCGCGTCTTCGAAAGCCTGATCATGGCGGGCGCGCTCGATTGCTTCGGCCATGACCGCGCGCAGATGATGGCCGGCGTCGAGCGGATGATGGGCCTTGCCTCGCTGGCGCAGCAGAACGCCATCTCCGGCCAGGCCGACATTTTCGGCGCTTCGCTTGGGAGCCAGTCGCAGGCTCTCAACCTGCCGGCGACCGATCCGTGGCTTGCCGCCGACAAACTGCACCGTGAATTCCAGATCGTCGGCTTCTATCTTTCGGCGCATCCGCTCGATGAGTACAAGTCCGCGCTGCAAAAGATGCGGGTGCAGAACTGGGCGGAATTCTCGGCTGCGGTCAAACGCGGCGCCGCCGCCGGGCGCCTCGCCGGCACGGTCACCTCCAAGCAGGAGCGCAAGACCCGTACCGGCAACAAGATGGGCGTGGTGCAGTTTTCCGACACGACGGGACAGTATGAGGCCGTACTGTTTTCCGAAGGCCTGGCGCAGTATCGCGACATGCTGGAGCCCGGCAGTTCGGTGGTGATTATGGTTGCGGCCGAAGACAGGCCTGAGGGCGTGAACCTGCGCATCAACTCGGTGCAATCACTGGACGACGAAGCCAGCCGCATCCAGAAAGCGCTGCGCATCTTTGTCAGGGACGATGGACCATCGTCGATCATTCAATCGCAGCTCAAACAGCGTGGCGACAGTCAAGTCAGCATCATCGTTCTCAAGGGAGAGGCGCAGGGCGAGATTGAGATCGGCCTGGGTAATTATCGCGTCTCGCCGCAGATCGCCTCCGCCATGCGCGCGGTGCAGGGCGTGGTGGACGTGGAGTTGGTCTAGGTTGTGTTGATATTCAGGTGATGCCAGCCTGCAAATGCTGGTTTTGTGCGCTTCCGGTGCTCACGGACCCGAATGTCCGCTCCGCTCCGGTTCTCGAAAGCCACCATTTTCGGCTTGGCCTGACCTGAATCTCAACACACCCGAGCTCAGGGCGTTGCCGCCTCCGCCTCTGCCACCCGCGGCGTCTTCTTCTGCAGGTTGAGCAAATTGCCGGCGAGAATCAGAGCCGCGCCACCAGCGGTGAAGACGTCGATCTGCTCATGGTAGAGCAGCCAGCCGACCAGCGCCGTCAGCGGCACGCGCAGGAAGTCCATCGGCGAGATGATCGTGGCATCAGCATGGACCAGCGCACGGGCCAGGCAGAAATGCGACGACATGCCGGTGAAGGCGATGACGAAGATCCATGGCCAGAGCCCTGGCGAAGGGTTGTGCCAGCTGTAGAGAGCCGGGATCAGGCCAACCGCCGACTGGATGATCAGCATCCAGAAGATGATGCGCACCACGCTTTCGGTTTTGGTCATCGACTTGACCAGCACCATCGAGATGCCGAAGCAGACCGCGGCGCCCAAGACGACGAGGTGGCCCGGATCCATCGACCCGGCGCTGGGGCGCACGATGACGACCACGCCGATCAGGCCAAGCACGATCGCCGTGAGTTTCGACCGGGACAGTCTTTCCCCCAGAAAGCTGACCGCCAGGATCGCCGTCCAGATCGGCGTGGTGAACTCGATCGAGATCAGCGCGGCGAGCGGAATGAGCGTCAGCGCGTAGAGCCAGGCGGCCTGGCCGGTATAGTGGATCATGTTGCGGGCAACATGGGCGAACGGGCGCTCACTGCGCATCGCGGCAAAACCGCCGCTCATCATCACCAGCGGCAAAAGGATGAAGAAACCGATCACCGAGCGCAGCTCCAGCACCTGGAAGACGTTGAGCTCGGCCGTCGTCTCGCGGCCGGCAACCGACATCGCCAGCATCGAGGCGATTGACAGAGCCATCCAGAACGCGGCTTTTGGGATCGAGGGAGCGGGCGCCATTTGAGCCCTATGTCGCAAGCCCGGACCCGGGCCGCAACCGTTAGTGGCGTCATTCCACTGGGCCAGCGGAGCGGGCGTCAAAAAACCGTCATCGCGGCGGCGGAACCTGGCGGCTGAGCACCCGTTAAGTCCACGCCTTCCGTCGGAGGGCGCATGATCGCGAGAGGGAAACGTCTTGATGAAATCGACCGCCGCTTTGCTGGCCGCCGCCTGTCTTTTCTGCGCGACGGGCGCGCATGCCGACGAGGCGGCTTTCCTGCGATCGCTGCAGGGGAAGTTCGCCGGCAAGGGGACGGTCAGGATCAGAACGAACACGCCGGTGATGAACATCAACTGCAACTTCACTTCGGACGCGACGGCGGACTCGCTCTCGCTTGACGGCACCTGTCGTGCGTTGTTGATCATGTCGCGGGAAATCCGCGCCGACCTGAAGGTCGACGGGGCGAGCTACACTGGCACTTACATAGGTTCGCGCAGCGGACCTGCCGGGCTCAGCGGAAGCCGCAAGGGCGACGCAATCAACCTCGACATCCACTGGGCGAAAGTCGTCAATGGCGACCGCAATGCGGAGCTGACCGTAGAAAAGATCGGGCCGGACAATATGCGCATGACGGTGACCGACATGGATCCGGCAACCGGCAAGATGGTGGTGACGAGCCGGATCGACCTCAAGCGGACCTGACCCTTCAATCTTCCAGCGGCTCGGGCGGATTGGCGGCGCGGCCCTTGCCGAATGTATAGCCGGTCTCGACGGCTTTCCTGCCGAACTTGTCGCGCAGCGTGTCCATTGCGCCTTCGGCAAGCGCGCGCTTGCGCGACTGCACGTCGACCAGATCCGGCGGATCGGCCTTTTGGTCGTCGGAGAGGTCGCTGACGCCGATGCCGAGCAGGCGGAATTTTGTGCCGTCGGCCTCGCGGCGCAGCAGGTCGAGCCCGGTCTGGAAAATGCGATCGGCCAGGCGCGTCGGGTCGCCGAGCTGGCGGTTACGCGTGCGGGTCTTGAAATCCTGCGTCTTCAGCTTCAGCACCACGGTGCGGCCGGCGATGCCGGATTTTTTCAGCCGGGCCGAGACCTTTTCCGACAGCCCGCGCAGCACCGGCACCAGCTCCGCCAGGGCTCCGATGTCGTTGTCGAAGGTGGTTTCGGCCGAGACGCTCTTGGCATCGTCGTCCGGATCGACCGGGCGGTCGTCCTCGCCTCGCGACAGGCGGTAGAGCCGGTCGCCCATCACGCCATAGCGGCGCATCAGGTCGCCGCGCTCCATGCGCTGCAGCTGCCCGATCATGCGGATGCCGTCGCGCTCCAGCGTCGCGGCCAGCGCCTTGCCGACACCCCAGATCATCGTCACCGGCTGCGCGGCGAGGAAGCTTGGCGCCTCGGCTTCGCCGATCACGGAAAAGCCGCGCGGCTTGCGGAAGTCCGAGGCAATTTTCGCCAGGAACTTGCAGTAGGAGAGGCCGGCCGAAACGGTGATGCCGAGCTCCTTTTCCACCGTCTGCGCGAAGCGGCCCAGCACCAGCGCCGGCGGCATGCCGTGCAGCCGCTCGGTGCCGGCGAGGTCGAGAAAGGCCTCGTCGATCGACAGTGGCTCGACCTGCGGCGTCAGCGCCAGCATCAACGCGCGCACCTGGCGGCCGACACCGACATATTTTTCCATGTCGGGCGGGATCACCACCGCTTCGGGGCACAGTTCGAGCGCCTTGAACATCGGCATGGCCGAGCGGACGCCCTGGATGCGGGCGATATAGCAGGCGGTGGAAACGACGCCGCGCCGGCCGCCGCCGATGATGACAGGCCTGTCCTTCAGCGCGGGATTGTCACGCTTCTCGACCGCCGCGTAGAAGGCGTCGCAATCGATATGGGCGATCCGCAGCCGGTAGAGTTCGGCGTGACGGACAAGGCGCGGGCTGCCGCAGCGATCGCAGCGACGCGTCTCGCCGCGCTGGAGCGCCAGGCAGTCACGGCAAAAACCGTGTTCGGGATTGTTGACAGGAGCCGCCATCGCTGCGAACATAAAGAGAACAAATGCAATGGTACGACAGCGCAAGGCTGGCAACAAGCTTGGCCTGGGGAGAACGCATGAGCACGACCATCGCACCGCTGACTCCTGAACGTTGGCCCGATTTCGAGGACCTGTTCGGCAAGCAGGGTGCCTGCTACGGCTGCTGGTGCACGCATTTCCGGTTGTCGCCGGCGGAGCGCCGCGCCAGCGACAAAGAGCGCAACAAGGATCTCATCAAGGCGCGAATCGAAACAGGCCCGCCGCCGGGACTCTTGGCGCTCGAGGAGGGCAAGGCCGTCGGCTGGATGCAGGTCGGCCCGCGCGCCGACATCCCCGAGTGGAACAATCAGGGCAGGGGCTCGGCCCCGGTCGATCCCGCCGATGCCGGCGACCCGGCCGTCTGGGCGATCTCCTGCTTCTTCATCCGCACCAGGGCGAGGGGGCGGGGCATCACGCATCGCCTTGTCGAGGGCGGAATCGCTTTCGCCCGCGAGAATAAAGCGAGGCTGCTGGAAGCCTGCCCGATCGATCTGTCGCGCGATTCGCGCTCGATCGGGCTTTTCGTCGGCTCGTCACGGGTGTTCGAGAAGGCCGGCTTCGAGAGGCTGGTGGAGCGCAAGCCCGGCCGGCCGCTGATGCGCCTTGTGCTTTAGGTACTGATGCGCCTTGTGCTTTGGGCGCTGATGCGCCTAGCGCTTTAGCCGAATGAGCTTTTGGCCTACAGTCGGCGTCTTGCGGCTGTTACGCTTCTTGCCTACCAGAAGCATGAATATTTCGTCTTCCGAAATCACGGAGAACTGACGTGAAGCGTATTTTGCCATTTGCCTTTGCCCTCGCGCTCAGCGCGCCGGCTTTTGCCCAGACCGTCGACAATCAAGGCGCCAAAGATCTTTCCGACAATCTGGCGCGCTATTTCGGCAAGCAGGCGTTCGACAAGGGCGTGCTCAAGGTTTCGGTCGAGGGCGACGCCTACAAGATTGCGCTTGACGTCAAGGCGCTCGTCAATGCGCTGCCGGAACAGAAGCTCCTGAAATTCAACATGGCGCCATACGCGCTGATGGTGAAGCCGCGCAGCGACGGATCCTGGGACGTCTCGTCGAATTTCTCGCAAGGCGCATCCTTCGAGTTCGAAGGACCGGAAGGCCGTCAGAGCATGGAGTTCACGATCAAGGACGGCAAGCTGACCAGCATCTACGATCCGGCCCTTGCGGCTTTCACCAGCGCGACCAGCTCATTGGCCGGGATGACCATGACATCCAACGAAGCCAAGCAGCAGGCCGACGTCTCGACCGGCGCCGGCACCGCCACCGTTACCGCGACCAAATCCGCCAATGGCGGCGTCGACTTCACCGCCACGCAAAAAGTCTCGGACTTTGTCGAGATGATCAAAGTCGATGATCCCGAAAAAGGATTGAACTTCCCGGTCACGCTGAAAACACCGGAACTTTCGGTGGACGCAAACGGCAAGGGCGTGCGGACGAAGCCGCTGCTCGACCTGCTTGCCTTTGCCGTGGCCAATGAGGATGAAGCCAAGCTCAAGGCCAACCAGGCTGAGCTCAAATCGTTGATGCTGGCCGCGCTGCCCATCTGGGAAAGGATCGACGGCAATTACGGCTTCAAGAATTTCGAGGTCGACAGCCCTGTCGGTAAGTTCGGTGCCACGCAATTCAGCACCGCATTCGGCATGGACGGCATCTCCCAGAACGGCAAGGTCGATTACGCGATCAAGGCCGCCGGTCTGACGATCCCGCATCAGACCCTGCCGGAATGGACCGCCCCATTGCTGCCCACCGACATCGACCTGCATTTCGGCGGCGCCAATATCGATCTCGATACGATGGCGAAAAAGGCGATCGAAGGCTTTGATCTCAATAAGAATCCGCCGCTGTCGGACGAATTCGGCAAAGCTTTGGTCGCCGATTTCAAGGCCAAGAATCCGAAGGTCGTGATCGGGCACAGCACGGTGAAGAACGGCGCCATCGAAGTCGCGCTGGAAGGCGAGATGACCTTTCCCGGCGAGAAACCCGATGCGAGCGTGACCGTCGATGTCGCCGGCTATGACAAGATCGTCGATGCCTTGAAGGAAGCCGCCAAAAGCGATGAGCAGATGGCGCAGGCCTTCCCCTTTGCCCTGGCCGTCAAAGGCTTTGGCAAGACGCTGCCGGATGGCCGGCTGGAGTGGACGATCAACACCAAGGCCGATGGATCAGTCACGGTCAACGGCGCGATGCTGAAGGGACCGGACGCCGCCCAGGACGACAGCGCCGGTCAGGATGACAACTCAGGCGATGACGGCGCGGACGGAACGGATGATTCCACCGGCGGAGACGATTCGGACGGCGGCGACAATGGTGGGGCCGGAGCGAAGCTGAAGCCCTGAGTGCTTGGGTTAAAGCCCGAGCGCGGCCGCGATCTTTGGCGTCGCATCGCACCAGTCGTCGACCGAGATAATGTCTTCCGGCGTCGGTGGCAGGAAGGCGCGCAGCGAGTTGTCAGCCATCAAATGGAAGAGATGGGCATCCGCCACGGAGTTGCGCGCCGAAACTAGGTTGGAAGGCTGGTCGTCGACGAAGGCGACAGGCCGGCCCCCGACGCCGCGCAGTTTCGCGATGGCGGGTCCCTTGGCCATTTCCGTCGTCAGCAGCGGGTAATTGAGCCCCAGCGCATCGAGATGCGCACGGCGCACGGCGCGGTGCTTGTGCGGCATGGCGGTCAGCAGGACGATCTCGGCGCTTCGGCCGAGCATCGCCAGCGCGTCCGCCGCACCCTCTGCGATGCTTTGCCAGTCCGCCTGGGCGTCGAAGAAATCGCCGAGCAGCGCCGTCACTTCCGGCTGCTCGATCAGCCGCCCGCTCACCGTCTCGGCGATGTTGCCGGTGAGGCGGAAGGAAGCCAGCGTCAGCCCGAAGCCGCGCGTTTTCAGGAAATGCGGGAAGGGCCGGACGAATTCGAGCACGACATCGTCGACGTCGAGCACCAGCAGCGGCCGGTCATCCGCGGCAAGCTCTTCGATCTGCCGCGCCGTCTCGGGATCGTCGCTCATGTCGAGCGCTCGTGATCGTCGTCGCCGAGCGGAAGGGCGCGCAATGCCTTGCCGACGGCGGCTGGCGGCGTGCCGGTTTCCTCGGCGAAGCGCAGAAGCGTCGGCTCGTGTGCCAGGATGAATTGCAGAACGCCGGCAAGGAAGCCCGGCTCAGCTGCGGCCCTGCGGATCGAGTTCGCCTCGATGCCCGTGATCGCCAGAAAGCGGGGCAGAAGCTCCGGGTCGGCGGCGACGAAGGCCAGGGCCTTGACGGCAATGGTTTCCGCTCCCTCGCGCATTGACGCTGCGTTCGCCATCGTTACCTTTGCAATGGTGGATTTTTTCGAGTCTCCTTCCGCAGTAACGGCAAGCGTCGCTTGCGGCAAGCCTCCGCTCTTTCCCATGCAACGTCCGAAGGTGGAATTGGTGCAGCTTTCCAACCTCCGGTTTCCGTTTCGTCAATCATATTGGGCTAGAGTGGAAATGGGTTGGGTGCGGTCCGAAGGGGACGCATTGCGACGGCCTTCGGCTTCGAGGGCGGTCGGGACGGGAAACTGATGGCTAAGAAGGTGATGATCGTCGAGGACAATGAGCTTAACATGAAGCTCTTTCGGGACCTCATCGAAGCCAGCGGTTACGAAACGGTTCGCACGCGCAATGGCCTGGAGGCGCTCGACCTCGCGCGCCAGCACCGGCCGGACCTCATCCTGATGGACATCCAACTGCCGGAAGTGTCCGGCCTGGAAGTGACCAAATGGCTGAAGGAAGACGACGAATTGCATTCGATCCCCGTTATCGCCGTCACCGCCTTCGCCATGAAGGGCGATGAGGAGCGCATCCGCCAGGGCGGCTGCGAGGCCTATATTTCCAAGCCGATCTCGGTGCCGCGCTTCATCGAGACGATCAAATCCTATCTGGGCGACGCCTGATGCCCGAGACCAGCAGAACCGGAGTTTTGAGATGACCGCGCGGATCCTCGTCGTCGACGATATCCCCGCCAATGTGCGGCTGCTGGAGGTTCGGCTGCTTGCCGAGTATTTCGAGGTGCTGACGGCCAATAACGGCCCGGATGCGATCGAGACCTGCGAGAACGGCAAGGTCGACGTCGTGCTGCTCGATGTGATGATGCCGGACATGGACGGGTTCGAGGTCTGCAAGCGCCTGAAGAGCGATCCGGCGACCTCGCATATCCCCGTCGTCATGATCACCGCGCTCGACCAGGTATCGGACCGGGTGCGCGGCCTCGAGGCGGGCGCTGACGATTTCCTGACCAAGCCCGTCAACGACCTGCAACTGATGACACGCGTCAAGAGCCTGGTCAGGCTGAAATCGCTGACCGACGAGCTCAGGCTGCGCGCCTCGACCACGCGCAATATCGGCATCGAGGAACTTCTGAGCCGCGATTTCGCGACCGAAGACGCCAAGCCGCGGGTGCTGCTCATCGACGAGCGCAAACCTTCCGTCGAACGCATCCAGAAGATGCTGCGCAACACCGCCGAGCTCGATGTCGCGACCGACCCGAATGCGGGGTTCTTCCAGGCGGCCGAGACGGCGTATGAATGCGTGCTGATCTCGACTGCTTTCTCCGACTTCGATGCGCTGAGACTCTGCTCGCAGCTGCGTTCGCTCGACCGCACCCGCTTCCTGCCGATCATGCTGCTCGCCGATGAGGGCGAGGAGGGCCGCATCCTGCGTGGCCTGGAACTTGGTATCAATGACTACCTGATCCGGCCGATCGACCAGCACGAGCTGACGGCGCGCCTGCGCACGCAAGTGCGGCGCAAGCGCTACAACGATCAGTTGCGCGCCAGCGTCGCCCAGACGATCGAGATGGCGGTCATCGACGGGCTGACCGGGCTGCACAACCGCCGCTACCTCGACAGCCATCTGCAGACACTGTTCGATCGCGCCGTGGCGCGGCGGCGGCCCTTGTCGGTGATGATCACCGATCTCGATCGCTTCAAGTCGATCAACGATACCCATGGCCATGACGGCGGTGACGACGTTCTGCGTGAGTTCGCCCGGCGGCTGCGCAAGAATGTGCGCGGCATCGATCTCGCCTGCCGCTTCGGCGGCGAGGAGTTCGTCGTGGTTATGCCGGACACCGACGGCGCGGTCGCCGAGAAGGTGGCCGAACGCATTCGCGCCGAGATCGCACAGGCAGCTTTTGCCATCGGTGCCGACGGCAAGGCGATCGAGGTCACGGTCAGCGTCGGCGTGTCGTCTCTCCTGAAAGGGACCGACAGCGTCGCCGCGCTGATGAAGCGCGCCGACCTGGCGCTCTATGAGGCCAAAAGCGGCGGCCGCAACAGGGTGGTCGCCAAGGCTGCCTAAAACGCGTCGCGATCTTTCAGACCCCGCACGCGCCTGTCTTTATCCTGAAACCGGTTTCCACTTTCGGGAGACATGCTCGGCATAAAGGCGACGATTCTCCAGCGCTGCAACAGGGTTACGAATTTACCTTAACCCAAGCGATTCGTGAGCGGTGGTTAAGAAATGGTTGATTTTTATGAGGTCTTGCGCAAATCTGCGACGCATAGACAGAAGACGAGGCCGGCGCGAGGGTAGAGTAGCCGGCTCGATCCAAAAATACCCCATGATGCTCAGGTCCGCCGCATCTCCTGGGTCCGTGGGGTCGGCCGGCCGGCGCTGGCACATAGTGGCCTCCTCGTACCGCTGCCAACCGCCGACCGGCCCCCTTTTCTCAAAACCGACATCGGAACCCCCGTGCTTGATCGTGGCACGGCTCCTTTGTCGTCCGGTCCTTCCTAAAACAAAAACGCCGCCCAGAGGGCGGCGTTTCGATTTCTCGGGATAGCCAGATTACTTGATCTTGGTTTCCTTGAACTCGACGTGCTTCTTGGCGACCGGATCGTACTTGCGGAACGAGAGCTTGTCCGTCTTGGTACGGCTGTTCTTGCTGGTGACGTAGAAGAACCCGGTGTCGGCGGTCGACAGAAGTTTGATCTTGATGTTTGCGGCTTTGGCCATGATTTTCGTCCGTTAATGTTCGTGGAGTTTTGGCCGCTGAAGCACGGGGAAACACCCGGACGCGGGAAACTTGGCGCGACACATAAAGAACGCGCCCGGAAAGTCAAGCCCGAGCGCCTTCTTCGCCTCATTTCGGCATGGCCCGTGTCCACGTCTCAAGCGTTATGCTCGACCAATTGCCCCGCCTTTTTCCAGTCGCCCGTGGTGTTCCACCAGCGGTTGGGATTGGCACGATCGTCAAGACCCTTGGAACGGCTGGCGAGCAGCGGCTGGATGCGGATGACGGGCTCCTGGTAGGAATGGGCTTGGAATATCGCCTCGACGACACGAGCGGCGAGTGCCTGGTCGTCGGCGATCTCGAACGACACTTCGACGGTGCCGGGTCGCCGGCGCAGTTCGGTCTCAGCGCCGGCCGCGGCGCCTTCGAGCGGCCGGTAGCGCTCGATGCCTTGCGCCGACTGATAGGCGTTGGCGTCATACTTGCCCATGCGCAGCGGCGTGATCGCCACCACGGCCTCCATGATGCGCTCGACATCGGCGGCCTGCGCTTGGAATGTGACGAGCAGAAGCAGTTCCATCCTGAGGGATCTGGTTTCAAAGCCGCTGTCGACCATCGCAATTCTCCTACCTCGCGCTGGAGACAGGTATAGCAGGGGTGCTGCTGACACGGTGATGTCAGGATGCCCGACGCTTCAGCGGCATTGCCTAGAGAATCTTGCGCACCAGCCTGACCAGGATCAAAGCCATGTAGGCGGCGAAGAAGAAGGCCAGCGACCAGCCGAAGCCGGATGGGCCGAAGGCGTCCATGCCGATGCCGATCGCCTGCGGACCCAGCACCATGCCGACGCCATAGCAGAGCACGAAGGCAGCATTGGCGGATGCCAGTTCATGGCCGGACAGCTGCGAGCCGAGATGGGCAAGGCCGATCGTGTACATGGCGGCGACGACGCCGCCCCAGACGAACAGGAGGGCCGCCATCAGATGCCAGTTCTGTGCGAAGAACGGCATGAAGACCGTGCCGATGAGCCCGACCGTGGCGCAGGCCAGCAGCAGGTAGCGGCGGTCGGAAACGCGGTCGCTGATCATGCCGATCGGGATCTGCAGAAGCACATTGCCGAGCCCGATCATTGTCAGAAGCAGCGCGGCGTCGGCTTCCGAATAGCCGATACGGCTGCCATAGACGGGGAAGAGCGAGAAACCGCCGGTCTCGACGGCGCCGAAAACAAGCACGGCGAAGGTCGCGGTCGGCACCAGCCAGATGTAGCGCAGGAAGTGGCTGGTTTCGCTGTCGGCGACGATGCTCGGGCTCTCGTTGCGGGCCGCAAGCACCGGAATGGCGGCAAGCGTCACCAGCGCTATGGTGACGCCGAACGGCAGGAAGCCCGTGCTGCCGAGATGGGCGAACAGCCATGGTCCGGCGGCGAAGCCGAGCGACAGCACGGTGGCGTAGATGCCAAGCACAAGGCCGCGCCGGTTCGGCGGGGCCGAGGTGCTGATCCAGAATTCTGAAAGGATGAACAGCACCGTCAGGGAGACGTGCAGGGCGACGCGGAGCGGAAACCACATCCAGAAATCCGGCGCGAAATGGAAACCGACGAAGGCGAGCGCGCCGATGGCAATCATCAACAGCATGGTCCAGGCGACGCCGAGCCGCATGGCGAGCGGCGTGGCCAAAGGCGCGCCGGCGATCGAGGCGAGGCCGGCGACGGCGGTGTTGAGGCCGATCATCGAAGCGGAATGGCCGCGGCTTTCCAGAATCACGCTGAGCAGCGGCATGCCTAGGCCGATGGCGATGCCGACGACGCTGATCGAAGAGATCGCCGCGACCATCGGCAGCCAGTGTACGCGTTCGTCGCCCTGTTGTTGGGTATCGACCGTCATGAGATCAAAATGCTCTGCTTCTAAAGGACTTCGCGGACGAAGCGGTTGCGGACGAGCCGGAAGAACGGCACGGCGCCCCCCGGCCGCAGCAGTGGATCTTCGGCAAGCCGACTTTCCAGTTCTTCCAGGACCATGCCGGTGATGTCGGGGATGTCGGCCTTGCGGGCATCGGCAAGCGGCAGCCAGACGAGTTCTTCGAGTTCGTTCGTCGGACCGCCGCCGGGCAATTCCACGGCAACGTCGTGGCGCCAGGCGCTGAAAAAACGCGTGTCGAAACGGCGCACGCGATTGGGCGGAGTGATGGCGCGGGCGACGAAGCGGAGCGCGTCCAGCGAGGGGATCACGCCGTGTTCGGCGAAACCCTGCCAGTCGCGCTTTGCGGTCGAGAAGGTGCCCTTGCGGCCGATCAGCAGGCCGGCTTCCTCATAGGTCTCGCGAATCGCCGACAGGGCGATTGCGCGGGCCCGCGCCGCGCTGGCACGGCCGGGGCCTGCGGCCAGCTTGCCTTCTTCCTCACCACCCAGAGGGGCAGCGACGGGAACGCGGCTGTCGGCGGGATCGGTGCGGCCGCCGGGGAAGACGAATTTTCCGGGCATGAAGGCGTGCCCGGCATGGCGCCGGCCCATCAGCACCAGAACGTCCTTGCCGCGGCGATCGAGCAGAATGAGGGTCGCCGCATCACGCGGACGCAACGCTCGGCCGCTGCGTACGGCCAGGCCCTTATCGAGCTTGTCGACATCCGCCTTGGTCATTCCTTCCATGCGCTCGACCTAGCGGAAACTTCCTTGATGCGAAAGTGGCTTGCGCGTCGCGGCCTTTGCACCAGGGCCGACCGCGGTGCGGCCTGGCTTAATTAATGGCTCTCGAATTCGTCCTTCTCGTCGCCGAAGCCGTGCATATAAAGCGCCCATTGCAGGCCGATGACAGCTCCCTTGACCGGCTGCAGCAGTGCAACGGCCAGAATAATGGTCAGCGGAACCCAGATCAGCGCGTGCTGCCAGGTCGACAGCGTCGACGCGGCCTCGACGGCCATGAAGCCGCCAACGACGATGTGACCGACGATGACGATGACCAGGTAGGCAGGCAGGTCGTCCGCGCGATGGTGGTGCAGTTCCTCGCCGCAGACCTCGCACTTGTCCACGGGCTTCACGAAAGCGCGGAACAGCTTTCCCTTGCCGCAATGCGGGCAGCGGCCGAGTATCCCGCGCTTGATCGCCGTCCACAACGGACGCGCGACGCGGCCCGAATGATGCTCGCCGCCGAAAACCTGTTCTTGCACTTGAAAGTTACCTGGCATTATCGTCTCCTGCCGCGCGGACCGACGCGCGATTGCGACGCGCGGGCGCGGCCCTTGGCCTTGTGGAACGACCGCCTCGAGCCGGGCAGGGGCTTCGGGTCGGTCAGCATCTCGAAACGCATCGCACCGGCCATTGGCGCGACCTCGACCAGCCGAACTTCGACACGATCGGCAAGCTGATAGCCCTTGCCGGTGCGTTCCCCGAACAGCGATCGGGCCGTTTCGTCGTAGATATAGTAGTCGCCGCCCAGAGTTGACACCGGGATAAAGCCGTCGGCGCCATACCGCGGCAATTGGACAAAGAGTCCCGCCTTGGTGACGCCGGAGATGCGCGCGTCGAACGTGTCGTTGACGCGCTCGGCGAGATAGGCGGCAATCAGCCGGTCGACCGTATCGCGCTCGGCCGCCATGGCGCGACGCTCGGTCGCCGAGATCAGCGCGGCGACCTCTTCCAGTCGGTCCGCCTCCTGCTGCGCCAGGCCGCCGGGCCCGAGGCCAAGCGCCGCGATCAGCCCGCGGTGCACGATCAGATCGGCGTAGCGGCGGATCGGCGAGGTGAAATGGGCGTAGCGCCTGAGGTTGAGGCCGAAATGGCCGATGTTCTTCGGCGAGTACTCCGCCTGGCTCTGCGAGCGCAGCACCACTTCGTTGACCAGCGCCTCGTTGTCGGCGCCGCGCACCCGCTCCAAAATGCCGTTGAACTGGCTCGGCCGCATCTGCGCGCCGCGCGCCAAGGACAGGCTGAGCGTTGCCAGGAACTCGCGCAGCGATTCCTGCTTGGCGAGTGACGGCGCGTCATGGATGCGGTAGACGAGCGGCTCTTTCTTGCCCTCCAATGTCTCGGCGGCCGCGACATTGGCCTGGATCATGAATTCCTCGATGAGCTTGTGCGCGTCGAGGCGCTCCGGCACGACGACGCGGTCGACCGTGCCGTCGGGCTTCAGCAGGATCTTGCGCTCGGGCAGGTCGAGCTCAAGCGGCTGGCGGGACTGGCGGCCGCGCCTGAGCACGGCGTAGGCGTCCCATAACGGCTTCAAAGCGCTGTCGAGGATCGGCCGTGTCTTGTCGTCGGGCGCGCCGTCGATCGCGGCCTGCGCCTGCGGGTAGGCGAGCTTGGCGGCCGACTTCATCATGACGCGGTGGAAGGAATGCCTGAGTTTGCGGCCTTCCGAGGAGAAGGTCATGCGCACGGCGATTGCCGGCCTGTCTTCGCCCTCGCGCAGCGAGCAGAGATCGTTGGAGATGCGTTCAGGAAGCATCGGCACGACGCGGTCCGGAAAATAGACCGAATTGCCGCGCTTCAGGGCTTCGCGGTCGAGCGACGTGCCGTAGCGAACATAGGTTGCGACATCGGCGATCGCCACGGTGATGACAACGCCGCCGGGATTCTTCTCGTCCGTGTCGGGCGTGGCGAAGACCGCGTCGTCATGGTCCTTGGCATCGGCCGGATCGATGGTCACCAGCGGCAGACTGCGCCAGTCCTCGCGGTGATCGAGCGTCGCCGGCTTCACCGCTTCGGCCTCGGCAATCACGTCCGCAGGAAAGACATGGGGAATGTCGTGGGCGTGGATGGCGATCATCGAGACCGCCTTCTCGCTGCTCAGCGAGCCCAGCACCGCCAGCACCTTTGCCCGGGGCAGTCCGTAACGGGATGCCCGCGCCGGCTCCACCTCCACCAGATCGCCATTTCTGGCGCCGTTGTGGAATTCCTTGTCGACGATCAGTTCCGGTTGGCGCCGTTCGACCGGCTCGATGCGGAACGTTCCATCCTTCAGCACGCGGAAGACGCCGAGCACGGCCTCGCTGCGCTTCTCGAAGATCTTCATCACCCGCCCGGTATAGGCAGGGCCTGACGGATCGTCGGTCGGGGAAGTCTTGGCAAGCACGCGGTCGCCAATGCCGGGGACGGGGCCGCCGGCGGCGCGCGAGATTCGGATGGCAATAACGGGGGGCGAGCCGGCGCCGGTATATTCGCTCGGATTCGCCAGAAGCACGCCGTCATCGTCGCGGCCGAAAATGTCGAGCACCGCGACATGAGGCACGGCGCCCGCGCGGGTGAGGCGCTTGCGCTCCTTGTTGAGGAGGCCTTCATCCTGCAGGTCTCGCAACAGGTCTTTCAGCCAGATGCGGTCATCGCCGCGCAGCGCGAAGGCCTTGGCGATCTCGCGCTTGCCGGAACGATCGGGATTTTCGGCGATGTAGCGCAGGACCTCGTCACGCGACGGACGATAGTTGTCCTTGACCTTGGCCCTGGTGTCGGCGTTGCGCGGATCGCCGTGGCTTCTTCCGGAGATCCTGCGCGCCACGTCCTGCTACCCCTTCTTCGCCGCCCGGCGGAAGGGCTTTTTGCCGCCTCCGCCCTTGGCTTCCTTCTCTGCAATCAGGGCGAGCGCTTCTTCCATCGTCACCGATTGCGGATCCTTGCCTTTTGGCAGCGTCGCATTGACCTTGCCGTAGTTGACGTACGGACCATATTTGCCGTCGCGAACGACGATCTTGCCGCCGCCGTCGGGATGATCGCCCAATTCCTTGAGCGCCGCCGGCGTGGCGCCGTTGCGGCCACCCTTGCCCTTCTGCTGCTTCTCGGCGATCACCGAAACGGCGCGGTTCAGGCCGATCGAGAACACGTCCTCGATGCTTTCCAGATTGGCATAGGTGCCGTCATGCAGCACGAACGGGCCGTAGCGTCCGAGGCCAGCCGAGATCATCTTGCCGGTTTCGGGATGTTTTCCCACATCGCGCGGCAGACCCAGCAGCGCCAGCGCCTTCTCGTGGTCGATCGAGTCGGGCGTCCAGCCCTTGGGCAGGCTGGAGCGCTTGGCCTCCTTGCCTTCGCCGCGCTGGATATAGGGGCCGAAACGGCCGCTGCGCAGGGTAATTTCCTCGGCGGTGTAAGGATCCTTGCCGAGCAGCTTGACGCCGTCCTCGCCATTGCCGTTCTCGCCATTGGGATTGGCGGCGTCGCCGAGCTGGCGGGTGTAGGAGCATTCGGGATAGTTCGAGCAACCGACGAAGGCGCCGAACTTGCCGAGCTTCAGCGACAGGTTGCCGGTGCCGCATTTCGGGCAGATGCGCGGATTGGAGCCGTCCTCGCGCTCCGGGAAGACCAGCGGCGCGAGCTCTTCGTTGAGCGCATCGAGCACGTCGGCGACGCGCAGTTCCTTGATGTCGTCGACGGCGCCGGAGAAATCCTTCCAGAAGTCGCGCAGCACGTCCTTCCAGGCGAGCTTGCCGTCGGAAATCTCGTCGAGCTTCTCCTCGAGCGAAGCGGTGAAGTCATATTCGACATAACGCTCGAAGAAGCTTTCGAGGAAGGCCGAGAGCAGCCGGCCCTTTGCCTGCGGCACGAGCTTGCGACGGTCGATGGTGACGTAATCGCGGTCCTCGAGCGTCTTCAGGATCGCGGTGTAGGTCGATGGCCGGCCGATGCCCAGCTCTTCCAGCTTCTTGATCAGCGACGCCTCGGAGTAGCGCGGCGGCGGCTCGGTGGTGTGCTGGGTCGCGTTAATCGCCTGACGGGCAAGCTGCTCGCCGGAGCGGATCTCAGGCAGGCGGCGGCTCTCCTCGTCCTCGGCGTCCTCGTCCTTCTGATCGGTATAGGCGGCAATGAAGCCGTCGAAGCGGACGACGGAGCCGATCGCGCGCAGCTCCGCGGTGCGGGCGCCGTTGACCGCCTCGATCTCGACCGTGGTGCGTTCGATCTCGGCCGGCTGCATCTGGCTGGCAATGGCGCGCTTCCAGATCAGCTCGTAGAGCCGGGCCTGGTCGGCGTCGAGATATTGCCGAACGGAAGCCGGCGTGCGCTTGAAATCGGTCGGCCGGATCGCCTCGTGGGCTTCCTGGGCGTTCTTCGCCTTGGTGGTATAGAAACGCGGCTTCTCCGGCAGGTATTTGGCGCCGAACTCGCTGACGATGGCATTGCGGGCAGCCTCGATCGCCTCGGGCGCCATCTGCACGCCGTCGGTTCGCATATAGGTGATGAGGCCGGCGGTCTCGCCGCCGATGTCCATGCCCTCATAGAGCTTTTGCGCGACCTGCATGGTGCGCGTGGCCGAGAAACCGAGGCCCGACGAGGCGGCCTGCTGCAGCGTCGAGGTGGTGAAGGGCGGGCCGGGATTGCGTTTTGTCGGCTTGGCTTCGACCGACAAGGCCTTGAAGGTCGCGCCTTCGAGCATCGCCTTGATGTCGTCGGCCTGCGCCTTGTTGGCGATGTCGAGTTTTTGCAGCTTCTTGCCGGCGAAGGCGGTCAGCCGCGCCTCGAAACTGTCGTTGCGCGGGGTGCCGAGGATAGCGGCGATCTGCCAGTATTCCTCGCGGATGAAGCGCTCGATCTCGGATTCGCGGTCGCAGACCAGGCGCAACGCCACCGACTGGACGCGGCCGGCGGAGCGGGCGCCCGGCAGCTTGCGCCACAGCACCGGCGACAGCGTGAAGCCGACGAGATAATCGAGCGCGCGGCGGGCGAGATAGGCGTCGACCAGCGGCGCGTCGATCTGGCGCGGATGGGCCATCGCATCGAGCACCGAGGCCTTGGTGATGGCGTTGAAGACGACGCGGCTGACTGGCTTGTCCTTCAGCGCGCGCTTCTGCTTCAGGACTTCCAGCACATGCCAGGAAATCGCCTCGCCCTCGCGATCCGGGTCGGTGGCGAGGATCAGCCCGTCGGCATCCTTGACCGCCTTGGCAATGTCGGCGAGGCGCTTGCCGGACGCGGTGTCGACCGACCAGGACATGGCGAAGTCCTCGTCGGGCCGCACCGAGCCGTCCTTGGCCGGCAGATCGCGGACATGGCCGAACGAGGCCAGAACCTTATAGTTCTTGCCCAAATATTTGTTGATTGTCTTCGCCTTGGCCGGCGATTCGACGACGACGACGTCCATGAGGTCTCTTAATCAGCTGTGAGGTGGCGGAAGAACTCCGCGACGCACGACGAAATCCCACTCTTTTCGTCGCTCACATGGCCGTGCTTTTGTCATCGGTCAAGGGGAAGCGGCCAATTTGGGAAGCGGCCGCGGACGATACACTCTTAGAGTGTATGGCAAAGATCACATTTTTTGGGGATGGATGTATGCGCGCCTCGAACCGGGCGGGCGGCTATCGCGCGCTTGTTCGGTCAACGCGTTTGCCTGTTTCTTCCTGCGGCGAAGCGGCGACTTGCCACACAATGGTGATTGGCAGGGGCGTGCCCGCATCGCTATATCGTCGCTAGCACAATCGGACTCATTGGATGGCATTGGACATCGGCTATGTCAGCGCGGTCGGGGCAGGGGCGATCTCTTTCCTGTCGCCATGCGTGCTGCCGCTGGTGCCGCCCTATCTCTGCTACATGGCCGGCGTTTCCGTCGACGATTTCCGCGGCAATCAGAGCGTCACGGCGAAGGAGGGCGCGCGCGGCGCGCTGCTTTATGCTTCCGTGGCCTTCGTGCTCGGCTTTTCCACCGTCTTCGTGGCGCTCGGCGCCGGGGCCTCGACCATCGGGCGGTTGCTGCGCGTCTGGCAGGAGCCACTGGCGATGGCGGCGGGAGCGCTCATCATCATCATGGGCCTGAACTTCCTTGACATCCTGCGCATTCCGCTTTTGTCGCGCGAGGCGCGCTTCCAATCGCAGGGCAAGCCGGCGAGCATGATCGCGGCCTATGTCATGGGGCTGGCCTTCGCCTTCGGCTGGACGCCCTGCATCGGCCCGGTGCTGGGACCGATCCTGACTTTGGCCGGCGGGCGCGAGACCGTGGGTGAGGGCGCGCTTTTGCTTGCCGCCTATTCGCTCGGCCTCGGTATCCCGTTCCTGATCGCGGCGCTGTTTTCCGGCGCCTTCATGCGCTTCCTCGGCAAATTCCGCGTCCATCTCGGCCGCGTCGAGAAGGCGATCGGCGCGCTGCTGGTCATCGCCGGCGTGTTGTTCCTCACCGGCGGCGTGCAGAGCGCATCCTATTGGCTACTGGAGAATTTCCCGGTGCTGGGAAGGCTGGGGTAGTTTAGTTGCTGGCAGAGAGTCGAGCTGTGAACCCGTTGTAGAGATCAGCATCGAAGGGTCCTGTGCCCTCTATCTCGTGTTCCATAATTTGCTATGGAGACCTGGGGCGACCACTATGTTCAGACAACCCATCGAGTCACCTGCTCCGCCGTCTCACCGGAATTTCCGCCGCGACGATCACTCCGGCACGCCGGAGATGCCCAGCGCCTCGACGTAACGCTCGCCGAACACCTTGTCCTGCCATGGGTTGATCTGTCTCTGCAGGGTGAGCGTGTAGGTCGGGAACGCCTCCATCAGCCGCCGCGCCGCCGCCCGCGCCTCCTCCAGCCGGTTGAGTTTGACCAGCGCCATAATCACCACCCGGTGCGAGGAGCCGTAGTTCGGCATCTCCTGCAGCGCGCGTTCTCCCCATGCCAGCGCTTCCTCGTAGCGCTCGAGCATCAGGTAGCTCATCCCGATGCCCGAGAGCGCGATGCCCTTCTCGGGGTCGACCGGGCTCAGCCGCATTGCCCTGTGAAAGTGCTCGATCGCGACGAGCGGGCGGCCGGAATGTGCGTTGACCCAACCGCAGCTCGTATGGCCCTGCGCCGAATTGGGATTGAGCAGCAGGGATCGTTCGATCGTGGCCAGCGCCATCTCGTAGTCCTTCGCGCTGTAGGCGATCACCTGCGCGGCGAAGCGCAGGCTCGTGGGGTCGTCGCGCGCTTCCGCCAGTACCTCGCGCGCCATGCGCGTGGCGACCCGGGTATCCTCGGGCTCGTGCCAGCACTGGCTCACGGATATGCTGCGGATATAGGCGCCGAGTGCCTTCGCCAAGTTGAAGCCGGGGTCGATGCTAAGCGCCTCGTTGGTGAGCCGACGCACGTCGGCAAAGCCTTCGCGCGTCATGCTGTAGAAGCGCGGCAGCGCGCGAAGGTAGAGGTCGTAGGCGCTCATGTAGTCGGTCGGCTTCATGCGCGCCTGCTTGATTTCCTCCAGCCGGATGCTCGGCTCGACAGCGCCGACGACGCTCTCGGTCACCTTGTCCTGCAGGTCGAAGATGTCGCACATATCGCCCTCGAAGCGGTCGGCCCAGACATGGTGTCCGCTGATCGCGTCCACCAACTGCCCACTGATACGCACCCGCGATCCTGCCCTGCGGATGCTGCCTTCGAGCACGTAGCGGACGCCCAGCTCGCGCCCGACCTGGCGCAGGTCCACCGCCCGGCCCTTGTAGGTGAAGGACGAGTTGCGGGCGATCACGAAGAAGGAGTTCACTCGGCTCAATCCCGTGATGATGTCCTCCACCAGCCCGTCGGCGAAGTATTCCTGATCGGGATCGCCGCTCATGTTGGTGAAAGGCAGAACCGCGATCGAGGGTTTCTCGGGCAGGGGAGGCGGGGCAGCGCTGGCGTCGGACTCGACGCGGTAGGCGCGCACGGGCCGCTCGATGTTCTTGAGGCGCAGCTCGCCGAGCGGCGTGAAGCCGCAGTCGAGCTTGCCCTGAAGGTGGTCGTAGGCGGTGCCCGAGACGACAACGGTGCCGGGATCGGCGACGCTTTCGAGGCGGGCGGCGATGTTGACCCCGTCGCCGTAGAGGTCGCCGTCCTCCTCGCAAACCACGTCGCCGAGATTGACGCCGATGCGGAAGCGAATCCTCTCTTCCTCGGGGGTCTCCGCCTCGCGTTCTGCCAGGGTCCGCTGGATCGCCATCGCCGAGGTCACCGCGTTGACGACGCTCGCGAATTCGCACAGCATGCCGTCGCCGGTGAGCTTGACGATCCGACCCTGATGCTCGGAGACCAGCGGTTCGAGGAGGTCCTTGCGGTAGATCTTCAGCCGCTCGAGCGTGCAGCGCTCGTCGCGCTCCATCAGGCGCGAATAACCGACCACGTCGCAAGCCAGGATCGCAGCGAGGTGGCGCCGCACGGTCATCGCACCGCTCGGCCAAGCGCCTGCACGCGTGCCGCTCCGCGTCCATGTCCCGCCAACTTCCAGACGCGCCACGCGCATGGTATCCATCTCTCCCAGTCTCCGCCCGTCGTCGATGGGGAACGGAAAACGCAGCTCGACCTTGCCTTCACGAGATTTCGCTATCCCGCTTGCGACGCAGCACCCCAGCAGGCCGGGGATATTTCCTGACCTGTGTAACCGGCTGACGCCACCGTGGCGGTGCTTTTGTATCGGGCATCACACCCGACGTTCGCACTTGGAGACTTGGCTTTGCCATCTCACCGGAATTTAACCGCATTGGTGCAGCATGGCCTACGCTGTTAATATGCGTTGATTCAAACCTTTTTCATACGGTTGCCCATCCATGAGCCAGAGATCCTGCCTGTCTGTCATCCTTGCCGCCGGCGAAGGCACCCGCATGAAAAGCGCGATGCCCAAGGTGCTGCATGCCATTGCCGGCCTGCCGATGGTGGCTCACGTCGTGAAAGCTGCTGAGGCTGCCGGTGCGACCGGCGTGGCGCTGGTGATCGGCCACGGCGCAGACGAGATGCGCAAGGCGGTGCAGAAATTCGCGCCGAAGGCGGAGACCTTCGTGCAGGAGCAGCGGCTCGGCACCGGGCATGCGGTTCTCGCCGCGCGCGAGGCGATATCAAAGGGCTATGACGATATTCTCGTGATGTTCGGCGACACGCCGCTAATCGATGCGCAGGCGTTGGCCGCAGCGCGGCAGAAGCTGGCGGAGGGTGCGGCCGTCGCGGTGATCGGCTTCCGTCCGCCAAGCCCGGCTGGCTACGGCCGGTTGATCGAAAAGGACGGTCATCTCATCGCCATCCGCGAGGAGAAGGACTGCTCGGAGGAAGAGAAAAAGATCGGCTTCTGCAATGCCGGCATGATGGCGGTGGCGGCCAAGCATGCGCTGCGGCTGCTCGACAAGGTCGGTAACAAGAACGCCAAGGGCGAATTTTACCTCACCGACATCGTCGAGATCGCCGGCGCGGAAGGGCTCGACGTGGTGGCGACGGAAGCGAGTTTCGAAAGCGCGCTCGGCATCAATAACCGGGCCGAGCTCGCCGAGGCGGAAGCCATCTGGCAGACTCGCCGGCGGCGCGAGGCGATGCTGTCCGGGGTCACGCTGATAGCGCCCGAAACCGTCTATTTCTCGCACGATACCGAGATCGGCACCGATACGATCGTCGAGCCGAATGTCTGGTTCGGGCCGGGCGTCAAGATCGCATCGGGCGCCAAGATCCATGCTTTCAGCCATATCGAGGGCGCAACGATCGCCTCAAATTGCGATGTCGGGCCGTTCGCCCGGCTGCGGCCCGGCGCGGATCTTCGAAACAAGGCAAAGGTCGGCAATTTCTGCGAGGTCAAGCAGGCGACGATCGAGGAGGGCGCCAAGGTCAACCACCTGACCTATATCGGCGATGCGCGCGTGGGTGCAGCAGCCAATATCGGCGCCGGCACCATCACCTGCAATTATGACGGCTACTCGAAATTCTTCACCGACATCGGCGAGGGGGCCTTTGTCGGTTCGAATTCCTCGCTGGTGGCGCCGGTCTCGATCGGCAAGGGCGGCTATATCGCCTCCGGCAGCGTGATCACCGAAAGCGTGCCCGACGACGCGCTGGCCTTCGGCCGCGCCCGCCAGAAGACGATTCCCGGCAAGGGCAAGGAGTTGCGCGAGCGCTTTGCTTCCGCCGCCGCGGCGAAGAAGAAGGCTGCGGCGGAATAGGGTTTCAGGTGGTGCTTTCGGTGATTTTGCCGAAAGCAGCCGTTACCACGATCTCGCCGACGATTGCCTTGTTGAATTGAGGCAGGTCTTCGGCGGGTATCCAATATTCGAGATGCGCCCTGCTGCCGGCGTGCTCGACGCGGTAGCCGTCGAGAAAGCTTTTCAGGACCTCAAACCGCGTGACGAAGCCGGAACCGCTCGCCTGCACGTTCCAGTCGCGGGCGATCTGGACAGCATAGGCTTCAGTGAGCACCGGATAGAAAATCGGCTGATCGGGCAGGCGCGGCGGAAATTCGCGCATGCCCAAAGCCTTGATCAGCGTCAACTCCTGCGGTCCAACCGGCCGCCACAGCGTTAGGGTGTGCGTCGCTTTGCTCATTGGTCGAATAAACTGCCCAATTCGAGCCGAGGCAAGGCCCCAAGGAGCGTTCGCCATACGGGCCTTTGCCAACTGTGGCGTGGCGTTCGTCGTTCGAACGATGACATGCTCCGGCCTCAAATGTTTACATGGTGATGAACACCGCCAAACCGTCTAAGCGACAAGACAAGCGTTTGCGGTAACCGGATTGCAAGGGCGTTCTGAGAATGTCCAATGGTACAAAACCGTTCCCGGTGACATGGAACGAAACGCAAAGTGACTTTTACGGCAGGCCGGCAATCCATAGATAGCGCTGGGTTTTCTGCTGGGAATCGGGGGCAATCGCCATGTGCGGTATCGTTGGAATCGTTGGCCGAAGCCAAGTCGCGCCGCTCATCGTCGATGCGCTGAAGCGGCTTGAATATCGCGGCTACGACTCGGCCGGCGTCGCCACCATCGAAAGGGGCGAGCTCGGCCGCCGCCGCGCCGAGGGCAAGCTGGTCAATCTCGAACGCCGGCTGAAGGACGAGCCGCTGGACGGCACGATCGGCATCGGCCACACACGCTGGGCGACGCATGGCGTGCCCAACGAGACCAATGCGCATCCGCATTTTTCCGAAGGCGTCGCAATTGTCCACAACGGCATTATCGAGAATTTCGCCGAGCTGCGCGACGAACTCACCCGCGACGGCTACTCTTTCTCTTCGCAGACCGACACCGAGGTCGTCGCGCATCTGGTGGCGCGCGAGCTCGCCAAGGGGCTGAAGCCGGTGGAAGCCGCGCATGCGGCGCTGAAGCGGCTTTCCGGCGCCTTTGCCCTGGCAATCATGTTCAAGGGCGACGAGGACCTGATCGTCGGCGCCCGCAACGGACCGCCTTTGGCCGTCGGCCATGGCGAGGGCGAGATGTTTTTGGGCTCCGACGCCATTGCGCTGGCGCCTTTCACCAATGCGGTCACCTATCTCGAAGACGGCGACTGGGCGGTCGTGCGTCGCGAAAGCGTGACCATCTACGACATCGACGGCAGACAGGTCGACCGCAAGCGCCAGCAGTCGCTGTCGACCAGCTTCATGGTCGACAAGGGAAACCGCCGCCATTTCATGGAAAAGGAAATCCATGAGCAGCCGGAGGTGATCTCGCACACGCTGGCGCATTACTTGGATTTCGCATCGGGGGTGTCGAAGCCGCTCGACCTGCCCTTCGACTTCGCCAAGATCGGCCGCCTGGCACTTTCGGCCTGCGGCACCGCCTACCTCGCCGGGCTGATCAGCAAATACTGGTTCGAGCGCTATGCACGGCTGCCGATCGACATCGACGTCGCCTCCGAGTTCCGCTACCGCGAGATGCCGCTTTCGGCCAATGACGCGGCGTTCTTCATCTCGCAGTCGGGCGAGACCGCCGACACGCTTGCTTCGCTGCGCTATTGCCGCAAGGCCGGCATGAAAATCGGCGCTGTCGTCAATGTGCGGGAATCGACCATGGCGCGCGAATCCGACGTCGTGCTGCCGACGCTGGCCGGGCCGGAGATCGGCGTCGCCTCGACCAAGGCTTTTACCTGCCAGCTATCCGTCTTGGCTGCGCTCGCGGTCCGCGCGGGCGTGGCGCGCGGCACGATCTCGCGCGATGAGGAAAAGCAGCTGGTGCGCGAGCTTTCCGAGGCGCCGCGCTACGCCACCCGGGTGCTGAAGCTTGACGAGCAGATCGAGCGCATCTCGCGCGAGCTGTCGCGCTACAAGGACGTGCTCTATCTCGGCCGCGACACCAATTTTCCGCTGGCCATGGAAGGCGCGCTGAAGCTCAAGGAAATCTCCTACATCCACGCCGAAGGCTATGCCGGCGGCGAGCTGAAGCATGGTCCGATCGCGCTGATCGACGAGAACATGCCGGTGATCGTGATTGCGCCGCATGACCGCATCTTCGAAAAGACCGTCTCGAACATGCAGGAAGTGGCGGCGCGTGGCGGCAAGATCATCCTGATCACCGACAAGAAGGGCGCGGCGCAGGCCGGCATCAAGACGATGGAGACGATCATCCTGCCCGAAGTGCCGGAGATCATCTCGCCAATCATCTACGCGCTGCCGATCCAGATGCTGGCCTATTTCACCGCCGTCTTCATGGGCACCGACGTCGACCAGCCGCGCAATCTGGCGAAATCGGTGACCGTGGAGTAGCACCGTCACTACCGCCGGATTGTGGATTGCGTCATGGGTTCCTCGGTTAGTGACAGTACTTCGAAGTGCGACGGCCAACAGCCTTCTTTCGTCATCCACGGGCGGAGCAGGAGCGAAGCTCCTGCGCAGACCCGAGGATCCATTCCGTGACGTTTGCGGCGGATCAAAGCGGTGCAGAATTAGGCACTACCACCCGATACCGCGGAACAGCTCGAACCACTCGGGATTGGCCTTTTCGATCAGTTCGATCTTCCACTGGCGAGGCCAGCGTTTCAGCGACTTTTCACGCTGGATCGCATCGCGGATGTCGAAATACTCCTTGTACCAGACCAGGCGTTGTACGCCGTAGCGCCCGGTAAAGCGCGAGCCTTCGCCGGACCTGTGCTCCGGCATCCGCCGGCCAAGATCGTTCGTCACACCAGTGTAGATGGTGCCGCGCTTCTTGCTTGCTGTCATATAGACATAGCCGGTCATGCGTGAACGATAACGAATTGATGGTTAGGGACTATTCTGACGGGTGGCATTTTTTGGCCGGCGTCACGGAATGGATCCTCGGGTCTGCGCGTCCGCTTCGCTCCCGCTCCGCCCGTGGATGACGAGGGAGGGGTGTTGCGGCCAATCGCGAACGGAGCAGCTTCCATTTGGAATGCTGAAAGCCGGTTGATGGAGGGCACCCTTAAAAACTTCGCAGTTCCAAACCGGCTCGCGGTTCACTAATCTCAGCGTTGCAACCTGCGCCGCGGTGAACCCATGTCCGACGCCCTGAAGACCTCTGGCATGACCCGGCTAAGGAATTATTTCCTGACCGGCTTCATCGTCTGCGCGCCGCTGGCGATCACGGTCTATATCGCCTGGTCGCTTATCGGCTGGGTCGATTCCTGGGTAAAACCCTATATTCCAGCCCGCTACAATCCCGATACCTATCTGCCGTTCCCGGTTCCGGGCTTCGGGCTGATCGTGGCGCTGGTGCTGATCACGCTGATCGGTTTCCTGACGGCGAACATCGTCGGCCGCGCCATTGTCAATTTCGGCGAGCGGCTGCTTGGCCGCATGCCGCTGGTGCGTGGCATCTATGGCTCGCTGAAGCAGATTTTCGAGACGGTGCTGTCGAACAAGGGCGACATGTTCCGCCAGGTCGGGTTGGTCGAATATCCGAGAAAGGGCGTCTGGTCGCTGGTCTTCGTCGCCAGCGACAAGGAAACCGAGATCAACCAGAAGCTCGATCAGGAAGGTGATCCGCTGATTGCGGTGTTCATGCCCTGCACGCCCAATCCAACCACCGGTTTCCTGATGTATGTCCACAAATCCGAGATCGTGCCGCTCGACATGTCGATCGAGGACGGCGCCAAGCTGATCGTCTCGGCCGGCATGGTGGCGCCGGAGGTCAAGGCCAAGCTGGTGACGCTGAACGGCGAGCCCGTCGAAGGCGGCCTCGCCAACCCGGCGATTGGCACCGCTCAGCCGGCGCGCAGCAGCCGCACCGCCTCATCGCGGCCGAACAGATAAAGCAGCAGCCGCAGCGCCCCGCCGCGTTCGGACTGCAATTCTGGGTCGCGCGACAGGATCAGGCGTGCGTCGTCGCGCGCGGCTTCGAGCAGATCGGCATGGAACTCGAGGCGCGCCACCTGGAAGCCTGGTGTGCCGGACTGGCGGGTGCCCAGCAACTCGCCTTCGCCGCGCAGTTTCAGGTCCTCCTCGGCGATCTTGAAGCCGTCCTCTGTCTCGCGCATCACCGAGAGCCGGCGTTTGGCCGTCTCGCCGAGCGGCTCCTTGTAGAGCAGGACGCAGGAGGAGGGCTTGTCGCTGCGCCCGACCCGGCCGCGCAACTGGTGCAACTGGGCAAGGCCGAAGCGTTCGGCATGCTCGATCACCATGATCGTGGCGTCGGGCACGTCGACGCCGACCTCGATCACGGTGGTGGCGATGAGGATGCGCGTTTCGCCCTGCTTGAAGGAGCGCATCGCCTCGTCTTTCTCCGCACCCTTCATGCGACCGTGCACCAGGCCGATCCGGTCGCCGAAGAGCGGTTTCAGCGAAGCAAAGCGGTCCTCCGCCGACATCAGCTTGATCTCTTCGGATTCCTCGACCAGCGGGCAGATCCAGTAGATCTTCTGGCCATCGGCGACGGCGTCAAGCATGCGGCCGACCAGCTCATCCAGCCGTTCCATCGGCAAGGTGACGGTGCGGATCGGCTGCCGGCCGGCCGGCTTCTCGGTCAGTTTCGAGACGTCCATGTCGCCGAAGGCGGTCAGCACCAGCGTGCGCGGGATGGGGGTCGCCGTCATCACCAGCATATCGGGTGCATCGCCCTTGGCGGTGATGGCGAGGCGCTGATGAACGCCGAAGCGGTGCTGCTCGTCGACGACGGCAAGCACCAAGTCGTGAAACGTCACGCTTTCCTGGAACAGCGCATGCGTGCCGACGATGATGTCGATTTCGCCGCCGGCAAGACCGGCAAGCGTCTCGGCACGCTCGCGGCCCTTCTCGCGCCCGGTCAGGATAGCGAGGCGCAGGCCGGCTTTTTCCGCCAGCGGCGCGATCGTCGCCAGATGCTGGCGCGCCAGGATCTCGGTCGGCGCCATCAGGGCCGCCTGGCCGCCGGCCTCGACCGCGCGCGCCATGGCGAGCAGCGCCACCACCGTCTTGCCTGAGCCGACATCGCCCTGCAGCAGGCGCAGCATGCGTTCGGGATCGGCAAGGTCTGCATTGATTTCGCCGAGCGCGAATTCCTGGCTGGTGGTGAGCTTGTAGGGAAGGGCAGCTCGCAGCTTCTCGACGATGCTGCCGTCGCCGGTAAGCGGCCGGCCCGAGAGCCGGCGAATTCTCGCTCGCACCAGCGCCAGCGAAACCTGGCCGGCCAGCAATTCGTCATAGGCAAGGCGTCGCCAGGCCGACCCCTCGACGGCAACGTCGATCGGATCCTTCGGATAATGGATGCGCGCAAGCGCATCGCCGAAGGACGGGAATGTATGGCGGCGCATGAAGGCGTCGTCCTGCCACTCCGGCAGCTCTGGCAGGCGGCCAAGCGCCTGTCCGATGGCGCGGCGCAACACCTTTGCCGAGAGGCCGGCGGTGAGCGGATAGACCGGCTCGACCAACGGTAGGCCCTCGGCCTCGTCGATCGGCGCGATGTGGTCGGGATGGACCATCGTCGGGCGGCCGTTGAACCACTCCATGCGGCCTGAGATCACCACACGCTCGCCCTCGGGAAGCATTTTCTGCAGATAGGCGGCATGGGCATGGAAGAAGGTCAGCGCGACCTCGCCGGTGTCGTCATGGGCGTAAACCCTGTACGGCACCGACCTGTTGCCGCGCGGCGGCGGCTGGTGGCGGTCGACGCGCACCTCGAGCGTGACGATCTGGCCCTCGGCCGACAGCGCGATGCCGGGCCGGTTGCGGCGGTCGATGACCGTGTTGGGCAGCACGAACAGAAGGTCGGCCGCGCGCGCAGCGCGATCGCCGAGGTCGGCCGGCACCACACGCTCGATCAGCGATCCGACCTTCGGGCCGACGCCGGCAAGCGAAGTGATCGGAACGAACAAGGGATCGAGGACGGTGGGACGCATCGTGTCAGCTTATGTCGCGACGAGGGCAGCGCAAAGGCTGACACCGCTCTCTATCCACGCTATATGCGCCGCTTTGGACAGGGATGCGGCGCCATGACCGGAACACAGCGATCAAGCGAGGGGTTGGACGCGCGCCGCCGCAAGCTCCTGTTCCGCTCCTGGCATCGCGGCATGCGCGAGATGGACCTGATCCTCGGTTCCTTCGCCGACGCCGAGATCGGCGCCTTGACCGGCGATGAAATCGACCAATATGAGAGACTTCTCGAAATTCCCGACACCGAATTTTTCCCGATGGTCACCGGCGAGCGCCCAGTTTCGCCCGATATCGACTGCGCGGTTCTGCGGAAGATCCTGGCGTCGCGCCGGACCATGACATTTTGAAAAACGCATATCCATGACCCTCATTCCTTCCATTGGCCTGCCCAAGGGCCGCGCCGGCCAGTTCATCGTCGACGGCGTCGCCGACGGCTACGAAGCTTTCGCCCTGGTGCGGACGGCGCAGGAGATCGCGCCCGACAAGCCGCTGCTGTTCGTCGCGCGCGACGGCCAGCGGCTGCCGGCGATCATCGAGGCGCTCGCCTTTGCCGCGCCCGGCCTACCGGTGCTGGAGCTGCCGGCCTGGGACTGCCTGCCTTACGACCGCGTTTCGCCCGGCGCAGATGCCGCGGCGCGTCGGCTCGACGCGCTTTCGGCCATGATCGCGCTGGCCAAGAAACCGCATCGCGCGGTGATCCTCACCACCGCCAATGCGTTGCTGCAGCGCATCCCGCCGGCCGAGCTGATCGAAGCTCAGACTTTCCACGCCAAGCCCGGCAACCAGATCGACATGAATGCGTTGATCGCGCGGCTGGAGACCTCCGGCTTCGAGCGCGTGCCGACCGTTCGCGGGCTTGGTGAATTCGCGGTGCGCGGCGGCATCCTCGACCTTTTCGCGCCCGGCTGGAGCGAGGCGCTCAGGCTCGACTTCTTCGGCGACACGCTGGAATCGATCCGCGTCTTCGACGTCGCGACGCAGCGCACCACCGGGCAGCGCAAGTCGATGTCGCTGCAAGCGATGAGCGAGGTGGCGCTGACACCGGAAACGATCAGCCGCTTTCGCCGGTCCTATATCGAGGCCTTCGGCGCGCCGTCGCGCGACGACGCGCTCTACGCGGCGGTCAGCGAAGGCCGCCGCTTCGCCGGCATGGAGCACTGGCTGCCCTTCTTCTACGAGCGGCTGGAGACCGTGTTCGACTATCTGCCGGACGCGCCCGTCGTGTTCGACCATCTGGCACATGAGGCCTTGGCCGAGCGCCACACGCTGATCCTCGACCATTACGAGGCGCGGCGGAAGCAGGCCGACAGCGCGCTCAAGGATGCCGTACCTTACAAGCCGGTGGCGCCGGATCTGCTGTATCTCTCGCCCGAAAACCTCAAGGCGTCGCTCGGACCGCGCGAGGACATAGACTTCACCGTCTTCGACGCCCCCGACGTCGGCGGCAAAAAAGTCTTCCATGGCGGCTCGCGGCAAGGCCGCAGCTTTGCCGAGGAGCGCGCCGATCCCAACATCAACGTCTTCGACGTCGTCGTGAAGCACATTGCCGACGAGCGCGCGGCGCGTCGCCGCGTCGTCGTCGCCGGCTGGACTGAAGGCTCGCTCGACCGGCTCGGGCAAATTCTCGCGGAGCACCATCTCAGTAATCTGAAATCTGTCGCGACGCTGGCGGAGGTCGAAAAGCTAGAGCCGGGGCAGGCGGGCCTTGCCGTGCTGCCGCTCGAATCCGGCTTTGAGACCGACGATCTGGTCGTCGTCGCCGAGCAGGACATCCTCGGCGACAGGCTCATTCGGCGTTCCAAGCGCAAGAAGAAGGCCTCCGATTTCATAGCCGAAGCCTCGTCGCTGTCGGCAGGCGACATCGTCGTCCATGCCGACCATGGCATAGGCCGCTTCATCGGCTTGCGCACCATCGAAGCGCTCGGCGCGCCGCATGACTGTCTCGAAATCCACTACGCCGGCGACGATCGCCTGTTCCTGCCGGTGGAAAACATCGAGCTTCTGTCGCGCTATGGCTCGGATTCGGCTGAGGCGACGCTCGACAAGCTGGGCGGCGGCGCCTGGCAGGCGCGCAAGGCACGGCTGAAGCGGCGCCTGCTCGACATGGCCGGGCAATTGATCCGCATCGCCGCCGAGCGGCAGATGCGTGCAGCGCCCTCCATGATTCCGGCGGAAGGGCTTTATGGCGAGTTCGCCGCGCGTTTCCCCTATGAGGAGACCGACGACCAGCAGACGGCGATCGATTCCGTCCTGGATGATCTCGGCGCCGGCAAACCGATGGACCGGCTGATCTGCGGCGACGTCGGCTTCGGCAAGACGGAAGTTGCGTTGCGCGCCGCCTTCATCGCGGCCATGGAGGGGTTCCAGGTCGCGGTCGTGGTGCCGACGACGTTGTTGTCGCGGCAGCACTTCAAAACCTTCTCGCAGCGCTTTTCGGGCCTGCCGATCCGCATTGCGCAGGCGTCGCGCCTGGTTGGTTCAAAAGAATTGGCGGAGACCAAGAAGGGCATCGCCGAAGGCACGGTCGACATCGTCGTCGGCACGCACGCGCTGCTCGGCAGCTCGATCTCGTTCAAGCGCCTCGGCCTGCTGATCATCGACGAGGAGCAACATTTCGGCGTCAAGCACAAGGAGCGGCTGAAGGATCTCAAGTCCGACGTGCATGTGCTGACGCTGTCGGCGACGCCGATCCCGCGCACGCTGCAACTGGCGCTGACCGGCGTTCGCGAGCTCTCGCTGATCGCCACGCCGCCGGTCGACCGCATGGCGGTGCGCACCTTCATCTCACCCTTCGATCCGCTGGTCATCCGCGAGACACTGCTGCGCGAACGCTATCGCGGCGGCCATTCCTTCTATGTCGTGCCGCGTATTAGCGACCTGGCCGAAATCCATGATTTCCTGAGGGAATCCGTGCCGGAGCTGAAAGTGGCGGTGGCGCATGGCCAGATGCCGCCGGGCGAGCTCGACGACATCATGAACGCTTTCTACGATGGTCAGTATGACGTGCTCCTGTCGACGACCATCGTCGAATCCGGGCTCGATATCCCGACCGCAAACACGCTGATCATCCATCGCGCCGACATGTTCGGCCTCGCGCAGCTCTATCAGCTGCGCGGCCGCGTCGGCCGCTCGAAGGTGCGCGCCTATGCGCTGTTCACGCTGCCAGCCAACCGCAAGCTCACCGATACGGCCGAGCGCCGGCTGAAGGTGCTGCAGTCGCTCGACACGCTCGGCGCAGGGTTCCAGCTCGCCAGCCACGACCTCGACATCCGTGGCGCCGGCAATCTTCTGGGCGAAGAGCAGTCCGGCCATATCAAGGAGGTCGGCTTCGAGCTCTACCAGCAGATGCTGGAAGAGGCGGTGGCCGAGGTGAAGGATACCGGCGAGGCGCAGGACGGCGGCTGGTCGCCGCAGATCGCCGTCGGCACCGCGGTGATGATTCCGGAAAGCTATGTGCCCGACCTGCAACTCCGCATGGCGCTCTACAGACGCCTGGGCGACCTCGAAACCACCGAGGAGATCGACGGCTTCGGCGCCGAGCTGATCGACCGCTTCGGGCCTTTGCCGGAAGAGGTGACGCACCTGTTGAAGATCGTCTTCATCAAGGCGCTCTGCCGCAAGGCCAATGTCGAGAAGCTCGATGCCGGGCCCAAAGGCGTCGTCATTCATTTCCGCAAGCGCGAGTTCCCAAATCCGGTCGGGCTGGTCAAGTTCATCGGCGAGCAGGGATCGCTGGCCAAGATCAGGGCCGACCATAGCGTCGTTTTCATCCGCGACTGGCCGAACGCGGAGAAGCGGCTCGCCGGCTCGGCCGTGGTGATGACGCAACTGGCGCGGCTCGTCGACAAGGCCGCGTAACGGCGTCTACATTGGAAGCCGAGCAGCTCAACGCATTCGCCACCACTGAAAAACCCGGCTAGAATAGGCAGTCGGCTTCGTGTAAGGAGCCGCGACCTCGTATCGAGGCTGGAATGGCGGGCAAGCACGCTCGCCGGTTTGTTTGACGCAATTCCGGACGGAAAGCCGTTACACTTTCCTGGAGTTGCTCTGGAAGGGCGTTGGGTGCAGCGATGACGAAATGGTCGCCGAATTCGTGGAGAGCAAAGCCGATCAAGCAGGTGCCGGCCTATCCGGACCTTGGGGCTTTGCAGGCCACGGAAGCGCGGCTTGCGACCTACCCGCCGCTGGTCTTTGCCGGCGAGGCGCGCAAGCTGAAGAAGCAGCTGGCGGCCGTGGCAGCCGGCGAAGCCTTCCTGCTCCAGGGCGGTGACTGCGCCGAGAGCTTTGCCGAGCATGGCGCCGACAACATCCGCGACTTCTTCCGCGTCTTCCTGCAGATGTCGGTGGTGCTTACCTTCGCCGGCGCGCAGCCGGTGGTGAAGGTCGGCCGCGTCGCCGGCCAGTTCGCCAAGCCACGGTCGTCCGACAACGAGACGAAGGCCGGCGTGACGCTGCCGAGCTACCGCGGCGACATCATCAACGGCATCGAATTCGACGCCTCCTCGCGCATTCCGGATCCGGCGCGCCAGGAGATGGCGTACCGCCAGTCCGCCGCGACGCTCAACCTTCTGCGCGCCTTTGCGCAGGGTGGCTATGCCAGCCTTGAGAACGTGCATCGCTGGATGCTGGGCTTCGTTGCCGACAGCCCGCAGGGAGAAAAATACGAATCGCTCGCCAACCGCATCACCGAGACGATGGATTTCATGCGCGCGGTGGGCATCACGTCCGAAACCAATTTCGCGCTGCGCGAGACGGATTTCTACACGAGCCACGAGGCGCTGCTGCTCGGCTATGAGGAAGCGCTGACGCGCGTCGATTCGACCTCCGGCGACTGGTACGCGACCTCCGGCCACATGATCTGGATTGGCGATCGCACCCGCCAGCCCGATCACGCGCATATCGAATATTGCCGCGGCATCAAGAATCCGCTCGGCCTGAAATGCGGGCCGTCGCTGACGCCGGACGGCTTGATGGAATTGATCGACCTGCTCAATCCCGAAAACGAGCCGGGCCGTCTGACGCTGATCGCGCGCTTCGGCTCCGACAAGGTCGCCGAGCATCTGCCGAAGCTGGTGCGGGCAGTTAAGAAGGAAGGCCGCAACGTTGTCTGGTCGTCGGATCCGATGCATGGCAACACGATCGAGGCGGCCGGCTACAAGACGCGGCCGTTCGACCGCATCCTCAAGGAAGTGCAGACCTTCTTCGAAGTTCATCGCGCGGAAGGCACGCATCCGGGCGGCATCCATATAGAGATGACTGGCAAGAACGTCACCGAATGCACGGGCGGCGCCCGCGCCATCACGGCGGAAGACCTGCAGGACCGCTATCACACCCATTGCGACCCGCGCCTCAACGCCGATCAGGCGATCGAGCTCGCCTTCCTGGTCTCGGACCTGCTCAAGAAGAGCCATCCGGTCCAGCACAAGCAGGCCGCCAACGCCTGAACAGAGGCTTGACGCCTATCGTCGGACGCGCCGGCGGCGATGCCGTCGCCTTTTGACGTCGGGCCGATAAACTTCAAGTCGGATCGCGGGTCATTCCGGATCGGGCGGTCCGGGCGGATCGCCCGGGAAACTGGTCCTGCCGGGCGGAATGACGGCAAAGCTGATCTCCAGCGCCGGTGCCTTGAGCGACCAGTCGAACGGCACGGTCTTGACCGGCAGGCCGGCGATCCACGCCTGCTGTTGCGGGGAGAGCCTCCAACCGGTCGGCCACACCAGCAGCAGGCCCTGATCCCGCAGGCGCTGGTCCGTGATCCAGGGGGCAAGGCGCCTATCGAGCGTCGTGAAAATCGACGGCTGGTCCTCCGCTTCCAACCCGGCAAGCTGAGCCACGCCGTCCTCGCCGCCGACGATGCCCAGTGGTCCTGGTACCGTCTCATGCCAGATCGCTTCGGCCGTCTGCGAGATCGATCGTGCTGGCCAGCACATCGGCTGCAGGCGACCGAGGACGTTGCAACTGGTCCAGCGTGTAATCGCATAGGCGCTCGATACGCCGACCACGCATAGCAGTGCCAGCAGCGTCAGCCGGCGCAACTCGGCCAGCCCCAGGCGCTGGCCCAAGAGTGCAACCGCGAGGGTGCCGACCAAATTGTACATCGTCGCGCCCCAGGACTCGCCGGTGCCGGTAAACAGCGAGGCGGCCATGATCAGGAGCGCCGGCCCCAGGCCCATCCATGCCAGGTAGACAATCGCGCGCCGCTCGGGGGCAGGGTGCGCCGGTAAGGGGTCTCGTGCCGGGTCGGCCTGCCGTCGCAACAGGCCGGAAAGAGCAAGAACGACGGGAAGAGCGGCAAGCCCTGCAAGCTGAACGCCGATATAGTAGAGCCGTGCGCGGTTAGCGAGCACCCAGGCGTTACGATGCTCGGCATAGGTCAGCGGCAGGAAATCGAGGCGGAAAAGCGCAATTGCCAGCGGCGCCGCGAGACTCAGAAAAACCGCAAGACCGAGCCATGGCCATGGGGTGGCAAGCCGGCTTCGAGCGCGGGCGTCGTGCAAAATCCAGATACCACCGAACACCAGTAGCAGAGCCGTCGAGAACTTGGCGTAGAGCCCGATGCCGGAGACGAGGCCGAGGGCGAGCCACCAGCCTGGACGGCCGTCGCGCGCCGAGCGCCACAGCAACCATGAGATTGCGGCCCAGAACGGCATCTGCGCATAGTCATGGTTGAATTGCGGGGTCGGCCAGCCGAAGAAATAGATCGACGGCATCAAGAGCACGGCGGCGATCGCCCGGGTCGGGCCCATGATGTCGCGCGCGAGAAGGTAGACCAGGACGAAAGTCGTCGAGATCATCAACTGCGACAGCATATATTGCGGCCAGCGGAACGAGCCGGTGAGCAGGTGGCTGATCTCGAGCAGCCAGCAGGGGAGTTGCGGGTGCTTGTAGGTCAGCAGCACCCATTCGCGTCCCCACATGAAACCCTCGACGACGTCGCGCGGCGGCCCAACGTTGACGAGCGCGGGCATGACGGTCCAGCAAGCGATCTGGATCAGGCATAAAAGCGCCAGCAACCGCCATGGATGCCGGACCAGACCTTTCCAGATGGAAGACAGATCGTCTTCCGCCGCAGCCGCGGCGGGCCAGACATGCACGGATTCACTGGTTCTCGACATACGGGCCTAAAATCATACCGATGGATTGCTGAACAGTCCGATAGCAAAAGCTTACGAAAAAGTATTCTTCCGCAACATTGTAAAACCAAGATTGCGATGGAACCCGTCGCCGGCGCTTCGGGCAGGACCGGCCGGCCGATCATTGCCGGAGCCCGTCCGTAGCGCCGCGGTTTTAGCAATACAGGTTCCTCCATGCGCCATCAGCATGCCGTCATCCATCACCGGGGGCTCGATTTCTGGTCGGCGCGCGCCGCGGTTCTCGTCGTCATCTGCCTGCAACTTCTGGTCATCAACAACCTGTCCTTCGGTCCGCGCTGGCTGGCCCCTACAGTGGAGGCGGCGCTGCTGGCGCCCCTGTCGATCGCGACGGCCTGGACGCAAATGGCGACGCGCAACGCCGTCGACCATGAGCATTGGTACGCGATCGGCCGATTGCGCCTCTATATCCGCCGCGCAGCATTGGTGATGACCGGCGTCATCAGCATCATGAATTGCGGGTCGCTGGTCTTCCTGGTGCGGGCATTGCTGGAAGGGCATGCCGGGGCCGGCACGACGCTGCTCGTCGACGCGCTCAACATCTGGGTCACCAATGTGATTGTCTTTGCGCTATGGTTCTGGAGCACCGACCGGGGCGGCCCGCCGACCTGCGGGCTGGTCAAGCGCGCGCAGGCAGATTTCCTGTTTCCGCAAATGACGCTACCCGATCGCGAGATACAGGGCTGGCTGCCGGGCTTCGTCGACTATGTCTTCCTGGCCTTCACCAATGCCACGGCGTTCTCGCCGACCGACACCTTGCCGCTCACGCAGCGCGCGAAGCTCCTGATGATGGCCGAAGCAATGATCTCGCTCCTGACGATCGCGCTGGTGGCGGCGCGTGCGGTGAACATCCTGGCCTAAAACTGGATCGATATTCGGGTGAGGGCGGCCTGCGAATGACGGTTTTCTGCCCGGCCTGACCTGAATCTCAACGCAGCTCATCGCCGATATCAGGTGGCCCGCTCCCAGCGCATGCCGGCCAATCGGGGATCGGCAAAGACGGTGCGTGAGAATTCCAGCCGCTTGTCCGGGAATTCGCAGATCGCCTGAAGGCCGAAAGAGCCGATCCGGATGCGCCAGGTCTGCGGCTCCAGCGGTTTTGCCTTGGCAAAGCCCTTGCACGTCAACAGCGCGATGTTGACGCCCTTGGGATCGCGCGCCGAGCGATAGCGGACCGCCTGCAGCTCGGCTTCGCGCGCGACATCGGCGATCGCCTGGCAGGCGGTGTAGTCGGTAGGCTGGGTCCAGGCCTTTTCGTCGCGGTCGAGCGGCGGCCGTGTCAGGTCGATCGCGCGGTCGCATTTTATCGCAGCGGCGAAGGCAGTGTATTCCGCTGCGTCGTTCGGCCATTGCGTCGCTGGCGACTCCGCAAAGAACAGCAAGCGGTAGAAAGCCATCTCCGCCACCGCCGTCAGCACCGTCTCGGCAGCGTAGTAGACGCCTTTCGTCTTGCCGGCGCGGCGGAAGCGGGAGCCGTACGGATAGACGGAGCCGTAGCGAAAAGGCGTCGCCAACAGATAGTGGAGATGGCGGCACTCAAGCGGGATCCGCGGCTTGGTGTCCTCGATGAGATCCTCAAGCAGCGCCTGCTCATCGAGCGTGTCGATGAGCTTAAGGGTCGAGACGCGGTGCTGCGCCTCGACCATCCGCCAGTACTTGCCTTCGAGCCGGACGGCCTCAGACGAGAGCGCGCCGGGAGTCCAGGTAGGCAATGACATCGACAAGTCCGGCAATCGTCAGGATTTTTTCGAGCGGCGTGCCGTCGAGCGTGGTGTTGGGATTCTTCAGCCACGCCCGGGCGACGGTCTCGTCGCCGCCGACGATGGCGTCGAGCGAGCGAAACAGGCGCACGAACAGCACCGCTAATTCGAAGGGCTTGGTGCCGCGTTCAAGCAGGAATTCCTGCCGGCGCATGCGCGAGACCGTTGCTTCCGACACGCCGATGACCAAGGCAAGCGTCCTGGCGGTGATATCGAGCAGGTCGGCCGCGCGCAGCGTGGCCTTGGTAACGACGGCATTTTCGGCCGCCGTCGCGGCCGCGACTGGACGTTGCATAAGCGCACCCTTTCATTTCTGTGGAAAATATAATCCACAAAAATTCGTCTGGAAAGGGGTGTGTCAGTCTTTCTTGTAAAGCAGCCAGCTTTTGCCAGCCCGGCTGACCGTGGCCGAGTGCTTTGTCACACGGTTACGGCCGCCGACCTTGGAGCGGTAAAGCGCCTGGTCGGCCTTGGTGTAGAGATCCTCGGGGTTTTCCGCCTCCGATGCCATGCAGATGCCCATCGATACGGTAACGGTGCCGTAGTTCATGCCGGTCTGGCTGCCGGTGAACGGGGTCTGCTCGACGAGCGCGCGGATGCGTTCGGCGATCTCGTATGTGGCATCCTCGCTGGCGCCTTCGACGATAAGCGCGAACTCCTCGCCGCCGGTTCGCGCAACAAATATGTCGGCACGCACGCTGGACTGGAAGATCTCGGCGATGATCTGCAGGATCCTGTCGCCGACCGGGTGGCCATAGCGATCGTTTATGTCCTTGAAATGATCGATATCGGCAAGGATCAAGGCGTTGAACAGGATGCCGCGGTTGCTGTTGTAGATCCGGGTGATCTCCTTGTCGAAGGCGCGGCGGTTCCACAGCTGCGTAAGCGGGTCGGTGTCGGCAAGTCGCTTGTATTCCTCGAGCTTCGACTTGACGCTTTCAAGCTCGGCTGTCTTTTCGCTGAGCGTGCTGGCGATCTGACGGCCATGGTCGATCGTCGAGCTGGTGGCGGCCGACATCGCGCCTGCGATCTTCTGCAGGAGTTCTTGCGAAAGCAGGCTGCGATTGCTCAGGCCGCTCGAGGTCTCGTCGAGGATGCGGCCATACTTCTCGATATGCGAGCGCTCGCTGCGCAACAGGGCGGCGATGTCCTCGAGCTCCTTGGCGACCACCTCACGGGCGTGCTCGACAATGGCGGGGCCGTGGTGCTGCGGGAAGAAGCTCCGTCCGATGCGGTCGAGATCTTCCTGGGTCGGGCGGTTACTCAACGAGACGACGGCAAGGCTGAGTTCGCGATTGCTGCTGCTGAGCGCCTCGTAGAAGATTTCATAGTTACGCGGCAGGCCAAGCACGCCGAGCTGTCGCATCGTCGTCACGACGGTGCTGGCGATGTCGGTATTCCTGTCGGTCGGAATGGCTGCCGGCTTCATGTCTGTTCACTGCCCCTTCAGTGCGACCGGAGACCTGCCACCGCCGGCGTTCGCTCACGCGGGGATTTGAATCAGAATTGCGACGGCGCGTCCCCAACACGACCATCGCTTGTGGGAACGATAAATGCAGTCCTGCTAAAGTTTCCTTAATAGCCTGCATTTCCTCATTGTCCTTGCTACCACAGGGTGCAAAGCGGTGCAGGGGCAGCTTCTGAAACGCGTCGCTTCGGTGTCGCATTTGCCGGTGCCCGGTCATCTCAAAACTGGAATTCTATCCGGCAATGAACGGTGCAGACGACGTCGAAGGAGGCCGGAATGGACGACAATCATAGCGGATCGTGCCTGTGCGGGGCGGTGCGTTTCAGAACGAAGGGCCCGCTACGCGGCGTGATTTATTGCCATTGTTCACAATGCCGCAAGCAGAGCGGCCATTTCTACGCCGCAACCAATGTAGCGGACGCCGACATCGTTATCGAAGGCATGGAAAATCTCACCTGGTATGAGGCATCCGACTTCGCCAAGCGTGGCTTTTGCAAGACATGCGGCTCGGTGCTGTTTTGGAAGCCGAAAGGCGATGCATATGTTTCGGTTATGGCTGGTTCATTCGAGGAACCGAGCGGGCTTCAGGGCGAATGCCACATCTTCGTCGGCGACAAGGGCGATTATTATTCGATCGAGGACGGGTTGCCGCAGTTCGAGAAATCGGCGCCGTCGATAAAGGTCGCGGGCGGATGAATTTTGCAGCGGCTGCCTTATTCCCTTGATCCCACCATTGCGATATCCCCTGCCGGTGACTCGCAAAGGGGCAGAGGAATGCAGCGGCTGATCGATGCTTTCATCAATTCAGTGCGGGCCTTCCGCAAGTTGGCCGCCCACGAAAAGGCGTTCCAGCAGGAATTGCTGTTGCTGGCGCTCGCCTTGCCGGCCGGCTGGTTCATCTCGGTTTCCTGGCGCGGCTATGCCCTGCTGATCGGTGCTGTGCTGCTCCTGATCATGGTCGAAGTGCTCAACACCGGCATCGAGGCGGCTTGCGACGCAATCTCGCGCGAATTCCACATCGACATCCAACTTGCCAAGGACTGCGGTTCGCTGGCCGTGCTGATTTCGATCGTGATCGCCGGCGGCGTCTGGGGCATCGCCCTCATCGAACGCCTTGTCGGCGCGCCGATCTGATCCTCGCGGATTGATCAAGATCCTGCCTGGTCTTCCCTGGCGCGTTCGCGCTTCGCGAAGTGATGGCCTACCAACCAGGCGACCACGGCGATAACTATGCCGACGCCGAGGGCGATGAGCAGGCGCTGATGGCGAGCAAACGCCTGGCCCACGATTTCCTCCGCGCCCAGGCCGAAGACATAGCCGATGCCGCTGAACAGGGCCGACCAGACCGCGGACGAGATGGCATTCAGGATGACGAAACGCGGCATGGACACGGTCGACAGGCCGGCGGCGACGCCGCCGACCAGGCGCATGCCGTAGATATAGCGGTTGGTCAGCACGAAAATGTTGGGATGGGTGTTGAGCAGGCGATAGGCTCGGCTGAAGCCCGGACGCCTGCGCAACAGTCTCACATAGCGATGTTCGGCGAAGCTGCGCCCCAGGGTGAAGAAGAACGTGTCGCCGGCGAAGGCGCCGAGGAAGGCGGCAAAGAAAGTCTGCCAGAGCACGAAAACATGCTGATGAGCGAAGAAGCCGCCCAGGATCGCCGCGCTTTCGCCTTCGGCCACGCAACCCAGGAAGACCGCGATCAGCCCGTATTGCTCGATGAGGCGGTGGATGGTCTCGCTCATTCCGTTGCGGGCCGTGCGGACAGTTTTTCGTCAATGCGCCTGATCTGCTCGGCCATGCGCAGGATTTCGTCACGCATGCCGATGATCTCGCTATGGCGAAGCTCGTCGAGTTTTTCATGCAGGGCCATGATCTCGATCTCGGCCTTCAGATTGACCTCGTAGTCATGGGCGGCGTCGATGCGGTCGCGCTCGGTCTGGCGGTTCTGCGACATCATGATCACCGGCGCCTGGATAGCCGCCAGCATCGACAGAACAAGGTTGAGGAAGATGAAAGGGTAGGGGTCGAAGGCGTCGCGGGTGAGCAGCCAGGCGTTGCCGGCAGTCCAGACAACAAGAAAGGCCAGGAAGCTCAGGATGAAGGACCAGGAGCCGCCGATCCTGGCGATGGTGTCGGCAATACGGTCGCCATAGGTCTCGTGGAAGGCCACGGCCTTGTTGGTGTCGCGGGTGATGGTGGTGCGCTCGAGCGTCGACTGGAGCACGCGGCTCTCGAGCGGACCGAAACCGTCCGGCTTTCGCTTGAGCAGGCGGTTCGCCATGTCTTCGACGATCTTGTTCATTTGTCCTCTCCTTCGGCCGGGCGTCGATAGAGGTAGAGGCTGCCGGGCCGGACGTGAAGTGATAGATTGCGGCGAACAAGCGGGGACAATGATGCTCGATTTCCAGAAAATCCATGCACGGGCGGCAAAGCGCAAGGGCGGAGAGGCCGTGCTGGCGCCGTTGCTTGGCCCCGCGCCCGATAATATGGCGGTGGCAAAGATCCCCGACGACCGCATCCTCTCCACCATGGCCGAGCGCATTTTCGCCGCCGGCTTCGTGTGGCGGGTGATCGAGCAGAAATGGCCAGGTTTCGAGGAAGCGTTCCTCGGCTTCGAGCCGAAGCGGCTTCTGTTCCAGCCGGACGACTTCTGGCACGAGCTTGCATCCGACAGCCGCATCGTGCGCAATCCGCAGAAGATCAAGTCGGTGCGCGACAATGCCGCCTTCGTTGATCGCGTCTCGAAGGAGAATGGCAGCTTCGGCAAATTCATCGCCTCCTGGCCCGCGGACGATCAGGTCGGCCTGACCGTGTATCTCGCCAAGCATGGCAGCCGGCTCGGCGGCAACACCGGCCAGTATTTCCTGCGCTGGCTCGAATGGGACACGTTTGTGGTCTCTACCGACATGGCGGCGGCATTGCGCGATGCGGGCCTCGACATCGCCGAAAACCCGACCTCGAAGCGGGACCTCGACAAGATCCAGGCGCAGATCAACCAATGGTCGGCCGAGACCGGCCTGCCGCGCCGCCACATCTCGCGCATCCTGGCGATGTCGATCGGCGAGAACCGCTCGGCAGAGGCGCTGCGCGAATATATGGGCGACTAGGTGGTTGGGATCGATCGACGTCCGTCGATCAGGGAGATAGTCGGCTCTGCCGGCGCCGCCTATTAGTCAGGATACGGTCCTCAATCGATCAAGGACATAATCGGCTCCGCCGATTAGTCAGGATACGATCTTCGATCGATCCCAAGTGGCACAACCAAACGCCATTGCGGGGCGATTTCAGCCACGCTAAATCCGTACCATGACCAAGACCGCTCCCGATATCCTGCGCATTGCCGTCGCCCAGCTCAACCCGACCGTCGGCGACGTCGCCGGCAATCTGGCAAAAGCGCGCGAGGCGAGGGCGGACGCAGCGCGCCAGGGCGCCGATCTGGTGCTCTACACCGAGCTCTTCCTCGCCGGCTATCCGCCGGAAGACCTGGTGCTGAAGCCTTCCTTCCTGAAGGCTTGCGAGAAGGCGGCGCAGGATCTCGCCGAGGACACGGCCGATGGCGGGCCGGGCGTCATCGTCGGCACGCCGCTGAAGCGCCGGACCGGCACGCATAACTCGATCGTCTTCGCCGACGGCGGCAAGATCATCGCCGAGCGCTACAAGCTCGACCTGCCGAATTATGGCGAGTTCGATGAGAAGCGCGTCTTCCAGGCCGGGCCGGAACTGCAGGGTCCGGTCAACTTCCGCGGCGTGCGCATCGGTATTCCGATCTGCGAGGACATCTGGGGCGACATCGCCGTGTGCGAGACGCTTGCCGAAAGCGGCGCCGAGATCCTGCTGGTGCCGAACGGCTCCCCCTACTATCGCGCCAAGATCGACGTTCGCCACCAGGTCGTCATCCGCCAGGTCATCGAGACCGGCCTGCCGATGATCTATGCCAACCAACTCGGCGGCCAGGACGAGCTGATCTTCGACGGTGCTTCGTTCGCCATCGGGGCCGACAAGACGCTGGCCTTCCAGATGAGCCAGTTCGAGGAGGCGGTCGCCGTCACCACCTGGAAACGGAAAGGCGATCATTGGGTCTGCTCGGAAGGCCCGATGTCGAAGATCCCCGAGCGTGAAGAGGCCGACTACCGTGCCTGCATGCTGGGTCTGCGCGACTACGTCAACAAGAACGGTTTCAAGAACGTCGTGCTCGGCCTCTCCGGCGGCATCGACTCGGCGATCTGCGCCGCTTTGGCCGTCGATGCGCTGGGCGAAGAGCGGTTGCGCACCGTCATGATGCCCTATCGCTATACGTCGAAGGATTCGCTGAAGGACGCCGAGGATTGCGCTCGCGCGCTTGGCTGCCGCTATGACATCGTGCCGATCTCCGAGCCGGTCGAAGGCTTCAGGCACGCGCTGACCCAGCTCTTCGAGGGTACCCAGGAAGGTATCACCGAGGAGAACCTGCAGAGCCGCGCCCGCGGCACGATCCTGATGGCAATCTCCAACAAGTTCGGCTCGATGGTGGTCACCACGGGCAACAAGAGCGAGATGTCGGTCGGCTACGCCACGCTCTACGGCGACATGAATGGCGGCTTCAACCCGATCAAGGATCTCTACAAGATGCAGGTCTACGCGCTGTCGCGCTGGCGCAACAACCATGTGCCGCCAGGTGCGCTCGGACCGTCGGGCGAGGTAATCCCGAACAACATCATCGACAAGGCGCCGTCGGCGGAGCTGCGCGAGAACCAGACCGACCAGGATTCGCTGCCGCCCTATCCGGTGCTGGACGACATCCTGGAATGCCTGGTGGAGAACGAGATGAGCGTCGACGACATCGTCGCGCGTGGCCACGACCGGGCGACGGTGACGCGCGTCGAGCACCTGCTTTACATCGCCGAATACAAGCGCAGGCAGGCGGCGCCCGGCGTGAAGATCACACGGAAGAATTTCGGCCGCGACCGCCGTTATCCGATCACCAACCGGTTCCGGGACCGCGGCTAGTCCGCCAGATTGCGCCGCGCATGCAGGATGTTGAAATCAGTTTCGACCTGTCGCGGATCGATTTCCGGGCAACCTCCGATCTGCTCATGCAAAGCTATTGGGGTGCATCCAGAACCGACGAAGCCAACCGCCGCGCCTTCGACAACTCGCTCTGCGTCGGCGCCTATCTCGACGGCAGGCAGGTCGGATTCGCCCGCGCGATCACCGACTACACGGTCTTTGCCTATCTTGCCGACGTCATCGTCTGGCCGGAGCGTCGTGGGCATGGCATCGGCAAACGGCTTGTGCAGGCACTCCTCGATCATCCCGATATGAAGACGGTTTCTCATTGGAGCCTCACGACCAGCGACGCTCACAGCCTCTACCAGAAGTTCGGGTTCCGGGCGGAAGGGCGCTACATGCGACTGGATCGCTCACCCGCTGCCTGAGGCCTGGCCACAACCCGCCGTTGTTGCAAATTCGTCGCAGTGCTTGGACCAGATGTTGTTTTCGCGATGGGCCGACTTGGCGATCGGCTGATGCCTGCCTATAACAACCTTTCCGCGATTCCCTTCCGGGAGGACCGTATGGCAGGATTTGACATCGTTATGCGAGGCCGCGAGGCCTAGGTCGGCGCCGGCGCTCCGAGGGTTTCTCGGAGAGCCAGACGCGGACCAGGCATCTGCCGCTGCCGGTCGCCGCCTCAGCGCAGGCGGCCTACCATACTGAACCTCCCGCTTTCAGGGACGCCGCAGGGCGCGGACGCGGGTTTTCCAATTCGATTTTTACCGGGACCGGGCTCGTTTGCGCCCGTATGACATCATGGCTCGTTTCAAGATCGACCTGCGCGCAAGCGCCTTTCGCAGCGTGCTTGGCTTTACGTTCAGCCACTGGCGCCACCAGCCGTGGCGGCTTTCGCTCATCATGTGCGCCTTCCTGCTCTCGACGCTCGCCGACGTGCTGACACCCTTCTATTCCGGCCGCCTGGTCGATGCCGTCGCCAGCGGCGCCGGAACCGACGCAGTCGCCTGGAATGCGGCGATGACGGCGTTCTCGACCTTGATCGCGCTGGCGCTGGCCGGTGTCGTGCTGCGCAATGTCGCGTTCCTGTGCATCGTCGAGTTGACGCTGAAGATGATGTCGGACATTGCGGCCGATGCCTTCCATCGGGTGCAGCGCTTCTCGACGGACTGGCACGCCAACAGCTTTGCCGGATCGACGGTGCGTAAGATAACGCGCGGCATGTGGGCGCTGGACCTGCTCAACGACACGATCCTGATCGCGCTGCTGCCGTCGGTCGTCATGCTCGTCGGCTCCACGCTGCTACTCGGCTGGTTCTGGCCGTTGATGGGGGCCGTGGTGGCCGCCGGTTCGGTGCTGTTCATCGCCGTCACGGCTATGCTGTCGCTCGGCTATGTCGCGCCTGCCGCACGGCTCGCCAACAGCTGGGACACGCGGCTGGGCGGTTCGCTGGCCGACGCGGTGAGCTGCAACGCCGTCGTCAAGGGCTTCGGCGCGGAGGCACGCGAGGAAGCGCGGCTGGCGCGCGTTGTCGCCAAATGGCGCCTGCGCACCGGCCGCACCTGGATGCGCGGCACTGCCAACGGCACCACACAAGGGGTGCTGCTGCTGCTGATGCGGGCGGCGGTGATCGGTCTTGCCCTGATGTTGTGGGCCTGGGGCCAGGCGAGCGCCGGCGACGTTGCTTTCGTGCTGACCTCGTTTTTCGTGCTGCAGGGATATCTGCGCGACATCGGCACACATATCCGCAACCTGCAGCGCTCGATCAACGACATGGAGGAACTGGTCGACTTCCAGTCCGAGCCGCTCGGCATCGAGGACCGGCCCGGCGCTCGGCCGATCCGGATCAGCGACGGGCACATCGCCTTCGACAAGGTGACGTTCCACTACGGCACCCACCTTCTGCCGCTTTACCGCGATTTCTCGGTCGATATCGCGGCCGGCGAGCGCATCGGGCTTGTCGGGCATTCGGGCTCGGGCAAGACGACCTTCGTCAAGCTGATCCAGCGGCTTTATGATGTGAGTGCCGGGCGGATACTGATCGACGGGCAGGACATCTCGCAGGTCGAGCAGGCTTCGTTGCGCAGCCAGATCGCCATCGTTCAGCAGGAGCCGATCCTGTTCCACCGGTCGCTCGCCGAAAACATCGCCTATGCCAGGCCCGGCGCCAGCCAGGCCGAGATCGAGCATGCGGCCAAACTCGCCAGCGCGCATGATTTCATCACCAGCCTGCCCAAGGGCTATGGAACCCTGGTCGGCGAGCGTGGCGTGAAGTTGTCGGGCGGCGAGCGTCAACGTGTGGCGATCGCCCGCGCCTTCCTGGCCGACGCGCGCATCCTGATCCTGGACGAGGCGACATCGAGCCTTGATTCGGAATCGGAAGTGCTGATTCAGAAGGCGATGGAGCGATTGATGGTCGGGCGCACGACCCTGGTGATCGCGCACCGGCTCTCGACGGTGCGCGCGCTCGACCGGCTGCTGGTCTTCGATCGCGGGCGTATTGCCGAGGAAGGTTCGCATGACGAACTGATCCGGCTGAACGGCGGCATCTACCGGCGGCTGTTCGAGCGTCAGGCGCTCGAGCTGACCAAGGGCCTCGTCGCCTGAGGAAAGGACGGCGCCCGGCCTCCGCCGGGCGCCATCAGCCGCAATACGGTTGCAACCGCTCTCCCGTCATGCGGTTAAAGGGGTTCAATATGTTTTTCAAATTACTATATATATATTTAAATTTTAGGAAATTCTATTTTAGTTTTTAGCTATTCATGTACATTAAAACAATGATTTTAATGTATTTATAGAAAAGAAAATCAGATATGGCAGAAGAAAGGCCTATAGGATTTTTTTTGCAGGAAGCCGACCAGGCGGAGATTTCCTTTGAGAAGCACGACCGCCTTTAGCGCTTTCGTATAGGCAATCACGATGAATCTTGTTTCCGCGAGTCCGGGACAGGTGGTTGCGCCACTGGAATCCCAGCATGGCTCGGTTCGGCCTTTAACCGCCGAGGATCTCGAGCAGGTCGCCGCGCTGTTCCTGATGAAGTTTCGCCATCGTCGCCGCCAACGCGATCGAGCGATCGCGCAGACGGCGGACTATATGAGGGGGCTTTACCTGGACGGGGATGAGAGCAAGGCGCTTGTCCAGATCAACCCGCAGGGCCGCTTGGGTGGCTTCATGGGCGTTCTGAAAGCCCGCTATGAACTCAATGGAAGGGCATTGAGCGCGGCCATCATCGGTCCCTTCATGACCGACTCCAGCATCGATCACGGTTGGGCCGGCCCGCAATTGCTGCGTGCCCTGCATCAGGGTGAATTCGACCTGTACCTGACCGATTCCGCCAACCGGACATCCTTGGCGTTCGCGCGCCCGATGAAGTATCAGCTGCTGCCGGTGCATTGCCTGGAGTGGACCTGTATTTTCCGGCCGGGCGCCATGGCCGCCGCCGTGCTGCGCCGTAAATGGCCCGGGCTGCCTCGCCTGGCGCTCGATCCTTGCGCGAGAGCGTTCGACGCTCTTGCAAGAAGAAGGTTCGAGCCATCGGCCCAGCATTCGTCATCCCAACGGATCCACCGGGAGCCGATCGATGCGGCCCAATTTGCGGAGCGACTGTCTGCCCTCATGACCGATTACTCCCTTCGGCCGAGTTGGAGGGGCGAGGAGTTGCCGCGGCTGCTCGCGCTGGCGGCCGAGAAGCGGGCCGACGGGCCACTTCATTTCGGCGGGACTTACGACGAAACGGGCAGGATGCTGGGCTGCTACGCCTTCTACGGCCAGGCCGGCGGCATCGCGAACCTATTGCAAATCCAGGCATCCGGATCCCATTGGGGAGCGACGCTGGACGGTCTCATCGCGGCTGCGCGGGAGATGGGCTGCGTCGGCATTGCCGGGCAGACGCAGAACCGGTTCATGCCGCAACTCTTCGGCCACAAGGACGTCTTCTTCCGCTATGCCGGGGGCACGATGGTCCGCTCGCGCATCGCCGAGGTCATCGAAGCGGTCCGCTCCGGCGACATTTTCATCGGCGGGTTGATGGGCGATCGTTGGACCCGGCTCAGTTCCGACGATTTTGGCCTTGCCTGAGCGGGTCAGGCGAACTTGCGCGGCGCGGCGCAGAAGCCGGCAATGATCTGGCAGAGGTCGGGTTCGTTGACCATCCGGATGGCTTCGTTCGGGCCAACCCATTTGCGCGTTCGCGCGCGCTTCTCTTTCCAGCGATCCGCGACGCGGTCGACATGCAGCGGAAAGACCAGTACCTCGCAAGGCACTTCCTCGCCGGAGGCGAGGACTTTGGCGTAGAAATAGCGGCCGGCTTCAACATGCGATATGGAGCCGCGCAGTCCGGCTTCCTCGCCTGCTTCGCGAGCGGCGGCTTCGCAAAGCGGTTCCCTGGCCTCGGGCCAACCCTTGGGCAGCACCCAGCGACCGGTGTCGCGGCTGGTGATAAGCATGATCTCGACGCCGTTCTCACTCTCGCGCCAAGGCAAGGCGGCAACCTGCAGGCGACAAGGCGCAACGCCGAAGAGCCGCCGGACTCTTTCGGCCATCTGGTTGTGCGTCCTCGGCCTCGTCAACATGGTAAGAAGCTGCCCCAGCCTCCAGAATCGTTTGCCACCTTACGAATCTTACGGCGAATTATGAGCTTTAAAAGTAAAAAACTTCACTCCGTCGGAAAATCTCACCAGAAAAGTCAATCCTGCAAAGTAGTCGTGCTCCTTGGCACGACTACACGACCCAAGTTTAAGGCAGATTCTCTGGAAAACAAAATGGCCGTTCAGCCGGCGTGATCGTCCGCGATCGGCTTCTGGTAAGTGAAGCCCATGTCCCACGGGAAGTAGATCCAGGTGTCCTGACTGACCTCAGTGACGAACGTGTCGACCAGCGGACGGCCCTTCGGCTTGGCATAGACCGTCGCGAAATGCGCCTTCGGCATCATCGCGCGCACTATGCCGGCCGTCTTGCCGGTGTCGGTCAGGTCGTCGATGATCAGCACGCCGGCTCCGTCATCGGCGAGCAGCGGAGGCGAAATCTCCTTCAGGACCTGCAGCTGACCCTGGCTGGTGTAGTCATGATAGGAGGCGACGCACACAGTCTCGATGACGCGGATGCCGAGCTCGCGCGCGATGATGGCGGCGGGGACCAGGCCGCCACGCGTGATGCAGACGATCGCTTTCCATTGTCCCTTGTTGGCGCCGGACAGCCGCCAGGAAAGCGCGCGGGCGTCGCGGTGGAACTGGTCCCAGGAGACGGGAAAGGCTTTTTCGGGAAGGGACATGTTCGCGCACTCCGCAAGCGCGCGCCGTCAGCGCGCAGAAACAATGGAATGCAGGCGGAATTAGCTGGAAAGCGCCGGGCTTGGCAAGGGGAGGGGCTGTGGACTCAATGCGCGTCGCGCTGAGACGAATTGAAGCGATGCGCTTTGCTTGACAGCCTCGAAACCGCTTACGGGTTCGAGACCTACCTTCACCGCGACAGGAAGGCCGCCACATTCGTCGTGCGCAGCACCGTGCGGGTGACGCCGCCGAACAGAAGCTGGCGCAGCCACGAGTGGCTGTAGGCGCCGAGCACCAGAAGATCGGCGCCGGACTCGGTTATCCGCGACTGGATGATATCGTCCACCGAGGAGCCATCCGATTTCTGCACGGAGACACTGACATTGGCACCGTGACGCGACAGCGCCGCTGCGATCTCGGCGCCGGCGGCTTCCGGAGATTCATCGAGTGTCTCCGGCGGGTCGATGACGAGAATGTCCGTCTTGTCGGCCTCGGCGATGAAGGGCAGGGCATCGAACGCGGCCCGGGCCGCTTCCTTGCTGCCGTTCCAGGCCAGCAACACACGCCTGAAGGTTGTCACCAGCGGGCCGTCATGCGGCACGACCAGCACCGGCCGGCCGGCATCGTAGACCAGCGTGTCGACATCGGCGCTCGGATCGCCGCCGGTGTCACGCTGCGCGGCGATGATCAGATCGGCGGCGCGCACGCTCGATATGCCGGTCAGCGCGCTGTCGCCGGAAAAGCTCTCCAGGCTTCGCCATTCGAAGGAGAGGCCGGATTCCTCGATCCGCTTGAGGAAATAGGCCTGCAATTTGTCGGCGCGCTCCTTGTTCATCTCGGCCGAGACCTGCAGGAATTCGGTGTCGGGAAAGCCCGTGGCCGATGTGTAGGGCACGGGAAGCGCCTCGGCATGGATGCCGACGAGATGGCTCTCGAATCTTTCGGCAAGCGGAAGGGCGCAATCGAGCACGCGCTCGGCGTCCTGTTCGTTCTGCAAAATGGCCACGATCGTCTTGAAGCGCATGGCTGGTCCCTCAATTGTTTACCCCGCGCATCCGCGCGGCAAGGGAACGCCTCAGCGCATTGACTGGTTCCAGCCGCGGATCAGCCTGCCTCGGCCAAGCCCGCCACCATCGCCTCGACGTCCTTGCGCGCGGCCTCGAGCGCTTCCTCGCTGCGGGCGCGGACAACGAGCTCGGTCCAGAACTTGCCGTCGCCATATTTGGGATAGGAGCCGATGATGGTGCCTGGATGCGCCTTCTGGATCTCGGCCAGCGGCCCGCCGATCAGGCCCTCGCCGAAGGGACAGTGCACCGTGGCCGACAACATTTTGGTGCCCGCCTTGAGCGTCGGCACCACATTGTCGAGCATGGCCTGGAAGATCGACGGCACGCCGGCCATGACATGGACGTTGCCGATGCGGAAGCCCGGCGCGACCGAGACGGGATTGTCGATATGGTCGGCGCCGCGCGGCATGCGCGCCATGCGCTTGCGCGCTTCGGTGAACTCGATGCCGCGCCCGGCGTAGCTTGCTTCGAGCAGCGCATAGGCCTTGGCGTCGTATTCGCAAGGCACGCCGAAGGCCTTGGCGATGGAGTCGGCGGTGATGTCGTCATGCGTCGGGCCGATGCCGCCGGTGGTAAAGACGTAGGTGTAGCGGGCGCGCACGGCATTCACCGCCGCAACGATCTCGTCTTCCTCGTCGGGGACGATGCGCACTTCCTTCAGGTCGATGCCGATCGCCGTCATGATATCGGCGAGATGGCCGATGTTCTTGTCCTTGGTGCGGCCGGAGAGGATTTCGTCGCCGATGACGAGCATGGCGGCGGTGACGATTTCAGGCATGGCGGGCTCCGGCAGCAAAGGTCGCCTGAGATAACGCGGCCCGCGGCCGGCCGCAATGCGAAAGCCGGATCAGTGCTTGTGGCGGCGGCCGTTGCGGATATGGTGCGGTCGGTCGGCTGGGGTGAAAACATGCTGATGTCGTTTGTCCTGTGGTTGCTCGTCGGCTTACTCATCGCGGCGGCGCTTGCCGTGCTGGCCGTGACAGTTGCGATCTGGCGGATTGCGGCAAAGGCCGAAAGACTGGTGCCGGCTTGCGGCAAATTCGTCGAGATCGACGGCAACCGCATCCACTATGTGGAAGAGGGCGACGGCAGGCCGATCGTCTTTGTGCACGGGCTGGGCGCTCAACTCCACCACTTCCGCCAGACGCTGTTCGGCCGCTTCGGTCCTGGCTACCGGCTGATCGCCCTCGACCGGCCGGGGTCGGGCTATTCAGTTCGGGCAACCGGGGCCACCGGCCGGCTGCCCGAGCAGGCTGACATCGTGCGGCGCTTCATCGAGGAATTGCGCCTGGAGCGGCCTTTGGTCGTCGGCCATTCGCTCGGCGGGGCCATCGCGCTTGCGCTGGCGACCGGCCATCCGACAGCGATTTCCGGCATCGCGCTGCTCTCGCCGCTGACGCATCAGGAAGCGAGGGGGCGTCAGGGATTTGACCTGCTCTATGTTCCGTCACGACTGCTGCGCCGTGTCCTGGCCTATACGGTGGCGATACCGCTCAGCCTCCGTTACGCGCAGCCGACGCTGCGGTTCATTTTCGCGCCGCAAGCGGTTCCGGCAGACTACATGATCGGCGGCGGCGGATGGCTTGGGCTGCGTCCATCCCACTATTTCGCCACCTCCACCGATGTCGTGGCCGTGGAACGGGATCTTGGCGAAATCGAACGGTCTTACCGCGAAATTGCGATGCCGGCAGGCATTCTGTTCGGCACCGGCGACCAGGTAATCGGCGAGGCGGTCCATGGCCAACCGATGCTGGACAAGATCGACGCCCTCGACTTTGAGCGGATCGAAGGCCTGGGCCACATGCCGCAATTTACGGACCCCGAACGGGTCGTGGCCTTCGTCCAGCGTATCGCCGCGCGCGCTTTCGCGCATTGACCGCAATTGACCTTGGCGGGGGGCTCGCGGCTCTTCACGCGGCGTCACGCAAATGTGTCGGACATTCTGTCCTACCCGGAATTTCCAGGGGAACCTTCGCACCCAACCCAGGGTTTCGTTGGTGTCGCCAGGGCCTTGGCGCCCGTTTTTTTGGCGATCAAGAGAATGGAGAATCCAATGATTACAAGACTCATTGCAGCTTCGGCGCTGGTGCTGGCCATGGGTGGCGCAGCCATGGCGCAGTCATCCGATGACTGGTGGTGGTGGCACCGCGATCATCGCCCCGACACGAGGCAGCAGGTAGATCCCTATACCACAGGCAGCATCAATGGCGGCTCCGGGCTGACCACCTATGGCCATACCGGTGGCATGGGGCCGTGCGCCCACAACACACCCGGTCCGGATGCCAACTCGCAACAGAACGTCAACGATAACTACTGCGGTAAGTAGTGCCGCATAGCCACCAGCGGCCGGTGCGAGGCCTTCCGGCTTCGCCGGTCGCGGGGCGGTTCCAACTCGCTTAGTCGGAGACTTCGGTTTGCGGGCGGTCGCGGCCGTCGGCGAGTTCGTCGTGCCACGTGCCTTCGGCGTCCTCATATTGGATGCCGTCGGTGGTGCCGGCAACCTGCTGTTCGGACGAGGCGATCTCGGCGGCGCGCAGCGCCTCCTGGTGCGTGCGGAAAGTCTCGGAAAATGTCGAGCCGACCTTGTAGGCCCAGCCGCCATCATGCTCGACGATCTTGTAAGTCAGCTTCGCCATGGAATCCTCCGGTTAAGAAGCGTGCTCAGTGCAGCTTTCCGTCGGGCAGCCTGTCTTCGGGAACCAGAACTTCCGATTCCCTGGCTGCCTCGACAAGGGCGCGACGCGCGTCCGCTGTCGAACGATAACCTTCCAGCGCTTTGAGGCAAGTGTCGAGAGCATAACGATGGCGATCGCCGCGATTGAGCGGCCAAACGGTCATCAGGCACTCGGCGGCCTCGCGGGTGCTGCTTATCTGGCGGTATTTGCCGACATGGCCGAGCTCGACCACCACCGGCTTTTCAAAGGGTTTGTTGTCCATCATGGCCGCCAACGTAAAGCGGCCAAATTGGTTGCAGTTGTGGCGAGGATCCTGCGCCCAAACGTCTCAGGACCCGGCCGATTTCCGGTTTTGTTTTGACGCAATTCGGACGGAAAGCCACGGCGAAGCCGCCGAGGCTGACCGTGTCACACTTTCCCTGGAATTGCTTTAGCCGGCGGCCTTCATCCAATGCCGCATCGTCGTCACCGAACGTGCCAGCTGCGGCGCGGGATGGATTTCCTCACCGAAGGCGGCGGCCGCGCGCCAGCCCCAGCGCGGGTCGGCGAGGAATGCGCGCGCCAGCGCCACCATGTCGGCACGGCCGTCGGCGACGATCGCCTCGGCCTGGCTCGGATCGTCGATCAGCCCCACGGCGCGCGTCGGAATGCCGGCGCCGTTGCGCACGGCCTCCGCCAGATGCACCTGGTAGCCGGGACCGGGCGGCACCTGCTGCAGGGGCGAATTGCCGCCGCTGGAGCAGCAGATATAGGCGATGCCCTCGGCCTTCAGCGCTTTGGCCACCTCGATTGCGTCCTCGATGTCGAAACCGCCTTCGACCCATTCCTTAACCGAAAGGCGCGCCCCCAGCATCATGGACGGGACGGCCTTTCTCACCGCCCTGGCGATTTCGAGAGCGAAGCGCATGCGGTTTTCCAGCGACCCGCCCCAACGGTCGGGACGCTGGTTGGAGAGCGGCGAGAGGAACTGGAAGATCAGATAGCCATGCGCGGCGTGCAGTTCGGCAAAGTCGAAGCCGGCCCGTTCGGCGCGCACGGCCGATTGCGCAAAACGTGCAATGAGCTCCAGGATCTCGTCCTCCTCCAACGCATGCGGCACGTTCCAGCCCGTGTCGTAGGCGATGGCCGAGGCAGAAACCGTCTGCCAGGGATCTTCGCCCGGCTGCAGCGGACCGCCGCCTTCCCAGGGTTTGCGGTTGGAGGCCTTGCGGCCGGCATGGGCAAGCTGGACACCGAATTTCGTGGCGGGCGCGGCGACGCGCCTGGCGGCGTCGAGCGTACGCTTCGCGGCCGCCTCGTTGTCGTCCGAATAGAGGCCGAGGCAGCCATGCGAGATGCGCCCGCGTCGCTCGACATCGGTCATCTCGACGGTCACCATGCCGGCGCCCGACATTGCCAAGTTCATCCAGTGATGGAGATGCCAATCGCTGGCCGAGCCGTCCTCGGCCGAATACTGGCACATGGGGGCAACCGCGATGCGGTTGGGGAAGGTGAGGCCGCCGAGGGTGATCGGCTGGAAAAGCGATGACGTCATGTGAAACGGGCTCCTGGAGAGATACCGCTATCTAGGCAGTCGCGGCGCGACGCGCCAGACACGAGCCGGTGAGACTCCCCCGCTGGACCAATCGGTTTCGAGGCCAGTCGGATACCAGGCCAGTCGGTTTCCTGGATTGCCTGCGACACCTTTCACCGCTACGCCTTTGCAACCAATACGGAGGTCGTCATGGAAGATCGCATTCGCATCCGTTCGCAGGAGGTCCTTTCGGACGACTGGGCGGTGCTGAAGAAGACGGTGCTCGACTATCGCCGCCGCGACGGGCGATGGGAGACGCAGACCCGCCAGACCTACGATCGCGGCGACGGCGCCGTGATCCTGCCCTTCGATCCGCAGCGCTCGACCGTCCTCCTGGTGCGTCAATTCCGCTTCCCGGCTTACGCCGTAGGCCACCACGAGCCGCTGATCGAGGCTTGCGCCGGCTTGCTCGACGAGAACGATCCCGAAACCGCCATCCGCAAGGAAGCGGAGGAGGAACTGGGTTATCACCTGAAGGATGTCGAGCGGCTGTTTTCGCCGTTCATGAGCCCGGGCAGCGTGACGGAGCGGCTCTGGTTCTTCACCGCGCGCTATTCGCCGGCCGACCGTATTTCCGACGGGGGCGGTGCGCCGGAAGAAGGCGAGGACATCGAGGTTCTGGAAATGCCCTTGGACGAGGCGCTGGCCGGCATCGCCGACGGCCGCATCGTCGATGCCAAGACGATCATCCTGATCCAGCATCTGAAGCTCAATCCGATGAAAGGTTGAGCCGATCGCGCGTTGGAGGTGGCCTGCCATCCGAAGCTCCTCCTTCGCCAAGGCTTCGGAGGACTCGTCGAAGAGCGAAGGGTGGTGCGGACGACGGGAATCGAACCCGTACGATCAGAGATCGAGGGATTTTAAGTCCCTTGCGTCTACCAATTCCGCCACGTCCGCAGGCGTGCCCTTTTCAGATGCCAGATATGAGCCGTCAAGCCATGTTTCGGATCGGCTGCGCTTTATGCCGCCGTCCGGCCCGTTCTCAAGTGCAGATTTAATATTAGTGATATTTAAAATGCCAACTTCTCCGAACTGATCCCATTAGCCTTTATGTGCGAGTCTATGGCCGGCTTTGATGGTGGAACCATGCGTGGGCCAGGCTGGATCAGGGGACTGCGGGAGGAGGAGGCGCAGCAGCTGCGCAGGGAGATCGGTCGGCTCGAACGAGGGCTGATCGAGGCCGCCAATTCGAAGGCCAAATGGAACCTGCACGAGGTCGCCCACACGTTGCGCTGGCAAAAGGCCCGGCTGCGGCGGCTGGAGGAGTGCCTCGAGGCCATGCCTGAAGGAAAGATGGCTTCGGACCGATCCTAACCGTTCAGCCAAGCATGTCCGCTAGGCGGGCAGGGCGGTGGGAAAGTGGCGCGATCACGCTATTACGGCCTGCCCTGGGAGCGCTAATGTTTGCGCCTCGGCGGATCGATCCGCCGAGGCCGGCGTCCATCAGGCCCCTACCCATTCCCCCGCCCCCTGCGGGCGCCGGCCACCTGAATTTTCAAAACATGCGAGAGGGGGGTGCGCATCGTCGCGGTGCCGCAAACCCTAGAATTTATAGCTGAAATTCACGCCCAGCGTCTGCAGCTTCACGTCCTGGTCGCGGTCGGCGAAGGTGTCCGGCGCATCGAAATGCTCCTTGCCGAAATCGTAGTAGCGGTATTGCGCGCCGACGACGACATTGTTGGTCAAGGCATAGTCGACGCCGGCGCCGAGCGTCCAGCCGGTGCTGGTGTGGGTTTGGGCAAAGGCCGTGCCTGCTGCCTGCGAGGTCTCGATGCCGGCGAAAGCGACGCCGCCGATGCCGTAGATCAGCACGCGATCCATGGCGTAGCCAGCCTTGGCATCGATCGATCCGAACCATTTGATGTCGGTGCCGAATGTGTTTGCCGGGCCGGCCTCGGCGGTGCCGTCGATCGAGGCGTAGTTAAGATCCGCCTCGGCGCCGATCACAGCCTGGTCGAACTGCCAGAGCCCCGCGACATGGCCGCCGACGAAACCGCCATCGATGTCGGGCTTGACCGAACCGCCCTCGACGCTGATGTCGGAGCGGCCCCAGCCATAGCCGGCCTGCATGCCCGCATAGTAGCCGGTCCAGTCGAAACCAGGCGCGGTCATCGGCAGATTAGTGCCCAGGTCCGCTGCCCAGGCAAAGCCGGACAGCAGGACAAGAAAGCCGGCACTGGCAAGCGTCAGTCGACGCATCGATCGCTCCGAAATGGCGGTTTCGAACGACTCCTCGAAGCAGACTAGCCCCATTCGCAACGAAACGGAATTGCATCTCTGCAACAGTGGTTTACGACCTGACGCTCTGGCTCCGGACGCCGACATTTGCCAAAGTGACCTACGCAGAGGACTCAAGCCCATGACGAACGCCAAGCCGACCAGCGCCGCAAAGCCAAAGCCGTGGACGGAAGTGGCGACACATTTGGTCGACGTCGCGATGGGCCGAAAGCCGGCCGATCTGGTCATCCGCAACGGTCGCTGGGTGAACGTCCATTCGGGCGAGATCATCTCCGGCACCGATATCGCGATCGCAGCCGGCCGGTTCGCCTATTGCGGGCCGAACGCCAGCCATGCCATCGGGCAGCGGACGAAGGTCGTCGATGCCGGCGGGCGCTATCTGGTGCCCGGCCTTTGCGACGCGCATATGCATGTCGAGAGCGGCATGGTGACGGTGACGGAGTTCTGCCGCGCGGTCATCCCGCACGGCACGACCTCGATGTTCATCGATCCGCACGAGATCGCCAATGTGCTTGGACTGCCGGGCGTGCGCCTGATGCATGACGAGGCGGTCGCGATGCCGATCAACGTGCATGTGCAGATGCCGTCCTGCGTGCCGTCGGCGCCGGGGCTGGAGCATGCCGGCGCCGAATTGACGGTCGCCGACGTCGCCGAGGCCATGACCTGGGAAAATATCATCGGGCTTGGCGAGGTGATGAATTTCCCCGGCGTCGCTGCCAACGATCCGGTGATGTCGGGCGAGATCGCCGAGACGGTCAGGGCCGGCAAGACGGTGGGCGGGCATTATGCATCGCCCGATCTCGGCCTGCCCTTCCACGGCTATGTCGCCGGCGGAGCGGAGGACGACCATGAAGGCACGCGCGCGGAGGACGCGATCGCGCGGGTGCGCCAGGGCATGAAGGCAATGCTGAGGCTGGGATCGGCCTGGTACGACGTCGCAGCGCAGATCAAGGCGGTGACCGAAGGCGGCATCGACCCGCGCAACTTCATCCTGTGCACCGATGACAGCCATTCCGGCACGCTTGTGCATGAAGGTCATATGGACCGGGTGGTGCGGCATGCCATCAGCCAAGGGCTGAAGCCGGTGACGGCGATCCAGATGGCGACGCTCAACACGGCGCAGCATTTCAGGTTGGAGCGCGAGATCGGCTCCATCGCGCCCGGACGGCTGGCCGATCTGCTGATCGTTTCGGACCTTGCCCGGATGACCATAGATGAGGTCTATGGCCGCGGCCTCAGGCTGGCCAAGGCCGGCAAGCTCGAGATCCACATCCCCGCCTATGACTATCCGCAATCCGCGAAGAACACGGTCAAGCTCGGCAAGAAACTCGCGGCGAAGGATTTTGACATTTCCGCGCCGGCGGGCGCCAACGAGGTGCGGGCGCGGGTGATCGGCGTGATCGAGAACCAGGCGCCGACGCGGGCTCTGGAAGCCGATCTGGCGGTTGAGGACGGGTTGGTCGCCATGGATCGCCGCAACGACATCTGCCAGATCGCCCTGGTCGAGCGGCATCGCGGCACGGGCGGCGTCACCAACGCCTTCGTCTCCGGTTTCGGCTATGTGAAAGACTGCGCAATGGCGTCCAGCGTGGCGCATGACGCGCACCACATAATCGTCGTCGGCACCAACAAGGGGGATATGGCCTTGGCCGTCAACCGGCTGAGCGAGGTGGGCGGCGGCGTCGTGCTTTATTCCGAGGGCAAGGAACTGGCGCTCGTCGAGATGCCGATCGCCGGCCTGATGTCCGACGAACGCGCCGAGATCGTCGCGGCCAAGGCCGATCAACTGACCGAGGCGATGCGCAAGGTAGGCTGCTCGCTCAACAACGCCTATATGCAGCACTCGCTGCTGGCGCTCGTGGTCATTCCGGAGCTCAGGATCTCGGACGTCGGCCTGGTCGACGTGACGACGTTCCAGAAGGTCGATCTTTTTATCTGAGCGTCAGCTATCCGCCGGTAGCGATGGTCAAGACCCTGAACGGCGTGGTGATGACGACCTCGGCGACCGAGCCGACCGCCTTGCCGAGGCCCTGGCCGATATTGTTGAGCTGCGTCGGATCGGGCTCGTCCGACGCAAGCCCGGCCGGTGTGCGCAGCCGGTTGCCCAGCAATTGCACCAGGATCGGGTTATCGGCGAATTTGGCGTGGTTCAGGCCGTCGCCGCCCTTGGCGTGGGTCAGGTCGACGACCGTCACGCCGTAATCGGCAAGATCGGCGGCGTTGCCGTAGTCGCCGACGCGCGGCTTGTCGCCGGAAATGAAGCTCGACAGCTTCAGCGCCCGGTCGTCGCCCGAAAGCAGGATGGCGAAGGGTTTGTCCGGCTTGCCGTAGCGGATCATTTGCTTCTTGAAGACATCGACGTCGATGTCGGGCGAGGCGAGGATGACATAGCCGAGCTTGCCGCCGAGATCGCGGTCGCCGGTGATGGCGAGCTGGCGCAGCGCCTCCATCGTCAGCCAGGTGCCCATCGAATGGGCGATGATGTCGATGCTCTTGACGCGTGTCTTGGCAAGCATCCGCAGCGTCGCCTCGAGATCGTCGCGCGCGGCGGTCGAACTGTCCTTGTCATAGATGTAGCCGGTCGCCTTGGCGCTCGATGCCCATGAGAACAGCACCGGCGTTCCGGGATATTTGGTGTCATGCGCTATCTGCGTGATGCGGTAGATGCCGTCGTCGAAACCGTTGTTGAAGCCGTGCACGAACACCAGCGCGCGGTCGCCGCGCATGGAAATGTCGGCGCCGACCGCCTTGGCGAATTGCCGCGCGTCGCCATAGTGGACGACGTCGGTGGCGGTGAACTGCTTGGCCGGATTGGAGTCTGCCGAGCCCTTGGCGCGCTCGATCGCGCCGACCTGGTGGATCTTCGGCACGGTGACGTCGACGCGGGCGTAGCTGGTGGTCAGCGAACGGTCGCCGTCGAAGACCTGGCGCGGATCCTTGGTCGCCTGCTGGCGGGTGGTGGCGACGAAGATCTCATGCGTGGCGGCGATGTCGGAGGCAGGCGCTGTAACTGTTTTGCGGTTGAGAAGATCATGCGTGGGACCGGCGCAGCCGGCGAGGGCGAGCGTGAAGGCAAGGCCGACAACGATCTTCACATGCGCAATCACCCGGGGTCCCCCAAGGGCGGCAACATCTCTTGCTACTGCGATAAAGCCAGAGAGCGGCCGGGTCCAGTTCAAAGTCCCTGCGGCGCGGAACCCGCACCGATACGGTTACTGCGCAGCCAGCTGACGGATGCGGTCCGTCACATCACGATCGCTGGCAAAGCCATCGTCCTCGCGCAGCCGCTGTCCGATCATCTGCACCATCATCGGATTGTCGGCGAATTTGGTGTGGTTGAAACTGTCGACGCCCTTGATCTTGGAGAGGTCGACCACCGTGACGCCATAGGAGGCGAGATCTGCGGCATCCCGATAGTCGCCGACGCGCGGCCGCGCGCCGGCGATCAGGCCGGAGAGCCGCAGCGCCCGGTCGTCGTCCGACAGGAGCAGGATGAAGGGCTTGTCCGGCTTGCCGTAGCGGCGCATCTGGCTCTTGAACACATCGACATCGATGTCGGGCGAGGCGAGCACAACGTCGCCGAGCTTGCCGCCGAGATCGCGGTCGCCGGTGATGGCAAGCTGGCGCAGCGTCTCCATCGTCACCCAGGTTCCCATCGAATGGGCGACAATGTCGATGCGCCGGGCGCCGGTCTGCGCCAGCATCCGCAACGTCACCTCTAGCTGGTCGCGGGCGGCGGCGGCGCTTTCCTTGTCATAGACATAGTCGGTGGTCTTGGCGCCGGAGGCCCAGGAAAACAGCACCGGCGTGCCCGGATAGCCGGAATCGTGGACGATCTGGGTCAGCCGGTAGACGGCGTCGTCGAAGCCGGTGTTGTAGCCGTGGACGAAAACCATGACGCGGCCGCCGCGGGCGTCGATGTCGGTGTTGAGGGCGCTGGCGAATTTCGGCTGCGTGTCGTAGCCGACGACTTCGGAGGCCATGAAGTATTTCGTCGGGTCGTTCGACTTGCCGCGCGAACGGCGCTCGATCTGGCCGGTCTGGTGAATGGGGGGAACGGTGACGTTGACACGCGCATAGTTGAGGGTCGCCGAGCGTTCGCCGTCAAAAACCTTGTTCGGGTCGTCGGAGCGCTTGCGGGTCGTGGCGATGAAGATCGAGTGGTTGCCGGCGATCTCGGTCGCCGTCGTCGGCACGACGACGCTGCCCAGGATTTCCTGCGTCTGCTGGCCCGCGCAGCCTGCTATCAGCAGGGCAAAGGCAATGATCAGAATTGTCTTCAACCGCACGTCGACACTTTCACTGGCATTCCACTCCGGCCACGATTGGCCGTCCAACCTCCGCGGAAATCTCCCGGACAGCCGAAGTGCGGCTAAAGTAAGTCGTGTCCAGCGGAAATTGGCTCAGCGTCGGGCGACGGCCATCGCACTGTTGCGCGAAAGCCAAAACGGCGGCAGGAAGATTGCAGGCGCGGGATATGGCTGTCCTGGCGTACCGCCGAGACCAAATGAGGGACTTCTATTGAACAGCTTCTCTTCTCGCGTCGCCGCTGCCGCCGAGGCGATCCGCGAAATCTTTCCGGAAACGCCGCTGCAGGAGAACGATTACCTGTCGAAGAAGACAGGCGCGCGCATCCTTTTGAAGCGTGAGGACCTGACGCCGGTGCGCTCCTACAAGATCAGGGGCGCGTTCAACTTCTTCCGCAAGGCGCTCGCCGCCGGCAACAATGCCGAGCTGTTCGTCTGCGCCTCGGCAGGCAATCACGCCCAAGGCTTTGCCTTCGTCTGCCGCCATTTCGGCAGACGAGGCGTTGTCTTCATGCCGGTGACGACGCCGCAGCAGAAGATCGACAAGACGCGGCTGTTCGGCGGCGATTTCGTCGAGATCAGGCTGGTCGGCGACTTCTTCGACGATTGCTACCGCGCCGCCTTCGAATTCACCGAAACCGCCGGCGCGCATATGGTGCCGCCCTTCGACCACAAGGACATAATCGAGGGCCAGGCGACGGTTGCCTACGAGATCGCGGCCCAGATGCCGGGCGGGCGCGTGCCCGACATCGTCATGCTGCCGGTGGGCGGCGGCGGCCTCGCCGCCGGTGTGACCCACTATTTCGCCGACCAGCATCGCGATCCGCGTTTCGTGTTCTGCGAGCCGGCGGGCGCGCCGAGCCTGCGCGAGAGCCTTGCCGGCGGCAAGCGGGTCAAGCTCGCCAAGGTCGACAATTTTGTCGACGGTGCCGCGGTGGCCGAGATCGGACGCGAGCCGTTGCGCCATCTCAAGGACTTCACCGCCGATGCCGTGCGGCTGGTTCCGGAGAACCGGCTCTGCGCCACCATGATCGAGATGCTCAATGTCGAGGGCGTCGTGCTGGAGCCGGCCGGCGCGCTGGCGATCGACGCGCTCAAGGATTTTTCGCGCAAAGAGATCAGGGGCAAGACCATCGTCGCGGTCGTCTCCGGCGGCAATTTCGACTTCGAGCGGCTGCCGGACGTGAAGGAGAGGGCGCTGCGCTTCGAGGGGTTGAAGAAGTATTTCATCATCCGCTTCCCGCAACGGCCGGGCGCGCTGCGCGATTTCCTCGAAATGCTCGGTCCCGACGACGACATCGCCCGCTTCGAGTATTTGAAAAAGTCGGCGCGCAATTTCGGCTCGGTGCTGATCGGCATCGAGACCAAGGACCGGCGCAATTTCGACCTGCTGAAAGCCAATTTTGACGCCGAAGGCGTGCAATATCAGGATATCACCGACAACGAGACGCTGGCGGGGTTCATCATATGAAGGGCCCCGTTTTCGTCGCGCTATTTTCCGGCATCAATGTCGGCGGCAACCGCATCGTCAAAATGGAGGAGCTCAAAGCCTTCTTCGAAAGTCTCGGCTTCGGCGATGTCGCGACTTATGTGCAGAGCGGCAATGTCGTGTTCCGGGCGAAGAAGGGGGACGTGGGGGCGCTGACCAAGGAGATCGAGGCTGCCTTCGAGAAGACGTGGGGTTTTCATTCGCGCATCATGGTGCGTGATGCCGGCTGGTTCGAGCGGCTGGTGAAGGACAATCCCTATCCCGAGGTCGCCGGCGAGCCGACCAAGCTGCACGCTTATGCGCTGGAACGGGAGCCGACCGCCGAGGAGACGAAGCGGCTCGCCGACAAATGCTCCGGCCCCGAGCGCTTCGAGATCAAGGGCGACGTGCTTTACCTCCATGCGCCGGACGGGCTCGGCAAATCGGTGTTCGCCAACCTCATCCCGCGTACCTTGAAGGTGCCGGGCACGGCACGCAACTGGCGCAGCGTGCTGGCCCTGCTCGACATGGCCGGCAAGGCCGGCGGCTGACTGTCCAAGGCACTTTTCCGGGAATTGCTCCGGCTCAGGCGGCCTTTTGCCAGTCGAAGCTCAATTCCTCGCGGAAGGCGAAGCGCTTGATATGGTCGGCGACCACGCTCTCCAGCCGCTTCAGCGACGCTTCATCGTCGGCGGCCACAGCGATGTGCAGGGCACGATCGTCGGCATCCATCACGGTGCGGCCGATCGAGAGCTGGATAGCGCCGTGCTGCGGGTCGAACTCGACCGGGAATTTATGCGACCAGTGCTTGCAGAGCTGCTGCAGGTAGCGGCTGGCATGTTCGGTGGCGACATCGGCGCGGCTGGTCAGCATGAAATTCTCCTGGCGGATGAAGAGACGCCAGCCTGGATGAGGCTGGCGCCAATCGCGGATAGATAGGCAGCGCCGGGCGAAACGCTAGCTGCCCCCGGTCAAATCGGGGTGGATTTACCAGACGCCCGTGTTCGGCATCGAGGCCCATGGTTCGGCCTTCGCCTTGGCCGGGCCTTTCTGCAGCAGCTCGATCGAGATGCCGTCCGGCGAGCGGACAAAAGCCATGTTGCCGTCGCGCGGCGGACGATTGATGGTCACGCCATTGTCCATCAGCTTCTGGCAGGTTGCGTAGATGTCGTCGACCTCATAGGCGAGGTGGCCGAAATTGCGGCCGCCCTTATAGTCCTCCGGGTCCCAATTGTAGGTCAATTCGATCAGCGGCGCCTTCTCATGGATGCCGCTTTGCTCGTCTTCCGGCGCGGCGAGGAAGATCAACGTGTAGCGGCCCTGCTCGTTCTCGTAGCGGCGCACCTCCTTGAGGCCGAGCTTGTTGCAGTAGAAATCGAGCGACTGGTCGATATCGGCGACGCGGACCATTGTGTGCAGATAGCGCATGGCGGCTTCCTCAAAGTGTTGGGGTTGGAAGGCACCATAGGAGCCGTCCGGGGAAAGGGCAATCGTCCGACAATAGCGGCGGCACGGTCGACTTCAGGCCTTGCGATTTCGGCTTCCGGAAGCGCCGGCAAAGGACATTTCAGCCTTTCCGGTGCTGAACGGTGAAAAAAGGCACGTCAGCCCTTGCACACCCCGGAAGCCGCAGTGTTAATCTCTTGGCAAGAATCAGTTGCAGTTCAGTTGGAAAAAAGGGGGCATTCTTATGGGGGAAAAAGCCTCTTTCACGAGGCGGGACGGAAGCCTTGACGACGCCTTGCAGCGGGACAATGGCGGCGACTCCGCCGAGCTTGTCGAAATCGCCGGCGCTATCAAATGGTTCGACGTGGCCAAGGGCTACGGCTTCATTCTTCCGGACGACGGCGTCTCGGGTGATATTCTCCTCCATGTGACATGTCTTCGAAGGGACGGTTTCCAGACGGCGCTCGAGGGCGCGCGGGTCGTCTGCCTGGTCAAACAGGGCGAGCGCGGCTTGCAAGCTTTCCGCGTCCTTTCCATGGATGCTTCGACGGCCGTCCACCCGGCAGAGCAGGAACAGCGCACCCACGTCACCGTCAACCCGGAGAGCGGCCTTGAGCGAGCCTTGGTCAAGTGGTTCAACCGTACCAAGGGTTTCGGCTTCCTGACGCGGGGCGAGGGGACGGAAGACATCTTCGTCCACATGGAGACGCTGCGGCGCTATGGCATAACCGAGCTCCGGCCCGGCCAAGTCGTGCTCGTTCGGTTCGGGCGCGGCGACAAAGGCCTTATGGCCGCCGAAATCCACCCCGATATGGGCACCTTGTCGGTCTCGCACTGAGGTCTCTCGACTCAGTCGAGAGGTCCCTTTGCCGCGGCGCGACCATCTTGTCCGAAAACCGGTTCCACTTGTCCGGACGATGGTTTAGGACGAGCGTCTGGACGAGGTACGCATGGTTCATCGCAAATGGCTGACTGCGGGCATATTCTGCGCCGCGATCGTTTTCGCCGCCTGTTTCATCGCTGCGAAGCCAAGTTCGGCGGATGCGATGCTGCTGCCGATCGACCGGACGCCGCTTGTGGTGTCGACCGGTTCGGGAGAGCGTTCCTTCTCCATCGAGATCGCCGATACCTCTGCCGAACGCGAGGCGGGACTGATGTTTCGCCAGACCATGGCCGACGATCACGGCATGCTGTTCGTCTTCGAAAGAACGGACGAGGTGGACTTCTGGATGAAGAACACGCCGATGGCGCTCGACCTGATCTTCATCGGTGAGGATGGCAGGATCAAAGCCATCAAGCGCGGCGAGCCCGAATCCGAAGCGATCATCTCGCCGGGACAACCTGTGCGCTTCGTGCTTGAGCTCAAGGCCGGCACAGCCGCCAGGGACGGCATCAAGGAAGGCGATCTGTTGCGCCACCCGGCTATCGGTACTGGCGCCAACTGAAAAGCAAATCTGCCGATGCAGTTCTTTTCCCATGACGGTTTCGAACTTGCCTATCTCGATCGCCAACCGGCCTCGGGGCAGGGCGACCCGGTGCTGATGATCCATGGCTTTGCCTCGAGCCACTACGTCAACTGGGTCTCGCCGGGCTGGTTCAAGACGCTGAACGACGCCGGCCACCGGGCGATCGCTTTCGACCATCGCGGCCATGGCTCGTCGTCGAAGAGCTATGACGAGGCCGATTACACGCCGGCCAAGATGGCGTCCGATGCGGCCGCGCTGCTTGATAATCTCGGCATCGAGCGCGCGCATGTCATGGGTTATTCGATGGGCGCGCGCGTTTCGGCTTTCCTGGCGCTCTCCGATCCGCAGAAGGTGGCGACGCTGGTGTTCGGCGGCCTCGGCATCGGCATGATCGACGGGGTCGGCGACTGGGATCCTATCGCGGCGGCCCTGCTGGCGGAAGACCCTTCCCAGACCACGCATCCGCGCGGGCGCTCCTTTCGCGCCTTCGCGGATCAGACGCGCAGCGATCGTCGCGCGCTTGCGGCTTGCATCGCAAAGTCGCGCGAGTTGCTGAGCGAGGATGACATGGCCCGCATCGCCCAGCCGACACTGATCGCCGTCGGCACCAAAGATGACATCGGCGGCTCGCCGGACGAGCTTGCCGCCCTCATGCCTAACGCCAGGGCCTTTCACATCGAGGGACGCGACCACATGCTTGCCGTCGGCGACAAGAGCTTCAAACAGCGCGTGCTCGAGTTCTACGCCGAAAACCCGCTCTGAGCGCGGCGCTGCTGGGCTGACAAATGGTCGATCTGCTCGTCGCGCTAGCCCTGCGCCCTCCTGTCGGCGAGGGACCTCGCCATGACGCACAGCAGCTCGAACATCATCGTCGCGCCGGCCAGCGCCGTCATGCCGCCGACGTCGAAGGGAGGCGCGACCTCGACGACATCGGCGCCGACGAAATTCAATCCGTCCAAAAATCGAACCAACTCCTGCGCCTCGCGTGTCGTGAAACCGCCGATCTCCGGCGTGCCGGTGCCGGGAGCCATGGACGGGTCGATGCAATCGATGTCGAACGTCACATAGGTCGGGCTGTTGCCGACTAGATCGCGCGCTTCCTGCATGACCGAAGCGACGCCGCGCCGGACGAATTCTTCCATATAGATGATGCGCACGCCCTGAGCGGTCGCCCAATCGTGTTCGCCCGGTTCATAGATCGAGCCTCTGATCCCGATCTGGACAGTCCGTTTCGGATCGAGCAGCCCTTCCTCGATCGCGCGACGAAAAGGCGTTCCGTGCGTGTAGGGATTGTCGCCGAAATAGCGGTCGTTGGTGTCGGAATGCGCATCGAAGTGGATCATGCCGACCGGCCGCTTGCGGGCCACCGCGCGCAGCACCGGCAGCGTCGTCAAATGATCGCCACCCGCAGCAAGCGGCAGGGCACCGTCGGCCACGATCGCGGCAATGCCGTCCTCGATGCGCTTCAACCCGTCGAGCAGGTTGATCGGATTGGCCGAGACGTCGCCGACATCGGCAATATTGGCGATGGAGAACGGTTCGGTTCCCGAGACATGGTGGACCCGGCGCATCAGGCTCGACTGGTTCCTGATTTCGCGCGGACCGTGGCGGGCGCCGGCCCGGTTGGTCGTGCCGCCGTCCCAGGGAATTCCGACAAGGGCGATGTCGAGCCCCTTCGCGCTCGGCACGGCCGGCAGCCGCATGAAAGTGGAAAGCCCGGCAAAGCGCGGCACCTGCGCGGCGTCGACGGGTTGGTGGAAGCTGTTTTCCATGGTGACGGCCATCCCAGAGCGGTTCACGTTCGATAGTGATCGCAGTGCCTTGAATTTGGGCATAGGGGCAAAGCCCCGCGGGAGTATGGGCCTATCAGGGCGGATTTTGCAGGGCTTGCAGTGAACGGCCGAGATTTTCCCTGGCCTGCGCCTCGAACCGATCCCGGAACTCGGTCGTATGGAAAATGTGCGGACGGGCGAGGAAACTCTTCAGGACGGCCGCCCGGCCCGCGCGCCACATCGGCTCGTCCACCCAGCCATATTCCAGCCGGACCGCCTTCTCGTAAGCATCGAACACCGCGGGTTCGGCGCCGAGGATCGCCAGATCCATGTCGAGCAAAAGGGCCGCATCGTTGAGCGCGCCCTCGTCGCGCAATGGCGGCAATTGATGGGTGGCGGTCGCGTTGATCATCGCCGCTATGCGGGCTAGGCGATGAGGATCGACGCGCCCGGCAAGCTTTTTCTCGGCCAGGTCTGCGCTTTTTGCCTCATTGTCCTTGGCGCGGCTGTCATAGATCGCGTCATGAAACCAGATCGCCGCTTCGACGGCGCCCGGGTCGTCGAGCAGGTCTCGGTATTCTTCAGCCAGCGCCAGCATGGCCTCGATATGGGCGAGGTTGTGATAGTGCCGGTCCCCGGCCTGATAGAGGGCGCAAAGCTCGGCTTTCAGCGCAACATCGATCAGCGTCTCTTTTTCCATGACGAATTTTTCCGGGCGGCTAAGGCTGGCAGGACAACGCAAGTCGCCGCCGGCTTCAAGAGCATATGTATCCGATTGACCAAAATGCGCGACGGAGGGAAGCTGCCGAGATCGAACCCAAGGAGCGTGACATGACCGGCGGGACGAAACCTGGCACGATCGACATGAAATTGGAGGCGGTCGTCATCCCAGTTGCCGATGTCGATCGAGCCAAGGGCTTCTATGCCGGCTTGGGCTGGAGGCTCGATGCCGACTTCGTGGTCGGCGACGCGTTCCGGGTCGTGCAGTTCACGCCGCCGGGTTCGCCATGTTCGATCCAATTCGGCACGGGCCTCACATCGGCCGCGCCTGGTTCGGCGAAAGTGCTTTATCTGATCGTGTCCGATATTGAAGCGGCCCGGGCTGAACTCGTGGCGCGTGGCGTCGAGGCAAGCGACATCTTCCACCGCGACGGCCCCGGCCAGCCGCCGATCAAAGGCCGGCATCCGGAGGGGCGCAGCTATTCCTCGTTCGTCACATTCAGCGATCCGGACGGCAATGGCTGGCTGCTGCAGGAGATCACCCAGCGCTTGCCCGGGCGCGTCGATGCGGGTGATACGACGTTCACTTCATCCCCGGAACTCGCGGCCGCGCTGCGGCGGGCCGCGGCGGCACACGGCGAACATGAGAAACGCGCTGGCGGACAGTACGACAAGAACTGGCCCGACTGGTACGCCGCTTACATGGTGGCGGAACAGGCCGGAACGGCATTGCCGCAGTGAGGTCTGACGCCGGACTGTGACCGTTTCCTACGTTTGGGGAGACGACAATCGAGGCGATTTCGAATGCGCTCCCGATCAAGGGTTCGTTTTCCATCGCCGCTTGAATTTGCGTGAACCAGGTCCATTTGACAAAGCACTAAGGAAAATTGAGTTCAACCGTGCTATGATGTGGCCTATATGTGCCGCCGGAGAATGAGGAAGGCCGGAGAGCGTCGATGAACAGCATTACGATTGCCCGCCCCAGCAGGGTGCAGCCGGTCGATCCGATCTGGCGGTCGATCCGCGATGAAGCGATGGAGGCGGTGAACCGCGATCCGTTGCTGGCGGCCTTCCTCTATTCGACGATCCTCAACCAGGAGAGCCTGGAAGAAGCGGTGATCCACCGGCTTGCCGAGCGCCTTGATCACCAGGATATCGGCTCCGATCTCATCCGCCAAACGTTCAAGGCGATGCTGGACGACGATCCTGACTGGAGCACGACGGTGCGCGTCGACATCCAGGCCTATTACGATCGCGACCCGGCCTGCGACCGTTTCATCATGCCGGTGCTCTATTTCAAAGGTTTTCACGCCATCCAGACGCATCGTCTGGCGCACTGGCTATGGAACCATGGCCGCCGGGACTTCGCGCTCTACCTGCAGAGCAGGTCGTCGTCGGTGTTCCAGACCGATATCAACCCGGCCGCTCGCATCGGCAAGGGTATCTTTATCGATCACGCCACCGGGCTGGTCGTCGGCGAGACGGCGGTCATCGAGGATGACGTGTCGATCCTGCACGGCGTGACGCTGGGCGGCACCGGCAAGGCCAATGGCGACCGTCATCCGAAGATCCGCCGCGGCGTGCTGATCGGCGCCGGCGCCAAGATTCTCGGCAATATCGAGGTCGGTCATTGCTCGAAGATTGCCGCCGGTTCGGTGGTGCTGTCGCCCGTGCCGCACAACAAGACGGTCGCCGGCGTGCCGGCGCGGGTCGTGGGGGAAACCGGCTGCGACCAGCCCTCGCGACAGATGGACCAGCTCCTGCCGTCGCAGAGCATGGACCACGTGGTCAGCTTCGACATCTGAGACTGTCAGCCCGCCTGGTGACCGGAATCCGGCCCCGGTTTTCAAGTGCCGGTTGTCACGTGTTATCCTGTCGGCTTGCCTTTACATCGCCATCGTCGGCGTGTCAGAAGCGCGTTCCATGAATTAAGCCGACATTTCGGAGAAGTCTTTTGAAGCCTGACGAAATCAGAAAGCTGGACGCCTATTTCAAGCGCGTCTTCCAGAATCCCAAGCTGCAGGTGAAGGCGCGTCCGCGCAAGGAAGACTCGGCCGAAGTCTATGTCGGCGACGAATTCCTCGGCATCGTCTTCAAGGACGAGGACGACGGCGACTACAATTTCTCAATGGCGATCCTCGACATCGACCTCGCCTGACCCGGGGACAGCTCCGGCCGGCGCGCGACACCACCGCCCGGCCGGCTGCAACCCGTAGGCGAAGTACCGGCTAATCCTGGCAATGCCGCGGAATGTGCACGCGCCGCCAGCTGGTCGAACCTTCCCGCACCACCACCCTACGCGCTACCGTCCCGTAAGACGGCGGGATTTCCCGGATGCGGACTTGTTGCGGCCGCACCAGCACTTCGTGGGCAACCGCTTCATATTCCGCCGGCTGAACGACGCGCCGGACGCGCTCCGGCTGGACCACGACCGTCTCGGCGACGCGCGCATAGCGGGCCTTTCGCCATACCTTGCACAGCACCTTGCGGCCATGGATGACGCGCCATTCCCAGGCATAGCCGCCATCGTCGACCTTGACAGTGTGGTAGACCGTGCGTGTGACCGCCGGCGCGGTCTCGTAGGTGACGCGCGGCGGCGCGATCTGCTCCACGCCTTGATAGGTGCCGTAAATCGGCGCGTCGTAGTCGACCACCTGTCCGCCAGGGTTCAGCATCACGTCCTCGTAGAGGGTATCGTAAAGTGCCGGCCTGTGGATCGGCTCGTAGCATTCGAGCGCGCGGCCGCCTGCGGCGGTTTCACAGACGCTGGCAAGCATCGCGACTGCCGCCAGCGATGCGGAGCTTTTGCGGATCATGACATTCCCCCGTTGAAAAAGGATGTCTTCACAATGCAGGACTGTAACGGAAGCTCCGCGGGCGGACAGCGATTTCAAGGCTTTTCGTTAAGCGTCGTCGTTAAGGAATTGCTACCTTGCGAGCGCCTTACGGGGCCGGCCGGGACTGGGCCCGTCTCATTAGGCCAGAGCGCGCCCGTGCTCCGCGGGCCTACCGCGCTTGATTCGGCTTAACCAGATGGCTAGGAGAGGCGGCCTTGCGCTAGGGTGAGCCGGCATCCTATTTAGGTCGTAACCAATCCAGAACGATTCCGCGCGATTGCTGATATATCAAGGTGCCGGAATCCATCTCCTACAAGGGTAGTCCATGAAGAACCCCGTTGAAACCTACATGAACCTCGTTCCGATGGTGGTCGAGCAGACCAACCGCGGCGAGCGTGCCTATGACATTTTCTCGCGCCTCTTGAAGGAACGCATCATCTTCATCACCGGGCCGGTCGAGGACGGGATGGCGACGCTGGTTTGTGCACAGCTTTTGTTTCTCGAGGCGGAGAATCCCAAGAAGGAAATCAACCTCTATATCAATTCGCCGGGTGGCGTCGTCACCTCGGGCATGGCGATCTACGACACTATGCAGTTCATCAAGCCGGCGGTGTCGACGCTCTGCATCGGCCAGGCTGCTTCGATGGGTTCGCTGCTTCTGACCGCCGGCCACAAGGACATGCGTTTTGCCACGCCGAACGCCCGCATCATGGTCCATCAGCCGTCCGGCGGCTTCCAGGGCCAAGCCTCGGACATCGAACGTCATGCGCAGGACATCATCAAGCTGAAGCGCCGCTTGAACGAGGTCTATGTCAAGCATACCGGCAAGAGCTATGACGAGATCGAGAAGACGCTCGACCGCGACCATTTCATGACCGCGGACGAGGCCAGGGACTTCGGCCTGATCGACAAGGTCATTTCCAGCCGCGAGGCGGTCGAGACAGCCACCGCTTCAGCCTGACCTCGACGGCAAATGGCAGCATAACGCGGTTTTGGCGGGTCTTGCGGCATTTCGGCCACATTTGGCTGTTCCCTCAGGCGTTGGGATTGCCTACGTTAAGGCTATGTTGATTTTCGACGGCTTAGCTTTGCGTGGGGTTGCTGCGAATCATTGCCGCGTTTTCTGATTTGTGTTTCGTACGGAATGCGCTGTGTGAGCCGGGACACTGGCGGTGGCGGATTCCCGCGATAGATTGGTGAAGACGTCACTCAAAGCCAGACGGTCGGCGGGCGTCGGTGAAAGGACAGAAAAATGAGCAAGGTCAGCAACGGCGGCGGTGATTCAAAGAACACCCTCTACTGCTCGTTTTGCGGCAAGAGCCAGCACGAGGTCCGCAAGCTGATCGCGGGGCCGACGGTCTTCATCTGCGACGAATGTGTCGAGCTGTGCATGGACATCATCCGCGAGGAGAACAAGACCTCGATGGTGAAGTCGCGCGAAGGCGTGCCGACACCGCAGGAAATCCTCAAGGTCCTCGACGACTACGTCATCGGCCAGCCCTATGCCAAGCGCGTGCTGTCGGTGGCGGTTCACAACCACTACAAGCGCCTGGCGCATGCCGGCAAGAACAACGACGTCGAGCTGGCCAAGTCCAATATCCTTCTGATCGGCCCGACCGGCTGCGGCAAGACGCTTCTCGCGCAGACGCTCGCCCGCATCATCGACGTGCCGTTCACCATGGCCGACGCCACGACGCTGACCGAGGCCGGCTATGTCGGCGAGGACGTCGAGAACATCATCCTGAAGCTGTTGCAGTCGGCCGACTACAATGTCGAGCGGGCGCAGCGCGGCATTGTCTATATCGACGAAATCGACAAGATCTCGCGCAAGTCGGATAATCCCTCGATCACCCGCGACGTGTCGGGCGAGGGCGTGCAGCAGGCGCTCCTGAAGATCATGGAGGGCACGGTCGCCTCCGTGCCGCCGCAGGGCGGCCGCAAGCATCCGCAGCAGGAATTCCTGCAGGTCGACACCGCCAACATCCTGTTCATCTGCGGCGGCGCCTTCGCGGGGCTGGACAAGATCATCTCGGATCGCGGCCGCAAGACCTCGATCGGCTTCGGCGCCACCGTGGCTTCGCCCGAGGATCGGCGCACCGGCGACCTGTTCCGCCAGGTCGAGCCGGAGGATCTCCTGAAATTCGGCCTGATCCCGGAATTCGTGGGTCGTCTGCCGGTCCTGGCGACGCTGGAAGACCTCGACGAGCCGGCGCTGATCCAGATCCTGACCGAACCGAAGAACGCGCTGGTCAAGCAATATCAGCGGCTGTTCGAGATGGAGAATGTCGACCTGACGTTCCACGAGAACGCGCTGTCGGCGATCGCCAAGCGCGCGATCGAGCGCAAGACAGGCGCGCGCGGCCTGCGCTCCATCATGGAAGCGATCCTGCTCGACACCATGTTCGAGCTGCCGGCGCTGGAAGGCGTGCGCGAGGTGGTGATTTCGGAAGAGGTGGTGTCCGGCAACGCCCGGCCGCTCTACATCTACTCCGAGCAGAAGGAAAAGAAGGGCAATGTCAGCGCCTGAAATGGCACTGCGCCCGACAATTTTCATGGAACGGCGCCCGCGTGGCGCCGTTTTGCTGTCAAGGGCGGGGAGGCGAGCAGTGGAAGGGCTCGAACGACCGTGTTAACCCTTGATCTTTGCCTCGGTTACATCCACCTAACAGCAGAAGGCCGAGGCGCCGAATTCTGTGCTGTAAAATTCCCGTCACAAACGGTGGTAGGCGGAACGACGCTCGGTCGTTAATATGAGATTCGCGGTTGGCTAAAATAAGCGGCCGCGACATGAAAGGTTGGACAATGGCCAAGATATCCAAGGCTTCCGGCGACGGCGTTTTCGCAGTCCTCCCACTGCGCGATATCGTCGTGTTCCCGCATATGATCGTTCCGCTCTTCGTGGGGCGTGAAAAGTCGATCAAGGCGCTGGAAGAGGTGATGGGTCAGGAAAAACAGATCCTGCTTGCCACCCAGATGAATGCAGCCGACGACGATCCTGAGCCCGGTGCGATTTTCGACATCGGCACGCTCGCCAATGTGCTGCAGCTTTTGAAGCTTCCCGACGGCACCGTGAAGGTGCTGGTCGAGGGCGCCTCGCGCGCCAAGATCGTCTCGTTCACCGACCGTGCCGATTTCCATGAGGCCCGCGCCACGGCGCTCGCCGAGCCGGAAGAGGAAGAGGTCGAAATCGAGGCGCTTGCCCGCTCGGTCGTCACCGACTTCGAGAATTACGTCAAGCTGAACAAGAAGATCTCGCCCGAAGTGGTGGGTGCCGCCAGCCAGATCGACGACTATTCCAAGCTCGCCGATACGGTTGCATCGCATCTCGCCATCAAGATCCCCGAGAAGCAGGAGATGCTCGCAACGCTTTCCGTCAAGGAGCGTCTGGAGAAGGCGATGGGCTTCATGGAAGCCGAAATCTCCGTGCTCCAGGTGGAAAAGCGCATCCGTTCGCGCGTCAAGCGCCAGATGGAGAAGACGCAGCGCGAGTACTACCTCAACGAGCAGATGAAGGCGATCCAGAAGGAGCTCGGCGAGGGCGAGGATGGCCGCGACGAGGCCGCCGAGATCGAGGCGCGCATCAAGAAGACCAAGCTCTCCAAGGAGGCCCGCGAAAAGGCGGAGGCCGAGTTGAAGAAGCTGCGCTCGATGTCGCCGATGTCCGCTGAATCGACGGTCGTGCGCAACTATCTCGATTGGCTCTTGTCGATCCCGTGGGGCAAGAACTCCAAGGTCAAGCAGGACCTCGCCTTTGCGCAGGACGTGCTCGATGCCGATCACTTCGGCCTCGACAAGGTCAAGGAACGCATCGTCGAGTATCTCGCCGTGCAGAGCCGCCAGAAGAAGCTGAAGGGGCCGATCCTGTGCCTCGTCGGCCCGCCCGGCGTCGGCAAGACCTCGCTCGGCAAGTCGATCGCCAAGGCCACCGGCCGCGAGTTCATCCGCATGGCGCTCGGCGGCGTGCGCGACGAGGCCGAGATCCGTGGCCACAGGCGGACCTATATCGGCTCGATGCCCGGCAAGGTCATCCAGTCGATGAAGAAGGCCAAGAAGTCCAACCCGCTCTTCCTGCTCGACGAGATCGACAAGATGGGCCAGGACTTCCGCGGCGATCCGTCCTCGGCCCTGTTGGAAGTGCTCGATCCGGAGCAGAACTCGACGTTCATGGATCATTACCTCGAGGTCGAATACGACCTGTCGAGCGTGATGTTCGTGACGACCGCGAACACGCTGAACATCCCTGCGCCCCTGATGGACCGCATGGAGATCATCCGTATCGCCGGTTACACCGAGGACGAGAAGATCGAGATCGCCAAGCGTCACCTGATGCCCAAGGTGATCCGCGACCATGCCCTGCAGCCGAACGAATTCTCGGTCGGCGAGGACGCGATCCGCGGCATCATCCAGACCTACACGCGGGAAGCCGGCGTGCGCAGCCTGGAGCGCGAGCTGATGAAGCTCGGCCGTAAGGCGGTGACCGAGATCCTGCGGACCAAGAAGAAGACGGTGAAGATCACGGCGGACAACCTCGCCGATTATCTCGGCGTGCCGCGCTTCCGCTTCGGCCAGATCGAGGCCGACGATCAGGTCGGCGTGGTCACGGGTCTTGCCTGGACGGAAGTCGGCGGCGAGCTGCTGACGGTCGAAGGCGTCATGATGCCCGGCAAGGGCCGCATGACGGTGACCGGCAATCTGCGCGACGTGATGAAGGAATCGATCTCGGCGGCGGCGTCCTACGTCCGCTCGCGCGCCATCGATTTCGGCGTCGAGCCGCCGCTGTTCGACAAGCGCGACATCCACGTGCATTTGCCGGAGGGTGCCACGCCGAAGGACGGTCCGTCCGCCGGTGCGGCCATGGCCACGGCCATCGTGTCGGTGCTGACGGGTATTCCGGTCCGCGCCGATGTGGCGATGACCGGCGAAATCACGCTGCGCGGCCGTATTCTGCCGATTGGCGGCCTGAAGGAGAAGCTGCTCGCGGCGCTGCGCGGCGGCATCAAGAAGGTGCTGATCCCGGAAGAGAACGTCAAGGATCTGGCGGAGATTCCGGACAATGTGAAGAACGGCATGGAGATCGTCCCGGTCTCGCGGGTCGGCGAGGTGCTCGCGCACGCGCTGGTCAGGATGCCGGAGCCGATCGAGTGGGTCGAACCGGTCAATGCGCCGGCTCCCGTCGACAGCGGCGACGATGCTGGAAAGTCGCTTGCTCATTAGCATTTGCTAATATTGCAGCGCACAAAGAGAGAGCCGGGCTTTCAAGCCCGGCTTTTTTCGTGTGAAAAGCCACGAAAAAGTGGAAAAAAGCCCGGAATTCCGCGGTTTTCGGCTTGGGTTCCGGAGCGCTTCTTTCTAAAGTCCGTCTCCTGCCGGATGAGTCGTAGTTCCGGTTTTCTCATGGAAGGGAATTTTTATGAACAAGAACGAACTGGTGTCCGCCGTCGCCGACTCCGCAAGCATTTCGAAGGCTGATGCGCAGTCCGCCGTCGATGCGGTGTTCTCCGTGATAACTGGCGAACTGAAGAAGGGCGGCGATGTCCGGCTTGTCGGCTTCGGAAATTTCACCGTGTCAAAACGCGCTGCTTCGACCGGCCGCAACCCGCAGACCGGCGCGGAAGTGAAGATTCCGGCGCGTACCGTGCCGAAGTTCTCGGCCGGCAAGGGCCTCAAGGACGCGGTCAACTAAGACCTTTTTCTTTTAAGAACAGAAAAGCCGGGCAAGCCCGGCTTTTCTTTTTATGGCTGTTCGCAGGCCATTCAGGCCGTTGGCGCGTCGGCGCGCATCAGGCCTTCCTGTTTCAAATCCGCCCACAGCGCCGCAGGTATCTTGGTGTCGAGCAGCGCGCGGTTGCTTTCGACTTCGGCCGGCCGCTGGCCGCCAGGGATCACCGACACCACCGAAGGATGCTGCAGCGGGAACTGCAGAGCCGCCTCGATCAGGCGCACATTGTGGCGCTTGCAGACGGTTTCGATGCGCGCCACGCGATCCAGGATCTCCTTCGGCGCCTCGCTGTAATTGTAGAAGGCTCCGGGCTTCGGGCCGGTCGCCAGCACGCCGGAATTGTAGGGGCCGCCCAGCACGATGCCGATGCCGCGCTTCTGGCAAAGCGGCAGGAAGGTGGCAAGCGCCTCCTGCTCGAGCAGCGTGTAGCGGCCGGCGAGCAGGAACAGGTCGAAATCGCCGCGTTCGGCGAGGGTCTGTGCCACCTGCCACTCGTTGATGCCGCCGCCGAAGGCCTTGATGACGCCCTGGTCGCGCAGCGAAAGCAGCCCGTAATAGCCGGATGACATGAACTCCTCGATGCGGGCATCGGAGGCTTCCTTGCTGCCATGGGTAAAGATGTCGACGTCGTGGACGAAGAGGATGTCGATACGGTCGACCCCGAGGCGCTCCAGCGAGGCCTCGAAGGAGCGCATGACGCCATCATAGGAGTAGTCGTAGACTTCCCGGCGCGACGGCGTCTCGAAGAACTTGCCAATGCCGGTGCGCTGGTCCGGCGGGGCGACGCGCATGATGCGCCCGACCTTGCTCGACAGCACATAGTCGTCGCGCTTCCTGCCGCGCAGAAACGGGTTGAGGCGGGTTTCCGACAGGCCGAGGCCGTAAAGAGGTGCCGTATCAAAGTAGCGGCAGCCGGTCGCCCATGCCGCCTCTAACGTGGCATTGGCGTCCTCGTCGGAGATGGCGCGATAGAGATTGCCGAGCGGCGCGGTGCCGAAGCCGAGTTCGGTGAAGGTGATGCCGCCATTGCCGATGCGGTCGAAGTGCCGTGTCTTCATGTCTGACGATGTCCCGGAGTGATTTGTCTGACATGACACTATCACGCTCGTGGCCCAGCAAAAGTGCCGAGGCTCGTTGGACAGCGATTTTCGCGATGGTAGCATGAACAAAAACAAGCCTTTCGCGGCGCGCACCGCAAATCGCGATATTGCGCAGAAGGGTGAGCCATCATGATCAAAGCCGGATCCAGCATGTTCGCGACCGCGCTGGACGAGCTTGGCGCAGTGCTGGCGCGCACGGATGAAGCTCGCATCGACGCCGCTTGCGAAATGCTTGCCGGCGCTGGCAGGATCGCCGTCTATGGCTGCGGCCGCGAGGCGCTGCAGGTCAAGGGCTTCGCCATGCGGCTCTACCATCTCGGCCTGCCGGTCTCGGTCGTCGGCGACATGACCACGCCGCCGTTGGGGCAAGGGGATGTGTTCCTGGCGAGCTCAGGTCCCGGCGAGACCACCACGGTGCTGACCTTGATGCGGGTTGCCCGCGAGGCCGGCGCGAAGGTGCTGCTCTTGACGGCAGAACCGGCAAGCAGCGCCGCCAAACTCGCCGACTTCACGCTCGTCATCCCGGCGCAGACGATGGCCAGCGACCAGGGCGAGGCAAGAAGCTCGGTGCTGCCGATGGGCTCGCTGTTCGAAGGCGCGCTGTTTCTTCTGTTCGAAATCATGGTGCTGAAGCTCCAGGCGCTGACCAATGCGACGCCGGAAGCGATGCGCGCCAGGCACACCAACATGGAGTAAGGAGATGCGCTACGAACTTATGCTGCCGCACCAGATCCGCAAGGCGATCGAGGAGAACTGGCCGATGGTGCTGCCGCTCGGCGTGCTCGAATATCACGGCGAGCACATGGCAGTCGGCATGGACACGCTGGCCGTCATCAAGACGGTGGAGCTGATCGAGAAGGAGAGGGACCTCGTCATCCTGCCACCCTTCTACTACGGCGCGGCAAGCTACGCGGTCGCGGCGCCGGAAGGCAGCGGCTCGGTGCAGGTCGGCGGCCCGGCGCTTTCGCCTTTCGCGGAGGAATTGTTCTACGGCCTGCTGCGTATCGGCTTCCGCAACATCCACGCCATCATCCATCACCAGACCGAGAATTTCGCGGCGGGCATGCCGACCGATCTCGCCTTCAAGACCGCCGGCCGGCAGGCGATCTTCCGCTTCCTGGAGAAGGAACGCGGCGAAGGCTGGTGGGGTTCGAACGCCATGGCCGATTACTATGCCGGCCATGCGCAGGGTGAGAATGTTTTCAATTGGGTCCAGGTGCACCCTCTGATGCCGGCCGCGATGAACGGCAAATATCCGTTCGACCATGCCGGCATCGGCGAAACCTCGCTGATGCTGGCGCTGTGCCCGGAGGCGGTGGATGAGAAGCATTTGGCCGACAACACCGGCTGGTACACGAAAAGTGCCGCGGAAGCCTCGGCGGGCCTCGGCAAGATCGGGGTTGCGATGATCCTCGACCATTTGCGGTCGATTCTGGTGCGATAGGCGCGGTTCTTCGTTCTCCCACAAGGGGAGAAGGAAAGGCGCCGCTTACTTCACCGAGCCGGCCGTCATGCCCATGATCAGATAGCGCTCGAGCGCGATGCCGATGATGGCCAGCGGCGTGATTGCGGCGGTGGCCAAGGCCGCCATCGACCACCAGTTGATGCCTTGCGAGCCGGTCTGGCTCGCCACCATAACTGGGATGGTCTTGGCATCGGTCGATGTCAGAAGGGCGGCGAAGAAATACTCGTTCCAGCACAGCACCATCGCCAGGATGAAGGCGGCGACCATGCCGGGCAGCGCGATCGGCATGACGATGCGGAAAAAGGCGCCCCAGATCGACAGCCCGTCGACAAGGGCTGCCTCCTCCAATTCAACGGGTATCGAGTTGAACTGGTCGCGCATGATCCAGATGACGATCGGTAGCACCATCAGCGTGTAGAGGAGCACGAGCCCGATGCGCGTATCAAGGAGGGCCACTTCGCGGTAGAGCACCAGGAAGGGGAGCGCCAGAACGACCGGCGGCAGGATCAACTGCGACAGGAAGAAGAAGGAGATGTCCTCGTTCTTGAACCAGGCGAACTTGTAGCGGTAGCGGACAAGGCCATAGGCGGCGAGGCTGCCGATGATGATGGCGAGGCTCGATGCGCCGACCGAGGTGATGACCGAGTTCATGAAGCGTTTGAGGAATTCGTCGCGCACGGTCGAGGTCTGGGAGATCGAATCCGGCGACAGGCCGAGCGAGCGCCAACCCTTCCAATCAGGCGTGAAGTCGACGAAGGGAATGAGATGACCTTGGGTGACGTCGACCGCCGATTTGAACGAGGTGGTGATCGTCCAATAGATCGGGAACAGGCAGACGAATGCCCAAAAGGCAAGCGCGCCATAGATGAAGACGCGGCTGGCGATGAAGGCCGCCGGCGAGCGGATTTCGGAAACGGTGTAGTCGGTGGTCTGGACGCTCATGATGCCGCTCAGTTGACGTTGCGCACGAAGCGACTGGCAAATTTCAGCAGCCAGGTCACGAACACGACGATGATGACCAGATAGGCCATGGCCAGCATGGTGCCGTAGCCGACATTCGAGCGGTCGCGGTATTCGCGATAGATGAAGCTCGACACGGAATCGGTGGCGCCGCCGGGGCCGCCTGAAGTCAGGGTGATGATGATGTCGGCAAGCTTCAGCTTGAAGATGATGCGCAGGATCACGGCTGTCACCGATACCGGCAGCATCAGCGGAAAGGTCACCTGCCAGAATGTCTGCCATGCGGTCGCGCCATCGACGCGGGCGGCTTCCAGCACCTCGCGCGACATCGCCTGCAGGCCGGCCAGCAGCATGATCATCATGAACGGGATGAAGGTCCAGGCGTCGAGCATCATGATCGAGATGCGGGCAGTGATCGGATCGGAGAAGAAGGCGGGATTGTTCCAGCCAAGATGACGCGCCAGCGTCGCCGCCGGTCCGAACCGGTATTCCATCAGCGACTTGCCGACCATCCAGGACACCGCGACCGGCGACAGCATCAGCGGCAGCAGGAAGACGACGCGGAAGAATTTGCGGGCGCGGATCTGCGCATTGAGCAGGAGCGCCAGGCCGAAGGCGATGACATATTCGACCAGCACCGCAAGCACATAGAGCACCATGTTGAGCAGCGCGTTGCGGTAATAGGGGTCGGCCAGCATCTGCCAGAAATTGTCGAGGCCGTTGAACCTGCGTCCGCTGAAAGAGCTGAGATTCCAGTCGGTCAGCGCGATGTAGAAGCCGAACAGCGTCGGGAAGATCACCATGGCGATGGTGAAGAGCAGGGCCGGCAAAAGGAACAGCGCGCGCTGCCCGTCCTCGCCGCGCGTCAGCACCTGCCAGGCGCCAAGCGCCGCGCCCCACAAGATGTAGGCGTAGACCACAGGGCGCCATGTGTCGAAACCGACCGTGGACATCTCGGTCTTGTAGAGGATCTGCACGACGATGATCGCCAGCAGGCCAAGGGTTGCAATGGCAAGCAGGCCCCAACCGAGGCGCTTGCGGCCTGCCGGGATCAGGTCGGCCGGATGTGCCGGCCACGCATTCACGGTCGAAGTCTGTTCAGCCACGCCTCTCGCCTTCTAGAGCGCTTCACCGTTTCACGGAAACGGCGAACCGCTCTATCTCTTTGTTTTACGCAATTCCGGACGGAAAACCGCTCACACTTTTCCTGGAATTGCTCAAACGCATCAAACCGGCCGAGCCGGTAAAAATGCGGCCCGGTGACGATGTGCCACCGGGCCGCGACGTCTCATAAGCCAGCCTACATGCCGAGCGAGGCTTTGTAGAGCTTGATCTGGTTCTCGCGGCCGATCTGGTCGGTCAGCTTTTCCCAGGCCGCGGCGATGGCGTCGGCGCCTTCCTGCGCCTTCATCTTGCCGGCAAAGGTGTTGGCCAGGATGTCCTCGGCGGCGGAGTAGTACTGGAAGATGCCGGGAATGCGCGGCTCGATCGCAGCGTTCGGATGGTTGTAGGAATCGCCTTCCGATTTCAGGTAGGAGGTGATGAAGGCCTCGTCATAGCCGGCGGCCACCCATTCGGGAACGTTGAAATGGGAGTTGCGGTAGGGCTGGAAGCCCGACGGATACATCGCCGTCCAGATCGACAGGTCCTTGCCGCCGAGATGGGCGGCGGCCGACCATGCGGCCTTCTTCTTCTTCTCGTCGGAATCGACGCGAGCCATGACATAGACGCCCCAGCCGAGATAGGCGCAGTTCGGCGCATAGTTCGGCCCGCTGGCGAGCTTTTCCCATTTGCCGGTCTTGGAATTGTAGACGTCGTCGGAGCCGGGCAGGATCGAGAAGCCGGTGACATCGCCGATGACCGACGAGTCATTGGTCTTCACATTCGAGCCGACGTCGCCCCACCAGGGGATCATCGAGCCGGTGCCGGCCAGGAACTGCTGGAAGGCAGTGGTGTTCGGATCGGCATTGATCTGGTCGGCGGGTTCGGACGGTAGGGCGTCGATGACGTCCTGGATGGCGCGCACCCAGGCCGGGTTGTTGATGCGCGGCTTCATCGTGTCGGCGTCGAACAGCCAGGCCTTGTCATCGGGATGCTTGGCGTAAGCGGTGGCGCGGCTGCCGAGGAAATAGAAGCCGAAGCCGCCCCAGGGCTTGGGCGCGTCCAGATAGCCATAGATGTCCTGGCCCTTGAACTGCTTGCCCTTGAGGAACTTGGTGACGGCCTGCACTTCCTGCCAGGTCTTCGGCACGCCCCATTCGGTCGTGGCGCCGCTTTCCTTCCAGGCTTTGGCGAGATCGGCATCCGCGAACACGTCGGTGCGGTAGTTGAAATTGTGCGCATCGCCGTCGATCGTCACGCGATACTGCTTGCCGTCCCAGGTGCCGACCGGCGGCTTCAGGTAGTTGACGAGGTCGTCGAAATCGATCTGCTTCTTGACCCAATCGGGCATCTCGGAGGTAAGGCCCTTGCCGCAGACGTCGCCTTCGAAAGGCGCGCCCATCTCGATGATGTCGAAGTCGACGGTCTTGGTTGCGATGGACTGCTGCAGACGGGCGTTGTAGTCGGCCTGAGCAAGGTCGATCCAGCTGATCTTGGCGCCCGTATAGGCCTCCCACGGCTTCAGGAAGCCGCGGAACAGCACGTTGTGGAGGTTCTGATTGTTGAGGCCCATGAAGGTGAGCTCGACACCGGCAAACTCGCCTTCCTTGACATTGGCCTTGGTCGCTTCGAGGCAGAGCTCGCCGACCTTCTGGAAGTCGGCGTCCGTCGGCTGGCCTTTGCCGACGCCCGGGATCTGCAGGATTTTCGCGCGCAGACTGTCGTCGGCGGCCGCAGGCTTCGTCAGTGCTCCGAGCCCGGCGCCGGAGGCGGCGGCGATTGCGGCCATGCTGGCCGCACCCTTCAGCACATCGCGGCGGCTGGCGCCGGCGCGCATCAGTTTTTCATACAGATCGACTCTCATCTACAGGTTCCTCCCAGAACAACAATGCTTGAATTGAAGTGCCAATCTCTCAGACGTCGAAACGCCTCTCGGTTCTCCTCGATCATACCGGACGTGGGACCCCACCCTGCGTCGCCGGATCTCCGATTTCAGGATAACAGGCCTGCTCTCGGATTGGCACTCGCCACTATTCGCGTAATCGATTACCTTGTCAACAAGATTGGCTTTTTATCTATAAGATACCGACTTGCCGTTGCCGTTCGCAATGGCTAGCTTCACCGCAAACGATAAAGGGGAGACGATGGCTCAAGTCGCGATCAGCAGTGTGGCCAAGGCGTTCGGAACCGTCAAGGTCCTGCATGAGGTCAGTGTCGACATCGCCGACGGACAGTTCGTCGTGCTGGTCGGTCCGTCGGGGTGCGGCAAGTCCACGCTCTTGAGGATGGTGGCCGGGCTGGAGACCGTTTCCGGCGGCACGATCTCGATCGGCGACCGCGTCGTCAACAACCTGCCGCCGGCGAAGCGCGACATCGCCATGGTGTTTCAGAACTACGCGCTTTACCCGCACAAGACGGTGGAGCAGAACATGGCGTTTGCGCTGAAGCTGCGCGGCACCGATCCGGCCGTCGTCGCCGAACGGGTGAAGCGTGCCGCCGACATCCTCGACCTCGCGCCTTATCTCAAGCGCTACCCGCGCCAGCTTTCGGGCGGCCAGCGCCAGCGCGTCGCCATGGGCCGCGCCATCGTGCGCAACCCGCAGGTGTTCCTGTTCGACGAGCCGCTTTCCAACCTCGACGCCAAGCTGCGCGTGCAGATGCGCACCGAGATCAAGGAGCTGCACCAGCGGCTGAAGACCACAACCATCTACGTCACCCACGACCAGATCGAGGCCATGACCATGGCCGACAAGATCGTGGTGATGCGCGACGGCCGCATCGAGCAGGTCGGCGCGCCGCTGGAGCTGTTCGACCGGCCGGCCAATCTGTTCGTCGCCGGCTTCATCGGCTCGCCGGCGATGAACCTGCTCAAGGGCACCGTTAAAAAGGGCGGGAAGCCCGTGGTCGACATTGCAGGCTCGGCGTTTCCGATGCCGACCAATATCGCCGCGGCGGACGGCCAGGCCGTCATTTATGGCGTGCGCCCCGAGCACCTGGAAATCCATCCCGACGGCGTAGCATCCACGATTTCGGTGGTCGAACCGACAGGCTCGGAGACGCTGGTGTTCGTACGGTTCGGCGAGGGCGAGATGGTGGCGCTATTCCGCGAGCGACACGACTTCAAGCCCGGTGACACGCTCAAGCTCAAGCCGCGTCTCGACCAGGTCCACCTCTTCGACGCCGCAACCGGCAAGCGTCTCTAACCGCACACAACCCTTCAAGAGGAAACCATGCTCAAAGGGATCAACCCGCTGCTCAATGCCGATGTGCTCCAGGCGCTGCGGGCGATGGGCCATGGCGACGACCTGATCATCGCCGACACCAATTTCCCGTCCGATTCCGTGGCCAGGCAGACGGTGCTCGGCAAGCTGTTGCGTATCGACGCGACGGCGGCGGAGGTGGTGAAGGCGGTGCTCTCGCTCTATCCGCTGGATACTTTCGTCGACGATGCGGCAGCGCGCATGGAGATCGTCGGCAAACCAAACGAAATCCCGCCGGTGCAGAGGGAGGTGCAGAAGGAGATCGACGCCGCCGAGGGCAAGCCCTGGCCGATGATCTCGATCGAGCGCTACGCCTTCTACGAGCGTTCCAAGAAAGCCTATTGCGTGATCCAGACCGGCGAGCGCCGCTTCTATGGCTGCTTTGCCTTCCGTAAGGGCGTCGTGCCGCCGGATGCGGAGTAAGGACATGGCCACAGGCGAGCCCGTCGTCATGAAGCCTGTTGTGATCCTGGGCGTGTTCGTCGCCGACACCGCCTATCGCGCCGACCGCCAGCCGCGCCTGGGCGAAACGATCCTCGGCAATTCCTTCAAGCTCGGCCCGGGCGGCAAGGGCTCGAACCAGGCAGTGGCGGCAGGCAAGCTCGGCGCCGACATCACCTTCCTGACCAGGCTCGGAGTCGATGCCTTTGCCGACATGGCGAAGCAGACCTGGAAGGACGCAGGTGTGAAAAGCGCCGTCATCGACACGCCGGACAGCTATACGGGCGCGGCCTACATCTTTGTCGAGGAAGGCAGCGGCAACAACGCCATCATCGTCAGCCCGGGCGCGGCGATGCTGATCTCGCCCGCCGACATCGAGGCGCATGCCGACCTGATCCGGTCCGCCGGCGTCTTCGTTACCCAGCTTGAACAGCCGATCGGCGCAGCATTGAAGGCGCTCGAGATCGCGCGCGGGGCAGGGGTGACGACCATCCTCAACCCCGCCCCCGCCGCCAGCCTGCCCGACCGCGTCTACGCGCTCTGCGACTATGTCACACCCAACGAGACGGAGGCCGAAGGGCTGACCGGCATCAAGGTTTCCTCGATCGACGACGCCCGCCGCGCCGCCGACGCGCTGCTGGCCAAGGGTGTCGGCGCAGTCATCGTGACGCTCGGCGAGGAGGGCGCTTTGCTCCACACCAAGAACCGTTCGGAGCATGTCGACGCGGTCAATGCCGGTCCGGTGATCGAGACGACGGGAGCGGGTGACGCGTTCAACGGCGGTCTCGCGGCCGCCCTGGCAAAAGGCGTCGAGCCGCTGGAGGCCGTGCGATTTGCCTGCGCGGTCGCCGGCATCTCGGTGACCCGCCCCGGCACCGCGCCTTCCATGCCGACATCGCAGGAGGTCGAGGCGCTGCTCGCCAGGGCCTGAGACCTCCCGCCTTCCATTTTTTGCGGCTTTTTAGCGGCCCCTTATTGCGGAACGCAACTGAGGCGAGCGCGTTCATCGTCCTGTCTGCGCGCCGATTTGGAACGGTAGGATGAAAAAGCCTTACGAAAAGCCCACGCTGGTAAAGCGCCAGAAGCTCACCGAACGGACGGCCCAGATTGTCGCTTCCGGGGTTGTGCTGGGCGAGTGATTCCGAGGGGGCAGCGCTAAAGAATCCTGCTGGTCAGCTCCAGCATCGTCGTTGCGCCTTGCTCGCTGCCGGGCATGTGCACGACACGAAGCACACGAAGGTCCCTGCTCGACCCTTCGACCGGTATCGACACGCTTTCGCCAACCCGCGGCAATTCCTGGAAGGCGAGCTCGTCGACATCCCTCTCATCGTCGATGGAAATCCGACATCTCACAGCCATCTTATCTCTCCCGTCTTTTCGCCCGTTGGCTGAACGGGACAAGATTGGAATGGTTCCGGGATCAAGGATCTCAGACGGCAAACCTGCTGCGGCATTCGCGCGGAGGCCCCTTCAACGCTTCGAATTGACGCCTGAAATTTGCCAACGTTGGATACCGACCAGCTCTGCGACCACGACAATCGGCCGGTCTTCTTCAGCCAGATGGGCGCGGGCCTCCCCGAAGCGCAGTCGCGCCGCATATTCGCAGGAGCAATCAATTCTCGGGAAGCGGCAACGGCCTGTCGCTCAAGGTCCGTAGGTAAGCGATCAGGTTTGCTCGCTGGTTCTCGTCTGGCAGGCCCGGGAAAATCATGTCTGTTCCAGGCAAAGCGAAAGCCGGGTTTGAGATGAAGGAATTGAGATCTTCAAAGGTCCATGTGCCGCCAGCTTCCTTCAGAGCCGACGAATACGGGACGTCGCTTTGTGCTGCTTTCGGTCTCCCTACCACGCCCCACAGATTGACGCGTTTGGCAATCTTGCGATCCGGCGCTGAAAGATGACAGACAGCGCATGTTTCGGCAAAAATCCCTTTGCCCGATTCGGCGTTTGCCGATGCAAGTCGCGCCGAAATAGGCGCGATGGCCGGTTGTCCCGCGCCGTGACCGCGCAAGTAAGCCACGACGTCTTCGTGACCGCTAAGCTTGGCCAAATGTATGGGTGGGTTTCCATTCGACGTCAGCGCGTTGACGTCTGCTCCAGCATCCACAAGATGGATCACGCAATGAAGACAGCCTTTCTCGGCAGCCACGTGCAGCGGGGTTTGCGATTTCGCCACCTGATTTGGATCGGCGCCATTATCGAGCAGCAGCTTCACGACGTCAGAATAGCCACCCTTGTTGGCCGCGTAGAGTGGCGTTCTTTGCCAGCTGACGGGCATGTTAACGTCCGCCCCACGATCTATCAGAAGTTTTGCTATTTCCACATTCCCGCCCTCGCAGGCGATATAGAGCGCCGTAACACCGTCAACTTCGTTGACAGCAGCGCCTTTATCCAAGGCAGAAGCCACCCCCGAGAGATCGCCATGTTTGACAAGATCGCCCAGGCTGCTTGCCTGGGCGGGCAGGTTTAAAAGCCAAAGAACCCACAAAGCCGCTATCACCCGCTTGCTTGGCCTGACCATCGTGTCCTCCCTGTGTTGTAGGCCCTCCATCTGCGAGCAGAATCAATCGGTAGTTCCAGCGTTGGCCCGCGTGCAATCACGCCTCGGGTCGACATCACTGCCGGGAAAGCGCGGAACGTTGGCTCGCATTACGGCACCTGGGAAAATAAATTTTAGCAGATGCTGATATAAAGACCAAGGAGTGACGGCGAAGCACTCTCATTCGGCTGCTGCAAGATGCGCCGACACGGTCCGACGCTTCCCCCAAGTGTCAGGAGAGCCACTTCAGAAAATATACCTGTGTCAGGAAGTTAAATGGCGCGAGTGACGGGGCTCGAACCCGCGACCTCCGGCGTGACAGGCCGGCACTCTAACCGACTGAGCTACACCCGCGCACTTGACGAGCACGTGTCAGGCGTGTTCGTCGTTGGGGCGGTGGATAAGGGGTTCGCCTGCGGGTGTCAAGCGCGGCATTCAAGCATTACAGCAATCAGGAGAAGGTTTTTTGACAGCGGCGCCGAAGCTGGGGAAATCCGCGCCCCGACGGGTGCGCCGTCTGTTCATTTAGCCTTGCGAATGCGGCCCTAACTGCTTAAAGGTCCGCGCTCAAGCGGGCGATTAGCTCAGTTGGTAGAGCGCTTCGTTTACACCGAAGATGTCGGCGGTTCGAGCCCGTCATCGCCCACCAGCCTGCCGGACAAGCTGAAGCAGAATGCGGCGACGGCCCTTGCTGGGGCCGCCACCTTATTGCGCGCCGGGTTCAGGCACGGCTACTGCCTGACGTAGCAGCGCTTGTGAGCGCCAGGAGCGGGGTCATCGCCAAAGGCGTCGTTGCCGCATCTGACGCCGTTCCTGAAAACATCCTGCGTGTACTGGCCGCGTGCGCCGTATCTGACCATCGCGCGGCCGCTGAAATCGCAGAACTCACCCTCCCTGGCGCAGGCGACCCATTCGCCACGGTAGGGGCGTGAGCCGTAATCGTCGTCCCCGTAGTCGTCGTCATCGCCATAGCCGCCGCCACGCGCCACGAAATAACAGGCCTTTTCGCGGCCGGGGGCAGGGTCGCCAAAAAGGCGATTCGAGCAGGGCACAGCCCGACGGTCGAAAAACCGTGCGGTGGTTCGGCCTCGGGCGCCGTAGATCACTTGGGTGGGGTAGGGCAAGCGGCATATGCCGCCCTCATTCGCGCATCGCCGCAGTTGCTGCGCCGAGGCGGAGGCGGGGAAAAGGGCGGACGCCACGGCGACCAGCCCGGCCAGACATATGAAGGCCAGCATCGTTCGGATCGAGACGTGAAAAGCTTTTGACACGAATTGTCTCCCGGTTTGGTTGCACGCCGGCATCCTACCGCAGGCCGAATAAATGCGCGATGAATGCCTGCTCGGGAGGATGTTCCTATCTCGATGCGTGAGCACACGGCGCGGGGGCCGCCGTCTTGCTCAATATTTGATGATTCGCCGCTCGATCAGGACGACGAGGCAAAACAACGCGATCGACAGCGACGAGGACAGCACGATCGCCGCATAAAGCCGATCGGACTGATAGTTGAAGGTCGCCTGGATGATCAGCGCGCCGAGCCCTTTGTCCGAGCCGATCCACTCGCCGACGATGGCGCCGATCACGGCGGTGGCCGACGCGATCCTCAGCGAAGAGAACAGCATCGGCAGGGCACGGGGCAGACGCAGGCTCCAGAAAATCTCCGAGTGTGTCGCTGACAGCACGCGGAACAGCTCGTGCTCGTTGTCGCTCGCCGAATCGAGGCCGCGGATCATGTTCACCAGCGTCGGGAAGAAGCAGATTACCGCGGCAATCACGATCTTCGGCGTCATGCCGAGTCCGAAGATCAGGATGATGATCGGCGACAGCGCCAGGATCGGAATGGTGTTGAAGAAGAGCACGATCGGGAAATAGGCGGCTTGCAGGACGCGGCTGTGGACGAAGAGCACGGCGAGCAGCACGGCGGCGAAATTGCCGATGACGAAGCCGGCCAGCGCCTCGATCAGCGTCGGCCTCAGATTGTCGATGAGGAGCGCAAAATTCTTTTGGAACACGCCGAAGATCGCTGTCGGCGTCGGCACGATATAGGCCGGCACGCCGAGCAACGGCAAAAGATATTGCCAGGCAAGCAGGATCGAAGCCGCGCCCAGGATGGGAAGCGCGACCGTCATTTGCGGGGAGAGCGGCGCCTGTCTCACGATGCGCGCTCCAGCGCGACGCGCAGGTCGGCCATGGCGGCGACGATCGCCGGATCCTCGCGCTTGCAGCGGTTGCCCTCCTGCTTGAAGGGCCGCATGTCGAGGTCCTTGACCACGCGCCCAGGATTGGCGGCCAGCACGATGACGCGCTCGCCGAGATAGGCGGCTTCGGCGATCGAATGCGTGACAAAAAGGATAGTCGTGCCGCTGCGCCGCCAAAGCGCCAGCAGTTCGTCATTCAACCGGTCGCGCGTGATCTCGTCGAGCGCGCCGAAGGGTTCGTCCATCAAAAGCAATTTGGGCTCGCTGAGCAAGGCACGCGCGATCGCCACGCGCTGGCGCTGGCCGCCGGAGAGCTGATGCGGGAGGCGCTCACTGAGGCCGCCGAGCCCCATCAATTCCAGCAGTTCCGTGCTGCGGTCCTCGGTCTTGCGCGTCAGGCTGCCCTGACCGACGCCGAGCGGCAGGCGCACATTGTCGCGCACCGTGCGCCAGGGAAGGAGGGTCGAATCCTGGAACACGAAGCCGACATCGCGGCGCGAGCGCACCGTATGCGGCGTTTCGCCCAGCACGCTGATCGAGCCGCCAAGCGGGTCGAGCAGGTCGGCCACCACTCTGAGCAAGGTCGACTTGCCGCAGCCCGACGGCCCCAGGATCGACAGGAAGGAACCGGCCGCGACGGTGAGGTCGAGGCCGGCGAGCACTTTGACGGCTGTCTGCCGGCCGCCATAGCCGACATCCAGCTGTCGCGCTTCGATCGCGTCCGGCATCACGCGGCGGGCGCGTCGAGCTTGGGCCGGTCGGCGGCCGAGAGTTCGAGTATCTTGGTGGTGTAGACATCGGCGGCCGCCGGGCGGCCGTTCGGATATTGGCCAACCTTGTCGAGCAGCGCCAATTGCTCCTCGATCGAGGCCGGATCGAACGTCCCCCAGCCATCCTTGGCGGTTGCGCCGTCGAAGGAGAGTTTCAGCACCAGGTTGACTGTCTTTTCCTCCCAGCCGAGATCCATTTCGGGATAAGCGGCGACCATCTTCTTGACCGCTTCCTGCGGATTGGCGTGGACCCAGCCCCAGCCTTTGCCGACGGCGCCGATGAACTTCGCCAGCGTCTCAGGATCCTTTTCGATTGCCGCGTCGGTCGCGAAATAGACATCGGCGTAGGAGCTCAGCCCGAGGTCACGCGTCAAGAGGTCGATGCGGTCGTCGCCGACGACGCTGAGCGCCTGCGTGTTGGTAATCCAGCCGCCGATCGCGTCGACATCGCCGCGAACCAGCGGCGCCTTGTCGAAGCCGACATTGACGATGGTCACCTCCGACGGATCGATGCCGTTCTTGGCCAGGATCTCGTCGATGACGAAGCGCGCCGTCGGCTGGATGCCGATCTTCTTGCCCTTGAGATCGGCCACGCCGCGGATCGGTTTTGCGGGCTTGGACGTCAATGCATAAGGACCGGTGCGGAAGCCGCAGGCGATGATCTTGATCGGCACGCCGCTGGCGCGGGCCGAATAGAGCTGCGGCGTTTCCGAGAACTGGCCAAGCTGCGCGGCGCCCGAGATCACCGGCGGCACGGTCGACGCATTCGGACCGCCGGGGCTGAACTCGACCTCGAGCCCGGCGTCCTTGAAGTAGCCATTGGCGACGGCCGCGATGTCGCCGATCTGGCCGTTGGACATCAGCCAGTCATACTGGATGACGACCTTGCCGGCGGCCTTGGCGCCGGGCGTCAGCACCAGCTGCATGCCGGCAGATATGGCCGCCACGGCAGCCATGCCGCCTTTCACGAAAGCGCGGCGATTCAATTCGAAGTCCCTGTTCCCACTCATTTTTCGCTCCTGTTGCAGACTTTTCTCGTCTCTTCTCCAGGCGCCGTTCCCTTCGGCTCGGCGTCGTCTACGGCTGTTCGTCGTGGTAGTCGCCAGGGCCGCCGTCGAGCCAGGCGTAAAGCTCCCAAAGCGTGTCGTCCGGGTCCGTGAAATAGGCGCAGCGCGCGTTCCAGACGTAGTTTTCGGGCGGGCCGTAGAAGGGCACGCCCTTGGCGCTGAGTTCGCCATGCAGCCGGTCGATATCGGCCGGCGTGTCGAGCTGCACGGCGACGCAGACCTTGTGCGCATGGCGCGGCGATCTCAGGTTGGACACGCCCGTATGCCGGTTGATGTGGTCGAGCTCCCAAGCGGCGAGCGTCACGCCCTCGCCATGGAAATCGGCAAAGCCTTCGGCGCGGCGGCGCAGGCGGAAGCCGAGCTTTTCAACGTAGAACTCGACCGTCCTTTCGATGTTTTCGACCAGCAGGCAGACATCGGAGATGCGGGTGACGCTCGCCGGCATGGCTATTTCGCTCCGTTGGCTTTCGAGAGCGGCAGCTTGACGCCGACGCGGTTGGCGGCGCCGACGATGTGCGCCCGCATCGCCGCTTCCGCCGCCGCCGGATCGCCCGCCACCAGAGCCTCATAGATACGCACATGCTCGCCGACATTGATCTCGACGAGATCGTGCAACGGATTGGTCATGCGCGCGTAGTGGATCGAGTGGCGGATCTGCTCGCAGACGAACGAGATGAAGGTGTGGATGTAGCTGTTGCCGGTGGCGCGCGCGATCTCACGGTGGAAGAGCAGATCGGCGTCGATGCTGCCTTCTTCCCAACGCTCCTCGCCGCCCATGCGGTCGAGCGCAGCCTTGATCGAATCGAGATGGCCCTGATTGCGCCGCGCCGCGGCAAGCGCTGCCGATTCGGCCTCGAGGATGCAGCGCAGCTCGAACAGCCGCTCCATGTTGTGCGTGTCCTTGAGCGCCTCGCGGTCGATGCGGATCGCCGCTCGCTGCTCGGGCGCCAGCACGAAAGCGCCGATGCCTTGCCGCGCCTCGATCATACCGTCGGCCCTGAGCTGGGCGATCGCCTCACGCACCACGTTGCGGCTGACGCCGAATTTTTCGGACAGTTCCTGCTCGGTCGGCAGGCGCGCGCCGGGGTTCAATTCGCCGGACTCGATCTCGCGGCTGAGGAAGGCCGCGACCCGATGCGGCAATGTCTCGACGGTGCCGATGGCGGCCAGTCTCTGCTTCATGGAAAAGTCTCCGTCGCGGGCAACAGACAGCCGGGATTCATCAGGCCCTTGGGGTCGAGGGCATTCTTCAGCGCCGCGACCATGCGGCGATGCGTCGGCGATAGTCCGGCCCAGAACTCCTTGCGGCGGCTGCGGCCGATGCCGTGCTCCGCGCTGATCGAGCCGCCGAGGCCGGCGGCGATTTCATAGAGCCCGGCGATGACCTCGGCACCACGCGCACGAGCCTCGTGCTCGGCAAGTTCGGCCGGCGGCAGCACGTTGAAATGGATGTTGCCGTCGCCGGCGTGGCCGTAGGCGAGGGGAAGCCAGCCGGGATGATCGTTTGTGACGAAGCGGCGGGCCTGCTTGATCAGGGCCGGGATGTCGGAAATCTTCACCGACAGGTCGGTGCGCACATGATAGCCGCGCTTGGCCTGGCCTTCGACCAGGCCTTCGCGGATCGCCCAAAATCTCCTGGCCTGCGCGGTGCTCGCGGCGAGAACCGCGTCGGTCACCAGGCCGCTCTCCACCGCATCGCCGAGGAACCCGGCCAGCAGGCCGTTGAGATCGATGGCGGCGCTGGACGACAATTCGATCAGCACCTGGACGGGTGCCGGGACCGGCGCTCTCGTTGTGGGGTCAACCAGCCGGGCAAGCTCGATGCATTCGGCGCCGATGATCTCGAAAGCGGAGATCAGGTCCGAACAGTCGCGGCGTGCCCGGTTGAAGAGCGTGACGGCCGCTTCGAACGAGGCCAGGCCGAGATAGGCGGTCTCTGTCTTGGCCGGCTTCGGAAACAGCTTGACCTCGACACCGGTGATGATGCCCAGTGTGCCTTCCGAGCCGATGAAAAGCTGCTTCAAATCATAGCCGCTGTTGTTCTTGCGCAGACCGGAGAAGCCGTTCCACAGCTCGCCATCCGCCAGCACCACTTCGAGGCCCAGGATCAGGTCGCGCGCCATGCCGTAGCGCAGCACGTTGACGCCGCCGGCGTTGGTGGCCGCATTGCCGCCGATCTGGCAGCTGCCTTGCGCACCGAGCGCGAGCGGGAAAAGGCAATCCCGCGCCTCGCAGGCGTCCTTGATCGTCTGCAGCACGCAGCCTGCATCAGCACGCAGCGTGAAATTATCCGCATCGATCTGCCGGATGGCGTTCAGCCGCTCCAGGCTTAAGACAACCAGGCCGCCGCCTTTGCTGTCGATCGCGCCTGAGACCAGGCCGGTGTTGCCGCCCTGTGGAACGACGCCGAGTCCGAGCTCATTGCACAGGCGCATCAGCGCCTGCACCTCGGCTACCGAACCAGGTCGCAGCACGGCAAGAGCGTCACCCTGATAGTCGCCCGCCCAGTCGCCCAGATATTTCGCCATTCCAGCCGGCTCGACGGCAATGCCGTTTCGGCCGACGGCACCTTCCATGGCGCTGAGGATTTCCGGCGAGAGGCGATGAACGGTCATGAAGGTTCATGTCTGGATATCGGGTGATACATATCATCCTACAACTTGCTTCGAGTCAATCGCTCCCCGTTCTGCTAGGCCCTGCCCATGCATCGTCCTGGCCGATTGTCGCCGGTCAAAACCACCGCAATGTTGGACGACAGGGCTTCGTCCCGCCCAGATCGATCCCGATTAGGAGAAAAGATGATTGAACTGCCTTTTGCCCGCGAAGAGTACCAGCAGCGGCTCGCAAGAATCCGCGCCGAGATGGCAAAGGGCGGCATCGAGCTCCTGATCGTCAACGACGTCGCCAACCAGCACTACATCACCGGTTATGACGGCTGGTCGTTCTACACGCCGCAGGTCGTGCTTGTTCCCATCGAGGATGCCGAGCCGGTCTGGATCGGCCGCGCCATGGATGCGGCGGGCGGCTTGCTGACGGCCTGGATGAAGCCGGAAAACGTCGTCGGCTTCCCGGAGGACCATGTTCAGCGCGCCGATCGTCATCCCATGGACTGGATCGCGGCCTGGATTGTCGCCAAGGGATGGGGAAGCCGCAACATCGGCATCGAGCTCGAAGCCTATTATTTCTCGCCGAAGGCCCATGCACGGCTCATCGCCGGGCTGCCCAATGCAAAATGGCACGATGCCGATCTGCTCGTGAACTGGATCCGCGCGGTGAAGTCGGCGCCGGAAATCGCCTATCTGCGCAAGGCCTCGATGCTGGCCGAAGCAGCCGTCGCGCGAGCATTCGAAGTTATCGCGCCGGGCGTGCGTGAATGCGACGCGATTGCTTCCATCCAGGCGGCGCAGATCGCCGGCAGCCAGGATTTCGCTGGCGACATCACGGCGCTGCCGCCGACGATCCTCGGCGGCGAAAACGCGTCCGCACCGCACATCATGTGGAGCGACAGGCGGTTCGGGAAGGACGAAACGATCGCGCTCGAGCTTGCCGGCGTCTGCCGCCGCTACGCCGCCGGGCTCGCCAGGACCATGCAGCTCGGCAGGATGCCGACCCGCGTCGCAGACACGGCAAAGGCGGTGATCGAGGGCATGGATGCGGTGCTCGAAACCGCACGTCCGGGAACGACCGCTGAGGCGGTCGAAGCTGCATGGCGCAAGGTCATAGAGCGCCACGGGCTGAAGAAGGAATCGCGTATCGGCTATTCCATCGGCGTCGCCTATCCGCCGGATTGGGGCGAGCATACGATCAGCCTGAGACCGGGCGACAAGACGGTGCTCCAGCCCGGCAATGTCGTTCATTCCATCCTGGGCATGTGGATGGACGGCTGGGGCATCGAGATCAGCGAAACCATTCTGGTGACCGATGCCGGCAACGAGACGCTGACGAGATTCCCGCGGGATATCCATGTCAAAGCCTGACTGGCCGGCGCGAGCCGCGGCCGATATCGATGCCGGGATTGTCGATCGGATGATCGAGATCGGGCACGGCGCCGGTTTGGATCAGCCGGTCAAAGGTACTGCGCGACCTTCTTGCCAACGGTGAGGAAGCGCAGCGGGTCGACCGCTTCGCCATCGTGGCGCACTTCATAGTGCAGGTGCGGACCCGTCGAGCGGCCGCTGCTGCCGGTCTTGCCGATGACGTCGCCGGCGGCGAGCTTTTGGCCGACACTCACATCGATCTCGCTCAGATGTCCGTAGCGTGTGGCAAAGCCGTTGCCGTGGTCGACCTCGACCATGCGGCCGTAGCCGCCGGCCCAGCCGGCTCTTGTGACGACGCCGGCGGCGGTGACCTTGGCCGGCATGCCGATCGGCGCCCTGAAATCCATTCCCGTATGCAGGGCGGCGCTGCCCAGGATCGGATCGGTGCGCACGCCGAAGGGGCTGGTCACCGCGCGACCCGGGGCGGGATTGGCGAGCGGCAGCTTGCGCGCCTCTTTCTTGACCTGGTCGAGCGCATCGAGCGCCTCGTCCAACTCCTTGACCTTGCTGTCGAAACCCGTGGAGGGATCAAGCGGAACCAGCGGGCCGCCGACATCGCTCTTGTTCAGTTCGCCGTCGACCGGCAGGCCGGCCGCTTCCAGTGCCTGCGCTATGGCATCGGCATTCTTGTAGGCATTGTCGGCAAGCGTGGCGATGCGCGAAAGCTGCTGGCCCTCGATGGCCTTCAACGAGGCATTGATCGAGACGAACAGCTTGTCGGCGCGATCGGCCGCCGTTTCGCCGTCAAGCGGATCGGACCGTGTCGACCAGAGCGAGAAGGACCTTGTATCGCCGGCGTCCAAGGATGCGACGGAATAGGTCGGCGCCTGCGAAAGGCTGCCGGTGACCTCGGCGTGCTCGTCGGGCTTGGGTGCCGTTGAGCCCGTCGCGGGCATGTCGCCGACCTCGTTCTCGGCGCGCTCGAGGATCGGCCCAAGCCGTCCGTGCCGCTCGCTGAGCTGGGTCTGCCTGGCCAGCAGCTCGCTGACCTTGGTCTCCATCAGCTGCTGATCGAGAAGCTGGCGGCTGGTGATGCGGTCGACCTGGGCACGCAGGGCCGAGATGCGGTCCTCATAGGCCTGCTGCATGCGCGCCTGCCTTGCCGTCGTGGCGCCGATGAGGTCGTCGCGCAGCACCAGATAGGAAGTCGCGAGCAGATAGCCGATGGCGATCGCCGCCAGAGCCGAGCCGATGAAGGCCGCGACCCAGGGGCGGATGGTGAAATGCCTGATCTCGTCGCCCCGGGCGATGATGACCGTGTGCGGTTCCTTACGCCTGCCGAAGACAGCTGACTGACCGGTTGGTTTCACGGGGACCAAGCTTTCGTTACGGACCAACGACAAGCCTGATTACACATTATTAGGGTTAACAAAGGCTTGCCGTGTCGACCGCGCGGCGCCGGATGCACGCAGTGCGGGCACGAGGTTGCGCGAAAATCTTTAGGACGCGGACGCCATGTCGCGTTGGCGATGAGCACCAAAGTTCTGCCAGGAGCAGCCTGGAGCTCGCAGAGCAAGGCTCGGGTTTCTTAACTGTCTTCGATTGCGTTTAGTTGACGTTTTTAGAGTAAAGGCGTGTTGGTATTTGGGATTCAACGTGGCGGTGGGAATGCTGGGCGATCTGGTTGGCAAGATCCTCGACAAGATTTCGGGCACCAGTCTGCTGGCGACCGGGCTTTTGCTGCTGACTGCCTTTGTCAGCGCGCTTGTGGCCTATTGGCGCGCGGTCGAGGAGAAGAGCTGGAAGGAGTTTTTCGAGTTCGCCATTCCGCGTGAGGTCATCACCCATCCTTCCGCGAAGGCCGACCTGCTGTTCTGGATCACGAAGAAGGCCCTGATGCCTTTCCTGATGCTGCCCGCCGGAATCGTCTTCGTCACGGTGGTGGGGTACGGGACCAACTGGCTGTTTTCGACACTGTTCCACTTCCAGCCGCCTCTGACCCAGGGGCCGGCAGGGCCGGTGACGGTTCTGATCTTCACCGTCAGCATGCTCCTGGCCTACGACATTTCCTATTACCTCTATCATGTCGCCCAGCATCGCTATCCGCTGCTTTGGGAACTGCACAAGGTGCATCACTCGGCCGAGGTGATGGTCGGGATCACCAAGGACCGGGTCCATCCGCTCGACGAGTTGATGAACCGAGCTTGGGACGGCATCGTCGTGGGGCTCTGCTTCGGCATCTGGTCGCTGATTTCGCTGAACCTTGTCGAACTGACCGTTTTTGGCGTCAACGTCTATGTCATGCGTAACATCCTGATGATGGATTTCGTCAGGCACACGCATTTCAAGATCTCGTTCGGCCCGCTCAACAATTTGATCCTGTGTCCTCACTGGCATCAGTTGCATCACAGCGTCGATCCGCGCCACTACGACAAGAACTTCGGGCTGCTCTTCTCGTTCTGGGACCGGCTCTTCGGAACATTGTGTGTGCCGAGGCCTGACGAGGACTTCAAGTTCGGACTGGTCGATCGCGATGTGCGCGACTATCAGTCGCTCGCAGGCCTTTACCTCATGCCGCTGAGGCGGATATGGGGACATATCGCCAGGCGCGTCCGGCCCGGAAAGCCACGGTCACGCACCTCGCGAGCCTCGGAGGGGACACGGCCATGAACGCTCCCGTTGTTCTCGCAATCCCGCGGACACGCACCTTCGAAGTCGTGACAACGGCGGCGCGCCTTGCCGAGATCGCACCGGCCTGGAGCGCGCTCTGGCACCGGGCTGGCGGGCTTGTCTTCCAGCACCCGGATTGGATCGCGGCCTGGTGGCGCACCACCCCGCAGCAGGAGCGGCGCGCGCTCAGGATTGGGCTTGCCTGGAACGGCGACCGGCTCGATGGCGTGATAGCGCTCGCGACCTTCAGGCGTTCCGGCATCCGCGTACTCGAATGGGCGGCGAAGGATCACAGTGACTATGGCGACGCGCTGGTTGCACCTGACAGCGACCCGCGGGCGATCTTCCGCCTCTGGCAGTATGTTTTTGACCAGGGTGGCTTCGACCTGATCTATCTCAACCGACTGCTACCGGATGCCGGTGTTCATGCCCTGCTGGAACCGGCTCATGGCAAGGCGCTTCGGCCCAACCACCGCACTGAACTTAGCTATCGTGTTGCTGGCTCCTGGCAGGGTGGCGCGGAATGGTTCGAGACGTTGTCCAAGAAGGGCCGGCAGAATTATCGTCGCGGCCGCAAGTTCATGGAAGAAAGCGGTGCATTGCGTTTCCGGCTGCTGGATGCGGAGGACCCGCGCGAACCGGTGCTCGAGCGCGTCGCGACGCTGAAGCGCCTCTGGCTCGCTCGCCATGGTCGTGCCTCGGATCTGTTCGACAAGGGCTCGCCGGTTCTCGCCGCGCTTATTTCGGTGCTGGCCGATCTCGGGCTGTTGCGCATCTTCGTGCTGGAGCTTGACGACACGATCGTCGCCGTCTCGATCAATTTCGAGCAGCACGGCACGATGATGGCTTTCGTCACCACCTATGATCCCGAATACGAGCGCGCCTCGCCGGGTATGGTACTGATGATGGACTATATCCAATGGTCGTTCGACCGCGGCCTTGCCACGATTGATTTTCTCTGCGGCGGCGAGGATTTCAAGCGGCGCTTTGCCACGCAATCAGTCACGCTGTCGTCCATGATGGGCGCGCGCGGCTTGCGTGGCCATCTTGCCGCGCTGGCCGATCAGGTGAGCCATCGTTCGAAATCCTGGAGGACGCGGCGGCAGCCGAAGCCTGAGGCATCTGACGAGTAACGACCATAATTGTCGATTGCTTTGGCGGGCTTTGGCGACGCTCAGAGCGCGCGAACGGCTTCCAGCACGGCCTCGGCATGGCCCTTGACGCGAACCTTGCGCCAGATACGGGCGATCCGCCCGTCCTTCCCGATCAGGAAGGTGGCGCGCTCGACACCCATATATTTGCGCCCATACATCGTCTTTTCGACCCACAAACGGTAGGCCTCGATCACTTTGCGCTCCTCGTCAGCGATGAGATCGACCGTGAGATCGTGCTTCGCCTTGAATTTGTCGTGTTTCTTCGCGCTATCAGGCGACAGCCCGATCACCACGGCACCGGCCTTCTCGAACTCCGGCTTCAACTGCGAGAAGCTGATGGCCTCGGCGGTGCAACTTGTGGTGTCGTCCTGCGGATAGAAGTAAAGTACAACTGGCTTGCCCAGGAACGCCGCGAGGCTGAGAGAGCCGCCGCCGTCACGCGGAAGATCGAATTGCGGCGCTGCGTCGCCCACCTCGAGGTCAGCCATATCGATGCCCTTGTTTGCGGTTACGCGCGGGAAATCATCGATATAACGTGAGGCGGGGATTCGTCCACGACGAGTTCGTCACAACGGAATATTGCTTGGATCAGGAAGAACCGCAGCACGAGAAGATCAGGTTCAGGCGTGACGAGATCACCGACCTGGCGAGGCTTCCGTCCGCGTGCAGCGTGCCGCCGCTCGGCCGGGCAGCCGTGCGGCGGCGTTTCCGCGTCCTCGGCCGGGTGTTTGCCGGGTTTTGCGCGCTCATGCTTCTGGCGGCGGCGGGTGTCTATGTCCTCGGCGCCTCCGGCATCGGCACGGAGCGCCTGCGGACTGAGGCGGAGACAGCCATCGAGAAGCTGGCCGGCATCGATGTCAACGTCGCCGTCGGCCCGGCTCGGCTGACGCTCGACGGGTCGAGCTTCGTCGCCCTGCAGGTGAACGATGTCAGCCTGAAGACGGCCGACGGCAAGCCGATGGCCGATATCGGACGCGTACGTTTCGGCATGCGCCTTCTGCCGCTGCTTTCGGGCGACGTCCGGCTGACGAGCGCCAGATTTTCCGATGCCCATATCGTGGTGGGGACCATGCCCTCCGGAGGCAGCGACTGGACGGCGGCGCTGCGCAACGCGGATGGCCTTGTCGACCCGGAGAAAGTGTCGGCGGCGGTGTTTTCAGGCGTCAACGGCGCGCTTGATGCCGTGCGCGAGGACTCGATGCGACAGATCGATCTGCGCAATGTCGAGTTCAAGCTGCCGGACGCCGGACCGGTCAAGCGCGTGACCATCGCCTCGGCGACCGTCGCGCAGACAGGCGCGGGACGCATGCAGGTTTCCTACGATGCCGATGTCGATGGCCGGCACGCGACTTTGACCGCCTCGGCGACGCGCGATGCGACGGCAAGGCGCATTTCGTCGCTGGACGCCAATCTCGAGATAGAAGGCGCCCCCGGCAAGGGCAGTTCGACCGAGGCCGCCCCGGCCGATGGCGCCAAGCTGGGTTCGATCGCATTGAAGCTTTCGGGCTCGGAAGCGTCGGGCGACAACCCGTCGCGCCTCGCGGCTTCGCTCTCCCTCAACGGTTCGGTGCTCGACCTGGACGAGCGCGGGCTGCTGCCGACCGATGTCGATGCCGATGCCACGCTGGTCGCCGGTTCGAACAAGATCTCGGTCGACCGGCTGCTGATCAGGAGCAGCCGCTCCAGCTTCAACTTTGCCGGATCGATCGGGCCGAAGCCGGCAGCTGCGGGGGAGGAGCCCGCCTACCGCTATGATCTCACCAGCGACGGCTCGACGCTGGCGCCTTCGGAATCGCCGGAACCGGCGCTTCAGTTCCTGGCCCGTATCGCCGGGGTCTACCAACCGAAGAGCCGCAAGCTCGTTGCCGAGCAGATCGGCGTGCGCTCGGGCGGACCGGGCGAGGTACTGGGCGCGGCCACCGTCGCCTTCATCGACAACGGCCCGCCAGGGGTATCGCTGTCGCTCAACGTGCACGACATGCCGGTCTCGCATGTCAAGCAATTGTGGCCGTGGTTCTCGGCCCGCAACGCGCGGCTCTGGGTGCTAGGCAACCTGTTCGGCGGCACGGTGACCGACGCCAATCTGCAGTTCCAGGTCGCGCCGGGGCGCCTCGGCAACGGCGTGCCGCTTACCGGTGACGAAGTGTTCGGCCGTTTCCAGATCGAAGGATCGCGCTTCGATACCGCCGGGCGCATCCCGCCGGTCCGCGACGCCGTCGGCGCGGTTGCGTTCCATGGCAACGATGTCGATATCGCGCTCTCCTCGGGCAGCGTCTATATGCCGAGCGGCCGCACCGTGGCGGCAAGCGGCGGCACGCTGACGGTCAAGAATGCAAACCGACCGATTGTCATCGGGGGGCTCGACATCGACGTGGCGGGCGAGGCGCCGGCGATCGCCGAGCTGGCCTCCTATGAGCCGATCAATGCCATGCGCCATGTCGGACTGGCACCGGAAGACCTGTCAGGCACCGTCACCGGCCATGTCAGGGCGGACATTCCGCTGACCAAGGGAATGGACACCTCGAAGCTCGATTGGCTGGTTTCGCTCGACTGCCGGGACCTGTCGCTGGCGAAGCCTTTCGAGGACCAGACCGTGACCGAGGCCGATGGCTCGATCACCGTCGGGCCAAAGCAGGCGGTGATTTCCGCCGAGGCCAAGCTCAACGGCATTCCGGCCGAGCTCGATCTCGTCGAGCCGCTCGCCGACGACGGGCCGGCGCGAAGCCGCAAGGTTACGCTGGTCCTCGACGACAAGACGCGCAACGCCAGCATGCCTGGACTGTCGGCCCTGCTTTCGGGAACCATCAAGGTGGCGATCGACAAGAGCGGCGAGGGCGCCCAGCAGGTTTCGGCGGACCTGACCAATGCCAGGCTCGACATTCCGTGGGCAGGCTGGAGCAAGGGCGCCGGCATTCCCGCCAAGGTCGCTTTCGACATGGCGAAGTCCGGCAGCACCACCACATTGACCGATTTCGCTCTCGACGGAAAAAGCTTCTCGATCGACGGCAATGTGACGCTGGTCAACGGCTCGCTGTCCGCGGCCCGCTTCAGCAAAGTCGCGTTGAACAGAGGCGACGACATCGCCGTTTCGGTCAAGCGTTCCGGCAAGAGCTACGCTGTCGATGTCAGCGGCGCGTCGCTCGACGCCCGCTCGCTGATCAAGCAGTTCACCTCGGATGTCGATACAGCCACGAAGGGCGCCGGCAGCGACGCGATCTCGGTGAGCGCCGATGTGGCATCGCTGACCGGTTTTCATGACGAGGTGCTTTCCAATCTCAAGCTCGAATACAGCGCCGCCGGATCGCGGGTGAATGGGCTAAACGTCACCGCCGCGGCAAGCTCGGGCGCCGCGATCACGATCAACAACACCACCAGCGAAGGCGGCCGCGTGCTCAGGGTGAAGTCTGCCGATGCCGGCGCGATCCTGCGTTTCCTCAATGTCTACGAGCATATGGAAGGCGGCGCGATCACGCTGTCGCTCTCGGGCGCCGGCGACGGGCCGATGAAGGGACAGGTGGATGCCCGCAACTTCTATGTCGTCAACGAGCCCAAGCTGGCCTCGATCGTGTCGACGACGCCGGCTGGCGATACACGCAGCCTGAACCAAGCCGTCAAAAGCAACATCGACACGTCCAGGGTGCAGTTCGAGCGTGGCTTTGCCGAGATCGACAAGGGCTCCGGCTATCTGAAACTGGCGAACGGCCTGCTGCGCGGCCCGCGCATCGGTACGACCTTCCAGGGCACGCTTTACGATCCAAACAACAACATGGACATGACCGGCACCTTCATGCCGGTCTATGGCCTCAACCGCATCTTCGGCGAACTGCCGCTGTTCGGGCCGTTGCTGGGCAACGGACGCGACCGCGGACTGATCGGCGTCACCTACCGGCTGCGCGGCAATGCCAACAAGCCGACGCTCAACATCAATCCGCTATCGGTGGTGGCGCCGGGCATATTCCGCTCGATCTTCGAGTACAGGCAGCAACCGTCCCAAACTGCGCAGTAAGGTTCGGCCGATCAGTTCGGCCGCACCAGCACGTGCTTCTTCTTGCCGAGCGAAAGCTTCACGAGGCCTTCCGGGCCGAGATCCTGAAGCGTGACGACGCGACGGTCGTCGGTCAGCGGCTGGTCGTTGACGCGTACGGCGCCGCCTTGGACATGCCGACGCGCTTCGCCGTTCGAGCCGGCCAGACCAGCGCTTACGAACAGCGCCAGGATGCCGATGCCGGCTTCGAGGTCCGATTTGGCTACTTCGATGCTGGGCAGAGTGTCTGCGAGCGCGCCTTCCTCGAAAGTCTTGCGCGCCGTCTCGCTTGCGGTCTCGGCCGCATCGCGGCCGTGCAGCATGGCGGTGATCTCGGTGGCGAGGATCTTCTTCGCCTCGTTGATCTCCGAGCCGCCGAGCTTTTCAAGGCGCGCCACCTCGTCGAGCGGCAGGGTCGTGTAGAGCTTCAGGAAGCGCCCGACATCGGCGTCCTCGGTGTTGCGCCAGTACTGCCAGAATTCGTAAGGCGAGAGCATGTCGCCATCGAGCCAGACCGCGCCCGAGGCGGACTTGCCCATCTTGGCGCCGGAGGAGGTGGTGAGCAGCGGCGTGGTCATGGCGAAGAGCTGCACGCCCTCCATGCGGTGGCCGAGATCGATGCCGTTGACGATATTGCCCCACTGGTCCGAACCGCCCATCTGCAGCCGGCATCCGACGCGTTTGTAGAGCTCGACGAAGTCGTAGGCCTGCAGGATCATGTAGTTGAATTCGAGGAAGGACAGCGACTGCTCGCGGTCGAGCCTCAGCTTCACGCTATCGAAGGCAAGCATGCGGTTGACAGAGAAATGCCGGCCGACATCGCGCAGGAAATTGACGTAGTTGATCTGCATCAGCCAGTCGGCGTTGTTGACCATGACCGCGTCGCCCGGGCCGCTGCCGAATTTCAGGTAAGGCGCGAAATTGCGGCGGATGCCGACGAGATTGTCGTCGATGTCCTGCGGGGTGAGCAGCTTGCGCGCCTCGTCCTTGAAGGACGGGTCGCCGATCATCGAGGTGCCGCCGCCCATCAGCGCGATCGGCCGATGGCCGGTCTGCTGCAGCCAATGCAGCATCATGATCTGGATCAGCGATCCTGCGTGCAGGCTTTTGGCGGTGGCGTCGAAGCCGATATAGGCGCTCACCGTTTCCTTGGCGAAGAGCTGGTCGAGGGCGGATTCATCCGAAATCTGATGGATGAAGCCGCGCTCGCTCATGATGCGCAGGAAATCGGATTTGAAGGCGGACATTTTTTCTTCCTGGAGGTCGCCGGGCGCTTGGCCATGCTTGATATGAAGGCGCGCGTTTAGCATCCAAGCGCGATCAGCAAAAGTGGTTTCCGGTTTTGCGTCCGATCGCGCTTCAACCAACAAACACGCGATCAGCAAAAGTGGTTTCCGGTTTTGCTTGGAATCGCATACGGCGCGGCGCGTCCTTGCTTCGCCCTTTTTGCTGGCGTAATGAGGCGCCGCGCAAAGACACGGCGCCATGCACCGCGACGGGGCCATCCCGCAGTTTCAGATCGGAAAAGCTCCCGCGATGAACAGGAACACCCTCATCCTCTTTCTGTTCAGCATCGTCATGACCGTCAGCGGGCTGGCAAGCCTGCCGCCGGTCGACCGCGATGAATCCCGTTTCGTCCAGTCGACCAAGCAGATGGTCGAGACCGGCGACTATGTCGATATCCGCCTGCAGGATGTCACGCGCTACAAGAAGCCGATCGGCATCTACTGGCTGCAGTCGGCCGCCGTGGCGTTGAGCGGCGAGGGGGCTGCGGCGCCGATCTGGGTCTATCGCCTGGTCTCGATGCTGGGCATCGCGCTCGCTGTCGTCGGCATCGGCTGGACCGGGACGAAACTCTTCGGCGCCAGTGCCGGGCTGGCCGCCGGCCTGATGATGGCGGCGATCTTCGCCACCGCCTTCGAGGGGCGCGACGCCAAGACCGATGCCATGCTTCTCGCCTGCTGCGTGATAGCGCAAGGCGCGCTGGCGCAGGTGTATTGGGCAGCCAAGCGCAACGATCCGGTTCCCGGGCATCTGCCGTGGATCTTCTGGATCGCGCAAGGCTTCGGCATACTCATCAAGGGCCCGGTTTCGCCGCTTTTGTCGCTGCTGACCGCCGCTGCCCTCTTTGCCTTCGACCGCGACTGGCGCTGGCTCCTCAAGATGAAGCTGGTGCGCGGCGTCCTGATCGTGCTGGCGATCGTGCTGCCGTGGCTGATCCTCATCACCTGGAAGAGCGGCGGGGCCTTCTTCCAGGAAGCGGTCGGCAAGGACATGCTGAACAAGGTGGCGCAGGGCGAGGAATCGCACGGCCTGCCGCCCGGCTTCTACATGCTGACTTATTCGCTGTTCATGTGGCCCTTCGGGCTGATCGCGGTCGGCGCCGGGCTCCAGGCCATCAACCGGTTTTGGGACGATCCGCGCCTGCGCTTCTGCCTGGCCTGGTACATCCCGTTCTGGCTGGTCTTCGAGGCGATCCCGACCAAGCTGCCGCATTATGTCATGCCGGCCTATCCGGGCATGGCGCTTCTGGTCGGCTGGCTGCTCACCTTGCCGGCGGACAAGGCCAACGCGCCGCTGAAGCGCTGGCAAACATGGCTGTGGTGGGCGACGGCTTTCGGCCTTGCCGTGGTGGCGATCGGCCTTGCCGTGGTCTGCGTCGGCGCGCCGCTTTACCTCGCCAAGACCTTCTCCTGGTGGAGCATGCCGGCGGCGATCGCCGCTCTGGTCACCGGCTATCTTGCTTTCCCCAGGCAGCTGCAGGTGCCGCTTCCGCGCATCGCCGCTATCGCCGTCGGCGCCGGCATCACCTTCAGCCTGCTGTTCGGCGTCATTGCGCCGTCGCTGAGACCGATCTGGCTCAGCCCCGCCGTCAAGACCGCCGTCGACGCCAACCGGCTGTGCGACACCACGGTACTCGCCTCGGCGAAATTCCAGGAGCCGAGCCTGGTCTTCCTGGTCGGCACCAAGACCGTGCTCACCGATGTCGAGGGGGTGGCGCGGCATCTGCTCAACGATCCGTCCTGCGCGCTTGGGCTGGCGCCGATCAAGGACGAGCAGAAGCTTGCCGATGTGCTGACCGCCAAGGGCAAGTCGGCGAAGCGGCTGACCGAAATTGACGGCATCAACTATTCGTCGGGAGACAAGCTGTCGCTCGGGCTTTACCGGGTGGCGCCGTGATGAATAGCGTCGGGCATCGAATGTCCCTATAAGCGCTCAGCCATGTCCGACGCGCCGCCCCTTGCCCTCTACCGCCGCTCGCTCGGCAATTTCCGCGACACGATGTCGATCGTGAAGCGACGCTTTGCCGTGCGGCCGGCGCGCTATCCGAGAATTCTGTGGAGCGTCTGGCTCATAGCCTGGATATTGCTCACTGTTGCGACTTTCCTGCGCCTCGATATCAGCGCGGGCGAGATGCGCGGCGAATGGTCCTCCGGATTTGCGCGCTTCACCGATTTCTTCACGCAATTCGGCCTCGGCGGCTGGTATCTCATTCCAGCGGCGCTCTGCCTTGTTGCCGCCAATCTGACGGATTGGCGCGGCCTGCCCCGGCATGGCCGGATGATCGTCTACAACTGGACGTGTTTCGCGTTCCTGGTGCTATGTGCCGTCGGCCTGTCCGGTCTTGCGGTCAACGTGCTGAAATACGGAATCGGCCGCGCCCGGCCGCTTTATTTCGACAGCTTTGGCGTCCTGTCGCTGCATCCTTTCGCCATGGACGCGCGCTTTGCCGGTTTCCCGTCCGGCCATGCCACGACGATGGGCGCCGTTTTCGGCATCCTGCTGCTGTTGTTCCCGCGGCGCTGGTATATCGCGCTGGCGGTCACGGCCTGCATCGCTTCGACACGCATCTTCGTCGGCGCGCACTATCCCAGCGACACGGTCGCGGGCTTCGGGCTCGGACTGGCGTTCGCGGTGCTATCGGGGCTGGTGTTTGCCCGGCTCGGCTTCATCTTCGGCCAGGCCGGTTCGAAGCTGCCGGTGCGCAAGCGGACGTTCCGGTTGGTACCGTCCCGCGCGCCAAGAGGCAGGGCTTCGACAGCCGATACGGTCGAGGCCGGAGTCGATCAAACCCAGATTCCTTAAGACGCCCTGACTGGCGGCCTTCCGCGCTTAGCGCAGCCGCTTCGGCCTCGGATCGGCCAGCTCGCCCGCCAGGCGACGGTCGAGATAGTCGGCGCACTCCTGGATCAGCAGTTCGGAATCGTTGGCGAAGAAATGGTTGGCGCCTGGGATCGTCTTCTGCGTGATGGTGATGCCCTTTTGCGTGTGCAGCTTGTCGACCAGGCCCTGCACATCCTTCGGCGGCGCCACCTTATCGGCATCGCCATGGATGATGAGGCCGGACGACGGACAGGGCGCCAGGAACGAGAAGTCGTAGGTGTTGGGCTGCGGCGCGACCGAAATAAAACCCTCGATCTCCGGCCGGCGCATCAGGAGCTGCATGCCGATCCATGCGCCGAAGGAATAGCCGGCGACCCAGCAGCTCTTCGAATCCGGATGCAGCGACTGCACCCAGTCGAGCGCGGCGGCCGCGTCCGACAATTCGCCGGTGCCATGGTCGAACTCGCCCTGGCTGCGGCCGATGCCGCGGAAATTGAAACGCAGCGTGGTGAAATCGCGCTTCTGGAACATGTAGAAGAGGTCGTAGACGATTTTGTTGTTCATCGTGCCGCCGAATTGCGGGTGCGGATGCAGCACGATGGCGATCGGGGCGCTCTTTTCCTTCGAAGGCTGATAACGTCCCTCCAGGCGACCAGCCGGACCGGCGAAAATGACCTCAGGCATAAAATACTCCACATGGCATATGAATGCGCTCGCCCGGAACTTTCCTGATCCCGACTCACCCGCGGCCCCACATCTTCTGTGGCCTTGACGCCGGGCGAGCGTGTTCCTAGAAGCTAGTTTAGAATTGTTCAAAACTGGGAGGCCGAAACCCGATGGTCCGGCCGCCCGCGCCGCAAGCCGGGTAAATAGGACGGCTTGCCTTGCAATTTCAAGGAAATAACGCGCTATCCTCGCGGGATAGTCGGCGGAAGGATGAACTGAGCGAAAATGGCCGCAATCCGCGCCTATCTCGACTACAACGCCAGCGCGCCGCTCATTGCGGAAGCGCGGGCAGCGATGGTCGCCGCGCTCGATGCCGCCAACCCGTCATCGGTCCATACGGAAGGGCGCGGCTCGCGCCGGCTGGTCGAGGACGCGCGCCGCGACGTGGCGCGGCTGGTCAATGCCAAGCCTGAACATATTGTCTTCACGTCCGGCGCGACCGAAGCCGCCTCGACGCTGCTTACGCCCGACTGGCAGATGGGGCGCGGGGCTATCCGCATGAGCCATCTCTACGTCTCGGAAGCCGACCATCCCTGCATACTGAATGGTGGACGCTTCGCGGCGGCGCAGGTTACGAAGATCGGCGTCGATCGGCACGGCATTGCCGATATCGAGGCGCTGGCCGCCGCGCTTGCCGCGCATGACAAGGCCGCTGGTCTGCCGCTGGTGGCGATCCACGCCGCCAACAACGAGACCGGCGTTATCCAGCCGATCGGGCGCATCGGCGAGATCGTCAAGGCCGCCGGCGGGGCGCTGGTCGTCGACGCCGTGCAGGCTGCCGGGCGGATTCCGCTCGATATGTCAATTCCTTATGCCGATTATCTGATCCTGTCCTCGCACAAGATCGGCGGCCCGAAGGGTGTCGGCGCGATCGTGGCCGCATCCGACCTGATGATGCCGCGCCCGCTGATCAATGGCGGCGGCCAGGAGAAGAGCCACCGCGCCGGCACGGAAAACGTCGCCGGGATCGCCGGTTTCGGCGCCGCGGCGCGTGTCGCGCTGGCCAGTCTCGCCGACATGGACGCCATCGCGAGCCGGCGCGACGAGGTCGAGGCGATCGTGCGCGACCTCGCGCCGGACGCGGAAATCTTCGGAAATGGCGCTCCCAGGCTTGCCAACACGACATTCTTCGCTATTCCCGGCGTCAAGGCCGAAACGGCGCAGATCGCTTTCGATCTCGCCGGCGTCGCGCTGTCTGCGGGTTCAGCCTGCTCGTCGGGAAAGGTCGGGCCAAGCCATGTGCTCAAGGCGATGGGGCATGGCGACAGCCTGGGCGCCTTGCGCGTCTCGATCGGCCATGCGACAGGCGCCGAGCATATCGCGACGTTCCGGGCGGCGCTGGCCGGCATCGTCGCGCGCCGGGCGGGCAAGGAAGAAGCCGCCTGACGCGGCAAAGCATCGGAGCGGGAAACGCCTCGCGTTTCCCGGATTTCCGCTGCTCGAAAACGAATTCAGGCTTTAGGGCCTGGTAGAGCCGTGCGTTTTGTCCTGGCCGGGTGAATTTCCGGCGGACACGCACTATATGAAACTTACTCCGCCGCGAGTCCCTCCCTGGGACGCGATTTCGGCGGTGCCATAGTTTGAAAACTGCCGGGCCTTGACCCCGGCGTGGATGGAGAACGCTTATGCCTGCTGTGCAGGAGACGATCGATCGGGTTCGAAAGATCGACGTCGACCAGTATAAATATGGATTCCAGACAGAGATCGAGATGGACAAGGCCCCCAAGGGCCTTAGCGAAGACATCATTCGTTTCATCTCGGCAAAGAAGGATGAGCCGGACTGGATGCTGGAATGGCGTCTGGGGGCGTATCGCCGTTGGCTGACGCTGGAAGAGCCGACCTGGGCGCGCGTCCACTATCCGAAGATCAACTTCCAGGACATCCACTACTACGCCGCGCCGAAGAGCACGCCGGGGCCGAAGTCGCTGAGCGAGGTCGACCCTGAACTGCTCAAGGTCTATGAGAAGCTCGGCATTCCGCTCAAGGAGCAGGAAATCCTGGCCGGCGTGCAGAAGACCGATGCCTCGGAGCTCGAGGAAGCCAGCGACAACGTCTATAAATCGGGCCGCGTCGCGGTCGATGCCGTGTTCGATTCCGTTTCGGTGGTCACCACCTTCAAGAAGGAACTGGCGCAGGCGGGCGTCATCTTCTGCTCGATCTCGGAAGCGATCCGCGAGCATCCGGAGCTGGTGAAAAAATATCTCGGCTCGGTCGTGCCGACCTCCGATAATTTCTACGCGACGCTGAATTCGGCAGTGTTCACCGACGGCTCGTTCGTCTTCGTGCCCAAGGGCGTTCGCTGCCCGATGGAGCTATCGACCTATTTCCGCATCAACGAGAAGAACACCGGCCAGTTCGAGCGCACGCTGATCATCGCCGAGGAGGGGGCTTACGTCTCGTATCTCGAGGGCTGCACGGCGCCGCAGCGCGACGAGAACCAGCTGCACGCCGCGGTGGTCGAGCTGATCGCGCTCGACGATGCCGAGATCAAATATTCGACGGTGCAGAACTGGTACCCCGGCGACGCCGAGGGCAAGGGCGGCATCTACAATTTCGTCACCAAGCGCGGCGATTGCCGCGGCGATCGCTCGAAGATCTCGTGGACGCAGGTCGAGACCGGTTCGGCCATCACCTGGAAATATCCGAGCTGCATCCTGCGCGGCGACGATTCCAGCGGCGAGTTCTATTCGATCGCGGTGTCGAACGGTTATCAGCAGGTCGATAGCGGCACCAAGATGATCCATCTCGGCAAGAACACGTCGAGCCGCATCATCTCCAAGGGCATCGCCGCCGGCTTTTCGCAGAATACCTATCGCGGCCAAGTCTCGGCGCATCGCAAGGCGACCAACGCGCGCAACTTCACCAATTGCGATTCGCTGCTGATCGGCGACCAGTGCGGCGCGCACACCGTGCCTTACATGGAAGCCAAGAATTCGACGGCGCAGTTTGAGCACGAGGCGACGACCTCGAAGATCTCCGAGGACCAGAAGTTCTACGTCATGCAGCGCGGCATCCCCGAGGAAGAGGCGATCGCGCTGATCGTCAACGGCTTCGTCAAGGACGTCATCCAGCAGCTGCCGATGGAGTTCGCTGTCGAGGCGCAGAAGCTGATCGGAATCAGCCTAGAGGGGAGCGTGGGGTGAAACTCTTCGGCCGTAAAACGGCGGCACTGCAAAGCTCGGAAGGGGTTCAGCAAGACGTTGAATCTCCTATGGCTGCGTGGTTTTCGTCCCTGGCTGGAAGACCTGCCTCGGATTTCGGAGGCCGGGAACGGATTTTCATAGAAATTTGGCGTCAATTCTGCGCTTTCCGGTCAGGCGTAGACGCATCTGAGCTAAGCTATTTTCACAGCACCTCGTGGTGGGGGGAATGGCGGGAATGGCCCGACTACGTGAGCGGTACACTGGGTGGTTTATCCAGCGTGGCTACCAAATCCGCTACCAAGCGGGAAGATAGATTTGACGTGGATACGTTGCACCTTGTCAGCAACTATCTGCCTGCAAAGGGAACCTGTCTTACTTGGTACGATAGGTTGAAATCGCTAGGTTTCGACTATGATCACGGACAAGCCGCAGAGCGGTTTGGTGGTGACTACACCGGCAACTTCAGGATGACGTTCTTCTACTTTGTCGATGAATCAATTTTTCTAAATGGCCGTAGGCTTCGTACCCAAGTCGATCCCGTTGAGGCGAGCAAATCCGCCGATCTTAAGGTCCGGCACAGTTATGTGCACAACGTGATCGATTTGGCTATGGAGTTCGGTGAATGGATCCACTTGGACGATCAGGGGAAGTTTGCCCTCACCCCCTGGCGAGTTAACTAGAGAAAAGAACAATGCTTGAGATCAGAAACCTGCACGCCCGCATCGTCGACGACGGCACCGAGATCATCCGCGGCCTGAATCTGACGGTGAAAGCCGGCGAGGTCGCCGCCATCATGGGGCCGAACGGCTCGGGCAAGTCGACGCTTTCCTATATCCTCGCCGGCCGCGAGGACTATGAGGTGACGGAGGGCGACATCCTCTATAACGGCCAGTCGATCCTCGAAATGGACCCGGCCGAGCGCGCCACCGCCGGCATCTTCCTCGCCTTCCAGTATCCGATGGAGATACCGGGCGTCGCGACCATGGAATTCCTGAAAGTGGCGATGAACGAGCAGCGCAAGGCGCGCGGCGAGGAGCCGTTGAAGATCCCGGAATTCCTGAAGCGCGTGAAGGACGCCGCCGCTTCGCTCAACATGGACATGAACATGCTGAAGCGGCCGCTCAATGTCGGCTTCTCGGGCGGCGAGAAGAAGCGCGCCGAGATCCTGCAAATGAAGCTGCTCGAGCCAAAACTCTGCGTGCTCGACGAGACCGATTCCGGCCTCGACATCGACGCGCTGAAGATCGTCTCGGACGGCGTCAACGCACTGCGCTCGCCGGACCGGGCCATCGTCGTCATCACCCACTACCAGCGCCTGCTCGAGCACATCGTGCCTGATACGGTGCACGTGCTCTACAGGGGCCAGGTGATCAAGTCGGGCGACAAGTCGCTGGCGCTCGATCTCGAGGCCAATGGCTATGCCGGCGTGATCGGGCAAGCCGCGTGACATGGGAGCGGTCGAGGCAAAAGTCATGAACATGCATGCACAGCCCCAGCGGACCTTGGCCGAGACGGCGCTGATCGACGCCTTCGGCGAGCGGCTGTCGCTGCTGCCCGGCGACGGCGCGGTGATGGTCAAGCGCGACGATGCGATCGAGGCGATCAAGCACGGCTTGCCGACGCGCCGCGTCGAATCCTGGCATTATACGGACCTGCGCCGGCTGCTGACTTCGGTGCCGGCTTTCGAGGCCGGCGCCGTCACAAAGACGCTTGCGCCCGTTCTTGAAGGGTCGGCGGTCCTGCCGGTGCTGAACGGCGTCTCGCAGACGAAGCTACCGGAGATCGGCGGCGTGACGGTGCAGCGCCTGTCGGAGAAGCTGACCGACGGCAGCGTCGCGCCCGGGCTCGATCCCTATGGCAGCGACGACGCGATCGGCGCGCTGAACACGGCTTTCGTCGCCGACGGCTATTTCGTCGATATCGCCGACGGCGCCGAGCTGGAAATGCCGATCGAATTGCAGAACCTGCAGGCCGGCGGCCAGTCGCATGTCCGGCTGCTGGCGCGTGTCGGGGCCGGCGCCAAGGCAGTCGTCGTCGAGCGCCAGGCAGGCGAGGGCGACGAGGCGCTCGCCTCTTCGGTCAGCCAGCTCATGATCGGCGACGGCGCGGAAGTGACCTGGCTGATCGTGCAGGAACAGCCGGACACGGCCACGCATCTCGCCCAGTTCAAGGCGCATATTGGCAAGGACGCCAAGCTGACGCTGTTCGTGATGAACGCCGGCGGCAGGCTTGTTCGCCAGGAGGTCGTCGTCAGGACGACCGGCGAGGGCGCCGACTTCAAATTGCGCGGCATCAATCTTCTCGCCGGCGACACCCACACCGATGTGACCATGGTGCTCGACCATGCCGTGCCGCACACCACGTCGACCGAAGTGATCCGCAACGTGGTAACCGGCAAGGCGCGCGGCGTCTTCCAGGGCCGCATCAACGTGCATCAATACGCGCAGAAGACAAACGCCAAGATGGCCTGCAACACGCTGCTTCTGTCGGACGACGGCGAGTTCTCGACCAAGCCGGAGCTGGAGATCTTCGCCGACGACGTCGTCTGCGGCCATGGCGCCACCGTCACCGAGATTGACCACGACCATCTGTTCTACCTGATGGCGCGCGGCATCGACGAGAAGTCGGCGCGGGGTCTCCTGGTGAAGGCGTTCGTCGCCGAAGTGATCGAGGAACTGGACGACGAGGCGCTGGTCGAAGCGCTGGAAGCGCGGCTCGACGGCTGGTTTTCGACGCACGGCTAGCGCCTAACCTTCTCCCCTTGTGGGAGAAGGTGGATTGGCGCGAAGCGCCAAGACGGATGAGGGGTGTTGGAAGGATCGCGGCTTCGGCCGACAAGGACTTCGAAATGGACCAGAAGATCGAAACCACTCCCTATGATGTCGAGGCGATCCGCCGCGACTTCCCGATCCTGTCGCGCCAGATCTATGGCAAGCCGCTGGTCTATCTCGACAACGGCGCCTCGGCGCAGAAGCCGCAGGTGGTGCTCGACACCATCCAGCACGCCTATTCCCAGGAATACGCCAACGTGCATCGCGGCCTGCATTTCCTGTCGAACGCCGCGACCGACGCCTATGAGAATGCGCGCAAGTCGGTGCGGCGGTTTCTCAATGCGCCGAGCACCGATAACATCGTCTTCACCTCCAACACCACATCGGCGATCAACACCGTCGCCTATGGCTGGGGCATGCCGCGGATCGGCGAGGGCGACGAGATCGTGCTGTCGATCATGGAGCACCACTCCAACATCGTGCCCTGGCATTTCATCCGCGAGCGGCAGGGCGCGAAGCTCGTCTGGGTGCCGGTCGACGATCTCGGCGCCTTCCACATCGAGGAATTCGAAAAGCGCCTGAGCAACCGCACCAAGCTGGTCGCCATCACCCATATGTCCAATGCGCTGGGCACGGTGACGCCGATCAAGGAGATCGTGCGCATCGCGCATGCGCGTGGAATTCCTGTCCTCGTCGACGGCAGCCAGAGCGCCGTGCACATGCCGATCGATGTGCAGGATCTCGACTGCGATTTCTTCGTCTTCACCGGCCACAAGGTCTATGGCCCGTCGGGCATCGGCGTGCTCTACGGCAAGAAGGACAGGCTGGAAGAGATGCGGCCTTTCATGGGCGGCGGCGAAATGATCGAGGAAGTGACGGAAGACATCGTCACCTACAACGAGCCGCCGCACCGCTTCGAGGCCGGTACGCCGCCGATCGTCCAGGCGATCGGCCTGGGCGCCGCGCTCGACTATATGGAGAAGGTCGGCCGTGAGCGGATCGCCGCGTACGAGGCGGACCTCAAGGCTTACGCGCATGAGCGGCTGCGCGCCATCAACTCGCTGCGCATCTTCGGCGACGCGCCCGGCAAGGGCGCCATCATCTCGTTCGAATTGCAGGGTATCCATGCGCATGATGTGTCGATGGTGATCGATCGGCAAGGTGTCGCGGTCCGGGCCGGAACGCATTGCGCCCAGCCGCTGTTGAAACGCTTCGGCGTCACCTCCACATGCAGGGCATCGTTCGGCATGTATAATACCAGGGCCGAAGTGGACGCTTTGGCCGAGGCGCTGGAAAAGGCGCGAAAGTTCTTCGGGTGACGATGATGGACGACGTGAGCACCACCGCGGAAAAAGCGCCGGAAACGGTCGCCAACGGCATCGTTTCGGCCTCGGCGATTCCCGCCGACGAGTTGGCGCGGCTGACCGACGACATCGTTTCGGCGCTGAAGACGGTCTACGACCCGGAAATCCCGGCCGACATCTATGAACTCGGCCTCGTCTACAAGATCGATATCGAGGACGACCGGTCAGTCAAGATCGACATGACGCTGACCGCGCCGGGCTGCCCGGTGGCCGGCGAGATGCCTGGCTGGGTCGAGAACGCCGTCGGCGCCGTCGAGGGCGTGTCCGGCGTCGAGGTCGCCATGGTGTTCGATCCGCCATGGACGCCCGACCGCATGTCGGAAGAGGCGCAGGTCGCGGTCGGGTGGTATTGAGGCCGATACCCTTGCGCCAGTTGTAAAACTTCACCATTTTAGGTGAGAATCATTCGGGCAGGCCTTGAACCTGCATGGAATGGAGTAGGAAAAATATGGGACGCTTCGCCGTCATCACGATGACCGAAAAGGCCGCCGACCGCGTGCGCGAGATCGTGGCTGCGCGCGATAGCGCGCATGGCATCCGGCTCGGCATCAAGAAGGGCGGTTGCGCCGGCATGGAGTACACGGTTGACCTTGTGACCGAGCCGAATCCCAAGGACGACCATATCGAGCGTGACGGCGCGCATGTCTATGTCGCGCCGGAAGCCGCGCTCTTCCTGTTCGGCACCGAGATGGATTTCGAGCAGACGACGCTGCGCACCGGCTTCACCTTCAAGAATCCGAACCAGAGCTCGGCCTGCGGCTGCGGCGAATCCGTCGAGCTGAAGCCGGCCGATCTCAAGGCGCTTGCCGAGGCACGCGCCTCGGCCTGACCAGGCCCGCCAGCGCTTCCACTCAGTCCGGCAGCGCGGCGATGACAACAAGCTCGACGACGAGGTCAGGCTGCGCCAGGGCGGCGACACCGATCACCTCCGATGGCGGCGGGTTGTTGTAGCTGCAGTGCTTCGGGCAATGTTCGGCAAAGAATTCGTCCAGCACGTCCAGGCGGAAGTTTGGTGAGCTGAGGACGCCGCCGGACGGAAAAGGTCCTTTGACGTAGAACGTCACCTTGACCAAATGGTCAAGCGAGCTGCCAAGTTCCTCCAGATCCGACTTTATGTTGGCCAGGATTTCGCGCCACTGCGTTGCCGCGTCGCCGACAGCGCCGCCCTGGTGTTTCGAGGGATCGTAGTCGTCGACGGTGGCGGTGTTGCCGGACAGAAAAACATATCCCTTGGCGTCCGAGACGACCGTGCCCTTGCCCCAAGGCATCAAACGATCGCCTTTGAACTTCTTGTGCGTCGTGAGGTTCATTTCGGCCTCCTGTCGCTAATCCACCCACATCCCTGTCCGCTTGTGCCAGTCGGCGATCGATTCCTCCGGATAGACGTCGAATACCTTGTCGTTCTTGCCGACGACCGGCTCGACCCAGTTCGCCTTGTATTTCAGCATCAGATGCACCTTTTCCGGCGGTGCCGGCAGGTCGCTGTCGATCGCCGAGGCGAAGGGATGCACGAGCTCCGGCCAGGTCGGGTCGTAGAGCCAGAGTGCTGCGCCGCATTTCCTGCAGAAATTGCGCTCGCCGGTCGAGACCTCGCAATGCGGATGCTCGTCATCCTCGATTTCGGCGCGATAGACGCCGAGGCTGCGCTTGCCCCTGATATCAAGCGTCTCGTAGTCGGCGCCGAGATTGATGGCGAACCCGCCGCCGCCCTGCTGCTTGCGGCAGATCGAGCAGTAGCAGAGCATGAACGGCACGGGCGTGTGGCTCTCCACCTCGAAGCGGACGGCGCCGCAGCGGCAGGAGCCTTTGAGCAGGACAGGCATGGCGGGAACTCCGTTTCCAGGTTTCAACCTGTCAGCATGCTTTTGGTTGCGGCGATGACAAGGCCGATGACGGATGAGATGATCGCGGCATGGATAATGCGCGTCTTGAAGAACTGTTCGAAAGCCTTGGACCGATCGCCATCCGAAAACTGTTCGGCGGCAAGGGCATCTATTGCGACGGCGTCATCGTCGCGGTCGTCGTACGCGGCGAGCTGATGCTCAAGGCGGACGAGGAAACAATTCCCGACTTCGAAGCCGCCGGCTGCAAGCAATGGACCTATACCGGCTCGCGCCACGGCAAGGAGGTGGCGATGCCCTATTGGAGCATTCCCGACGAGGCCTTCGACGATCCGGACGAAATGGCGGTGTGGGCGCGGCGGGCTTATGAAGCGGGACGAAGGGCGGGGACGCAATCCGGGTGAGGGGGGCCTTCGCCGCGCGTGCCTACAACGCCTTGGCGATCTCCGCCGCCAGCCGCGCATTGTTCTCGACCAGCGCGATGTTGGTCTTGAGGCTGCGGCCGCCGGTCAGCTCCAGGATCTTCGACAGCAGGAACGGTGTCACCGCCTTGCCGGTGACGTTGAGCGCCTCGGCCGCCTTTTGCGCGGCCTGGATGTAGCCGTCCATCTCGGCGGCCGGGATTTCGTCATTCTGCGGCACCGGGTTGGCGACGAGGATGCCGCCGCCCAGGCCCAGCGCTTGGCGCGTTCGGTAGAAATGCGCGATGTCTTCCGGCGCATGAAGGGTCAGCGGTGCGCGGAAGGGCGACTGCCTCGACCAGAAGGCGGGCATCGTCTCGCAGCCATGGCCGATAACCGGTACGCCGCGCGTTTCCAGCACTTCCAGCGTCTTTTCGATGTCGAGAATCGCCTTGGCGCCGGCCGAGACGACGATGACCGGCGTGCGCGCCAATTCGTCGAGGTCGGCCGAGATATCGAAGCTTTTCTCAGCGCCCTTGTGGACGCCGCCAATGCCGCCGGTGGCGAACACTTTTATGCCGGCCATATGCGCGGCGATCATGGTCGCCGCAACCGTGGTGCCGCCGGTGCGCGTTTGAGCGACCGCGAAGCCGAGATCGGCGCGCGACAGCTTCATGGCGTCGCCCGTCATGGCAAGCGATTCGCGCTCGCCGTCGGAGAGGCCGATCTTGATGCGGCCGTCGACCACGGCGATCGTTGCCGGTACCGCGCCGCAGTCGATGATGATCTGCTCGACCTTGGCAGCCATTGCGCCATTGTCGGGGTAGGGCATGCCGTGGGTGATGATGGTGCTTTCCAGCGCCACCACGGGCCGGCCGGCGGCAAGCGCCTCGGCCACCGGCGGATGGATATCGACGAAGGGGCGGGCGGTGTCAGGTGTCATGGCTGTCTCCGATCCGAAGGGATTGCTTCGGCAGTGGTGGCCCTATGCCACTTCCCGCGGCTCCGGCACAAGGGCAAGCGCCTGCGTGAAGGTGGCGATCGTGAAGGACGGCACGGCCTGCGGGCTCTCTATGGCGAGCATCGCCGCGGCAAGGCCTTCGCGTAGTGCTGCGCGCAGCGGCAGGCCGCGCAGCAAGGCGGCGACGGTTGCGCCGGTCAAGGCGTCGCCGGCGCCGGTCACGTCGGCCACCTTGCGCGGCGCGGGCGGGTCGATCTCGAAGATGCCGGTATCGTCGAAGCCCAGCACCGGAGCGCTGCCGGACGTGACCACGCCGGCGTTCAGGCCAGCCCGCCGGAGCGCGTCGACGAGCGTTTCGCCGGATGGCGCCGCGCCGACCAGCGCGGCGGCCTCGCGGCGGTTCATGAAGAGCAGCGACAGGTTGTCGAGCAGCGGCGCCAGGCGGACGACCTTGGCCGGCGAGACGGCGATGGCGAAGACCGGCCGGCCGCCGGCAAGCGCCAGCAGACGCTCCAGCGCGGCCGTCGGCAGGTTGGCGTCGCACAGGATGGCGTCGGTGGCGGCGATCGCCTCGCGCACCTTGGCGCGCCTTATTTGTTTGGGGAAGGCAAGGTCGTAGAGCGCCATGTCGGCAAGCCCGACGATCAACTCGCCTTCGGCATCGATCAGCGCCGTGTAGCTCGGCGTCGTGCGGTCGAGGAACACCACCGAAAGGTCTTTTATCCCGGCGTTGTCGATCGCCGAGGCGACCGTGTCCGCCGCAGCGTCACCGCCACGCACCGAGATCAGCGAGGCCGACACGCCGCGCTTCACCACGCTGCGCAGCGCGTTGAAAACCACGCCGCCGACGTCTTCGCGCATGACGCCGGGATTCGAAGCCGCGGGCACATAGACGCCCGAGACCTGGCCGCGCCGGTCGATATGGGCGCCGCCAAGCGCCAGGATTGTTGGGGATGTCGGCATTTCGGGTCGATGACTTTCGTTGATCGTGCGGCCGCGCACACTAGAGCGGTTCAGCGTTTCACGGAATCGCTGAACTGCTCTAAGTCTTTATCCTGGACGGAAAGCCGGCACGCACCGCAATTGCTCTAGGTTTCCTCAGGTCGCCCTGCAATCGGGGTTGCGATTCGGACGGCCGGGTATCGAAATCTCTTCTGGACCGGTGGTTGCACTCCGCACCAGCCCTGGTGAGACAAAAATAGAACAAATCCAGATATTGATTATTTTTCAGATATTTGTTGCCCCTTGCCAAATGAGAACAAAAAAGGTACAAAACAAGCAGGGATCACGGATTGTCCGGCCTTCATTGACGACCAAGGGGTGATGTATCATGGCTCAGAATTCTTTGCGGCTTGTAGAGGATAAGGCAGTGGACAAATCAAAGGCTCTGGACGCGGCGCTGTCGCAAATCGAGCGCGCGTTCGGTAAGGGCTCGATCATGCGGCTCGGCGCCAACGAGCAGGTGGTCGAGATCGAAACCGTGCCGACCGGCTCGCTCGGCCTCGACATCGCGCTCGGCGTCGGCGGCCTGCCGCGCGGCCGCATCATCGAGATCTACGGGCCGGAAAGCTCGGGCAAGACGACGCTGGCGCTGCACACGGTGGCGGAAGCCCAGAAGAAGGGCGGTATCTGCGCCTTCGTCGATGCCGAGCACGCGCTCGATCCGGTCTATGCCCGCAAGCTTGGCGTCGACCTCGAGAACCTTTTGATCTCGCAGCCCGACACCGGCGAGCAGGCGTTGGAGATCTGCGACACGCTGGTGCGTTCGGGCGCCATCGACGTGCTGGTCGTCGACTCGGTGGCGGCACTGACGCCGCGCGCTGAAATCGAAGGCGAGATGGGCGATTCGCTGCCCGGTCTTCAGGCTCGCCTGATGAGCCAGGCGCTGCGCAAGCTGACCGCCTCGATCTCGCGTTCCAACACCATGGTCATCTTCATCAACCAGATCCGCATGAAGATCGGCGTCATGTTCGGCTCGCCCGAGACGACCACCGGCGGCAACGCGCTGAAATTCTACGCCTCGGTGCGCCTCGACATCCGCCGCATCGGCTCGGTCAAGGACCGTGACGAGGTCGTCGGCAACCAGACCCGCGTCAAGGTGGTGAAGAACAAGCTGGCCCCGCCCTTCAAGGTGGTCGAGTTCGACATCATGTATGGCGAGGGCGTGTCGAAGACAGGCGAGCTGATCGATCTCGGCGTCAAGGCCGGCGTCATCGAGAAGTCGGGCGCCTGGTTCTCCTACAATTCCCAGCGCCTCGGCCAGGGTCGCGAGAACGCAAAACTGTTCCTGCGCGACAATCCCGACACGGCGCGTGAGGTCGAGCTTGCGTTGCGCCAGAATGCCGGGCTGATCGCCGAGAAATTCCTCGAGAATGGCGGCTCCGAAGGCGGCGACGACGGTTTCGAGGACGAGGCCGGCGCCTTGTAAAGGGCGTGCCCCGGGGATTTTGGGGTCCGCGTGGTCCGAGGGCGCCCGAGAGCAGTTGGTTTGCTTAGCCGGAGTTCGGCCACAATCCTGGTTTATCGCCTTATGCTTATGTAATCGAGTTCTTGTATTGCGTAACCCGAACCGCCGGCCTTCGTGCCGGCGGTTTTGCGTTGTACGGGCGGCGCTGAGCCGCTGCTCGCCGGCCGATCGGCCCCAAAGCGCGTCGCGCCGCTCAGGCGATGCGCTTTGGTCTTTGTTTATGCACCTCGTTTTCCCAAAACCGTTTGCGCAGTTTTGAGCGGCACGACTGTTTTCCGTGTTTCTGGACAGGCACAAGAGCTATCGCTAAAAGGCCAATCTATCTTCTGAAACACCAAAGCCCATTTTGCCGCCGGCCGGGCCGGCGGTTCTTGCGAAAAAAGGCAGTATGCAATGAGTGGCGTGAACGACATCCGGTCGACATTCCTCGACTACTTCCGCAAGGAGGGCCACGAGATCGTCGCCTCCAGCCCGCTGGTGCCGCGCAACGATCCGACGCTGATGTTCACCAACGCCGGCATGGTGCAGTTCAAGAACGTCTTCACCGGCCTTGAGAAGCGTCCCTATACGCGAGCCTCTACCGCGCAAAAAAGCGTGCGCGCCGGCGGCAAGCATAACGACCTCGACAATGTCGGCTACACCGCGCGCCATCTGACCTTCTTCGAGATGCTCGGCAATTTCTCATTCGGCGACTATTTCAAGGAGCGCGCGATCGAGCTTGCGTGGAATCTGATCACCAAGGGTTTCGGCCTCAAGAAGGACAAGCTGCTGGTCACCGTCTATCACACCGATGACGAGGCGGCGGCTTACTGGAAGAAGATCGCCGGCTTCTCGGACGATCGCATCATCCGGATCCCGACCTCGGACAATTTCTGGGCGATGGGCGACACCGGCCCCTGCGGCCCGTGCTCGGAAATCTTCATCGATCGCGGCGAGCACATCTGGGGCGGACCGCCCGGCAGCCCGGAAGAGGACGGCGACCGGTTCCTGGAATTCTGGAACCTGGTGTTCATGCAATACGAGCAGGTGAGCAAGGAAGAGCGCATCGACCTGCCGCGTCCCTCGATCGACACGGGCATGGGCCTGGAGCGCATGGCCTCTATCCTGCAGGGCGTCGAAAGCGTCTTCGAGACCGACCTGTTCAAGCATCTGATCGACGCGGCGTCCTCGGCGCTCGGGCAGGGGCCAAGCCAGGAGAACGCGGCGTCCTACCGCGTCATCGCGGATCATCTGCGCTCAACCTCGTTCCTGGTGGCCGACGGGGTTCTGCCGTCCAATGAGGGGCGCGGCTATGTGCTGCGCCGCATCATGCGCCGCGCCATGCGCCATGCGCAGCTGCTTGGCGCCAAGGAGCCGCTGATGTGGCAGCTGGTGCCGGCGCTGGTGCGCGAGATGGGCCAGGCCTATCCCGAGCTGGTGCGCGGCGAGGCGCTGATCACCGAGACGCTGAAGCTCGAGGAAACACGCTTCCGCAAGACGCTGGTGCGCGGCCTCGGCCTGCTTTCGGACGCGACCGAGACGCTCAAAGCCGGCGATATGCTGGACGGCGAGACCGCTTTCAAGCTCTACGACACCTACGGCTTCCCGCTCGATCTGACGCAGGATGCGCTGCGCCAGCGCAGCATCTCGGTCGATATCGCCGGCTTCACCGACGCGATGGAGCGGCAGAAGGCCGAGGCGCGCGCGCATTGGGCTGGCTCGGGTGAAGCCGCGACCGAGACGGTATGGTTCTCGGTACGCGAACAGACCGGCGCGACCGAATTCCTCGGCTATGAGACCGAGCAAGCGGAAGGCATCGTGCAAGCCCTGGTCAAGGACGGCAAGACCATCGACAGCGCGAGCCAAGGCGATGCGGTCGCCGTGGTCGTCAACCAGACGCCGTTCTACGGCGAATCCGGCGGCCAGATGGGCGACACCGGCGCGATTTCCGGCGAGGGTTTTTCAATCGAGATCTCGGACACGCAGAAGAAGGCCGATGGTTTGTTCGTGCATCTCGGCAAGGTGGCCAAAGGCACGGTCAAGACGGGTGATGCCGTCGAGCTGAAGGTCGATCATGCCCGCCGCTCGAGGCTGCGCGCCAACCACTCCGCGACGCATCTCATCCACGAGGCGCTGCGCGAGGTGTTGGGCACCCATGTTGCGCAGAAGGGCTCGCTGGTCGCGCCCGAAAGGCTGCGCTTCGACATTTCGCACAACAAGCCGATCTCGGCCGACGAGCTCGAGGAGGTCGAGCGGATGGCCAACGAGATCGTCGTGCAGAACAGCCCGGTGACGACGCGGCTGATGTCGGTCGACGATGCGATCGCCGAGGGCGCCATGGCGCTGTTCGGCGAGAAATACGGCGACGAGGTGCGCGTCGTGTCGATGGGCACCGGCCTGCATGGCGCCAAGGCCAATCGTCCTTATTCGGTCGAGCTCTGCGGCGGCACGCATGTGAGGTCGACCGGCGATATCGGCCTGGTGCGCATCCTGTCGGACAGCGCGGTCGCGGCCGGCGTGCGCCGCATCGAGGCGCTGACCGGCGAGGCGGCGCGCAGGCATCTGGACGAGCAGGACAGGCGGCTGAAAGCCGCGGCGGCGACCTTGAAAATCGCGCCGGCCGATGTGCCGGCTCGCGTCGAAACATTGCTTGAGGAACGCAAGAAGCTCGAAAAGGAGCTTACGGAAGCGCGCAAGAAACTGGCGCTTGGCGCCGGCCCGGCCGTATCCGATGCTCCGCCCACCAACGAGACCGTCGCCGGCGTCGGCTTCCTCGGCAAAGCAGTCAGCGGTGTCGCGCCGAAGGACCTGAAGCCGCTGGCGGATGCCGGCAAGAAGACGCTCGGCTCCGGCGTGGTCGTCTTTGTCGGCGCCGGCGAGGACAACAAGGCAAGCGTAGTCGTCGGCGTCACCGACGATTTGACCGGCCGCTTCAGCGCCGTCGATCTCGTGCGCGTCGCGTCTGCCGCGCTTGGCGGCCAGGGCGGTGGCGGGCGCCCGGATATGGCCCAGGCCGGTGGCCCGGACGCGTCGAAGGCCAATGACGCGATCGCGGCGGTGAGAGCGGCGCTGGAGGCGGCGTAGGTTAGGGGCGTCAGCAAAGCCGCGCCGCTTTCAGGGCGTGGGCCATCCTGACGGAGTCGCCCCAAGTGGACAGCCAGATGAGGCAATCCGTGGCGACGGTGATCGCTGCGCGCAGGAGGTATAGTAGCCGGCCTGGTGCCAGCAACTGCTCCTCGGCGTGATGGAGATGGGCCAGCTCTTCCTCACGGATCGACTGGACAATGGCATGCAGTTCGGGATCGCGCTCAGCTAGATAGTAGAGCTGGTCGTCGAGATGGCGGTGCACTGTCGCTTCGACGGCGGCTGTGCATGCCCAGATGCCTTGCTGGCCCAGCAGGGCAGTGAGAAAGCCCAGCAACCAGCCTCCCCAACTCCAGAATTGCATCACGCGGCATGGACGCGAATTTCGCGCCGGCATGGCGGCACGGAAGGCGGCACAATGCTGGCGCTCGTGTCCAAGCATCTCCAACAAAGCTGGCACGCAATCAGGCGAAAAGCGTCGCGCGACAAGGATTTGCGCCGAATAGATCCTGATCGCTCCAAATTCGCCGGCGTGGTTGACCCGGACTATCCTGCCCACGGTCAACGCGTCGCGGCGAGAAAGCTCACCCATTGGAGAAGCTTGCCCGCACGACGATACGATCCCACCATTCCTGCAAGACGGGGAAGCGGGAAAGGAGCTTTCGCCCTTCCTCGACCTTGACGAAATAGGCGATGATCGGTGCCGCATGCAGGTCGGCCAGTGTCAGTTGCTCTCCTAGCAGCCAAGGTCCTTTCGCCTTCAGCGAGGTCAGAGCCTTGAGCACCGTCTCAGCCTGGTTCAGCCCGCCGGCAATCAGCGCCTCATCCGGCGGCGTCTTCTCCAGCCGCTCGACGGCGACGTCCCAAACCATGGCCCGATAACCATAGGCGTCGAGCATGCCGCTGATCTGGACCATCCTCGCGCGGCCGCGCGCGTCGGCCGGCTGCAAGGCCGGGCCGTCGAAGGCTTCGTCGACATAGCGCGTGATCGCACCGGTCTCGAACAGACGAAAACCATCATGCTCGAAGGCCGGGATGCGGCCGAAAGGGTGATGTTCCAGATACCAGGCCGGGATGCCTTCTGCGGCGAAGATGTCGAGGGGAACGAGCTCGTAGCCGACGCCTTTCTCCTCCAGCGCCATCCGCGCGATGCGCACATAAACGCTGTAGTCGGCGCCGTAGAGGATCGGTCTTCTCATGCCGCCCGGCCCTCCGCTATGGCTCCGGGCGTTCGTCGCTTGAAAAGCCCATTTGGGGGCTTTTCATGCGCTTCGCGCACCGCTCCTCACCCCATCGCCTTCTGCAAATTCTCGTCGATCTTGTCGAGGAAGCCGGTGGTCGAGAGCCAGGGCTGGTCGGGACCGATCAGCAGCGACAGGTCCTTTGTCATGAAACCGCTCTCGACGGTCTGGATACAGACCTTTTCCAGCGTCTCGGCGAAGCGCTTGAGCTCGGCATTGTCGTCGAGCTTGGCGCGGTGGGCGAGGCCGCGCGTCCACGCGAAGATCGAGGCGATCGAATTGGTCGAGGTTTCCTCGCCCTTCTGATGCTGCCGGTAGTGGCGCGTCACGGTGCCGTGCGCGGCTTCCGCCTCCACCGTCTTGCCGTCCGGCGTCATCAGCACCGAGGTCATCAGGCCGAGCGAGCCGAAGCCTTGCGCCACGGTATCGGACTGCACGTCGCCATCATAGTTCTTGCAGGCCCAGACATAGCCGCCCGACCATTTCAGGCTGGAAGCGACCATGTCGTCGATCAGGCGGTGCTCGTACCAGAGTTTCCTTGCCTTGAACTCGGCCTCGAACTCCTTCTCGTAGACCTCCTGGAAGATGTCCTTGAAGCGGCCGTCATAGGCTTTGAGGATGGTGTTCTTGGTCGACAGATAGACCGGGAAATTGCGCAGCAAGCCGTAGTTCAGCGAGGCGCGGGCAAACTCACGGATCGACTCGTCGAGATTGTACATGGCCATGGCCACGCCGCCGCCCGGCGCGTCATAGACGTCATGCTCGATCACCTGGCCGTCCTCGCCGACGAACTTGATCGTCAGCTTGCCTTTGCCGGGGAAGCGGAAGTCGGTGGCGCGGTACTGGTCGCCGAAGGCATGACGTCCCACGACGATCGGCTTGGTCCAGCCCGGCACCAGGCGCGGCACGTTCTTCATGATGATCGGCTCGCGGAAGATGGTGCCGCCGAGGATGTTGCGGATGGTGCCGTTGGGCGACTTCCACATCTTCTTCAGCTTGAATTCCTCGACGCGCGCCTCGTCGGGGGTGATCGTCGCGCATTTCACGCCGACGCCCCATTTCTTGATGGCATTGGCCGAATCGATCGTCACCTGATCGTTTGTGGCGTCGCGGTGCTCGATGCCGAGATCGTAATATTCCAGCTTCAGGTCGAGATAGGGGTGGATCAGCTTGTCCTTGATGAACTGCCAGATGATGCGGGTCATCTCGTCGCCGTCGAGCTCGACGACCGGGTTCGCCACCTTGATCTTCGCCATGAAAAGAATGCCTCGTTGCTGGGGGATCTGAACGGCCTTGCCCACATGGCTTCGGCCGGGGATGCGGAGCGTATATCAAAGGCTTTTTCAGCGCGCAAACCGCGATCCGCGCCGGGGCAGACGGGTGCCGCTGTTGTGAATGCTTCATTTTCCGATCCGGATGTGGCAGGGGACGCCGAAACGCCGCAAACCCCGGTTACCCATAGCCATGCCAGCCACAGAAGACACAACCAAGACCGCTTCCGCCGGACCGGCGATCATCCTGGTCGAGCCGCAGCTCGGCGAGAATATAGGCATGGTCGCGCGGGCGATGGCGAATTTCGGCTTGTCCGAGCTCAGGCTGGTCAACCCGCGCGACGGCTGGCCGAGCGAGAAGGCGCGCGCGGCGGCCAGCCGCGCCGACCACGTCATCGACGCCACCAGGGTCTTCGACGATCTGCCCTCGGCGGTCGCCGACCTGAACTTCGTCTTCGCCACGACAGCGCGCGAGCGCGACGGCTTCAAGCCGGTGCGCGGTCCGGTGGAAGCGGGCAGGGCGCTCAGGGCGCGCAGCGAGGCCGGGCTGCGCACCGGTATCCTGTTCGGCCGCGAGCGCTTCGGCCTTTACAATGACGAGGTCGGGCTTGCCGACGAGATCGTCACCTTTCCGGTCGATCCCGGCTTTTCCTCACTCAACATCGCCCAGGCGGTGCTTTTGATGTCCTATGAATGGATGAAATCCGGCCTCGCCGACGAGACCCAGACCAACTTCTCCGGGCCGGAGCTGGCGCCGGCGCCCAAGGAGCAGCTGCACAGCCTGTTCGCCTACCTCGAGAACGCGCTGGAAGCGCGCGGCTATTTTCGCCCCGAAGAAAAGAAGCCGAAGATGGTCGACAATCTGCGCGCAGTGCTGACGCGCGCGGGCTTCGCCGAGCCCGAGCTCAAGGTGCTGCGCGGAATCATCTCGTCGCTCGACCGGTTCTCGCCGGCCATGCCGCGGGGCGATGGCTCGCCCGGGGACGATCCAAGGCGGTTGCCGGCCGCCGCGCGCAGTCGCGCCAAAGACGAAGAAAGTTAAGATCGGTAAGCTGTGAGCATTTGAAGTAACCGAATTTTATTCGGTTGCGCATCATCCTTGCTGCAATAGTGGGGGTGGCACATGTTTACGTCCAATATTGGTCGACTGCGCTTTTTCCTTTACTCTCTCGGTCTCGCCGTAGCCGAAACTGCGGTGATCGTCATCTGCATTGTCAGCACGATCGGTTTCGAAGGGCTGCTCAATTCAGGGCCTGGTTCGTCGCGCCAGGGCATGGCAGGCGCGGTCCTCATCGCCTCTCTCATCTTTGTCGCGCTGCGCGGCAACATCGCCTCGCGCCGCACCCGCGACGCCAACGGACGCCGCTGGATCCTGTGGGCCTACATCGCCCTTTCGGCTGTCTATGCCCTTCTGCAGGCAGGCGTGCTGCTGGTCGTCAAATTCGACGACCCCGAGAGCATTCCGGGCGGGCTGAACCTGCTTGGGTTTTCGGTATTCGGCCTCTGGTGCACGATTTGGTGGGCGAAGCCCGTCGCGGGCAGCAACATCGATGAATTGACCGATTTTTTCGACTTCGATGGCCCGCTGCCGGCATCGACGCGCGCTGCACGCGCCGCTGTGCCGGCCGCTCCACGCGCCGCGGTTGGCGCTTCAGCCGCACTCATCCCGCCCGCGCCGCAGCCCTTCGGCAGGCCGCGCCCCGCCGGCTTTGGCAAGCGTGGGATATGAGTGAGATAGAGCATGATGTCGTCCGAAAACCGCTTGGCACTTTTCGGCATCATGTTCTAGCGACTGCGCAAAAGCTGCTCGCATTCGCCTCTTCAAGACCATGATCATTCGCGATAGAAGCGCGTCGGTCCAATTCCGGGCCTGTCGTTTCTCATAACCGGATGACAATGAGCGATCGATCAAGCCAGCGCCCGATCCTGATGTTCGATTCCGGCGTCGGCGGGCTGACCGTGCTGCGCGAGGCGCGCGTGCTGATGCCCGACCGCCGCTTCGTCTATGTCGCCGACGACGCGGCTTTTCCCTATGGCGCCTGGGAGGAACCGGCGCTCCAGGAACACATCCTTGCACTGTTCGGCAAATTGCTCGACCGGCTCCAGCCGGCGATTTCGGTCATTGCCTGCAATACAGCGTCGACGCTGGTGATCGATGCGCTGCGCGATAAATTCCCCGGCCATCCCTTTGTCGGCACCGTTCCGGCAATCAAGCCGGCGGCCGAACGCACCCGCTCCGGCCTGGTGTCGGTGCTGGCGACGCCGGGCACCGTGAAGCGCCAATACACGCGCGACCTGATCAGCAAATGGGCGCAGAAATGCCATGTGCGCCTGGTCGGCAGCGACCGGCTGGCGGGGCTCGCCGAGATCTATATGCGCCAGGGTTTCGTCGACGAGGAAGCCGTGCGCGCCGAAATTGCGCCCTGCTTCATCGAGCGCGACGGCAACCGCACCGACATCGTCGTGCTTGCCTGCACGCACTACCCGTTTCTCGCCAACCGCATGCGCAAGACCGCGCCCTGGCCGGTCGACTGGATAGATCCCGCCGAGGCGATCGCGCGGCGCGCCATGTCGCTGCTTGAACCCGTTGGGGAGACATCCGGCGAAAGCGAGCCGGATCTTGCTGTTTTCACCTCGGGCAAGGTGGATTTCGCCACGAGGCGGCTGATCCAGGGTTTTGGACTGACCGCGCCTTAGCGCTCAAGCCGGCGCGGCAGGTTCGAAGACGATGCTGCGTTGATCCGGATCGGCCGAAACCAGCCTTAGCGTCATGCCGTCGCCTTGCCTGAGCCCGGAGGCTTTCACGCTGGCAACCACCGGCATGTCGGCAAGCTGCACGCGCACGCCACGGTCGACGAAGTCGGTGACGACGGCCTCGAACGTCTCGCCCTCATGTCCCTTGAGCATCACCGCCTCGGCAAGGTCGATTGCCGCGTGGCTGATCTGCGAGGCGCGGGCATCCGCGCGCCCCATCACCTTCGGCAATCTGGCGAAGGCGCCGGTGACGGCCTGCGGCACGGGCTGGCCATTGGCGATCGCCAGCGCGCAGCGCAGGACGTAACGGTCGGCCAGCCGCCTGAGCGGCGCGGTGGCGTGCGCGTAGGTCGCGGCCATCGCTTCATGCCAGGGCACGACGCCCTCCTGATAAGGCTGGTAGGACGCACCGTTGCCCGCACGGCGGATTTCCAGCATCAGCGCCGCCTGTTTCGGGTCGGCCGGATCGAGTGTGCGTTGATAGTCGCGCAAGCTGGTGGAGGCCGGCCAGGACAGGCCGAGCGCCTGTGCCGCGTTGCGCAGCCTTTGCACCTTGGAGGCGTCCGGCCCCGACATCACCCGGAACAATCCGGTCTTGTGGGCCAGCATGGCGTCGGCAATCGCCATATTGGCGGCCAGCGAAAGTGCCGCATTGTCCTGCTCGGATTGCAGCAGCGGCCTGAACGAAAGCCGGAACGTGCCGTCGGCGAGCCTTTGCACCTCCTGCTCTGGCGGATCTACGCGCGAAGCGCCGCGGCGCTGTTCGTTTGCCGCCATGCGCCGCGCCAGTTCCGCGAAGCCGGCCGGAACGTCGGCGGCCCGCACGCTGTCATAGGCGAGCTTGGCGCGGCTTTGGATGATGGCGCGCTCCGCGCCATCCAATTTCACCGCACCGTCCTCGGCGACCCGAACGGTGAAGACGACTGCCGGACGCGGCCCATCGGGCAACAGGCTTGCCGCGGCCTCGGCGAGCACCGGCGGGTAGAGCCCGGCCCTGCCGTCCGGCAAGTAAAGTGTCTCGCCCCGGCCCCAGGCTTCGAGATCAATCGCGTCGCCGTCCTCGACGAACCAGGCCACATCGGCAATGGCATAGTGCAAGAGAAGATCGCCGCCGCCGGCCTCGATCGAGAAGGCCTGGTCGAGATCGGTGGAACTCGCCGGATCGAGCGTGACGAAGGGCATAGCCGTGCGATCGGCATGCTGGTCGGGCACACGCTTTGCCGCCGCCTCCGCCGCGGCGATTACCGCAGGCGGAAATCCATCCGGCACGTGGAATTCTGCGCGGATTTTCGCAAGGCCGGTGGAAAGCGCCTGTGAGGGATCGTTCAGGGATTTCATGCTGCCGTCCTACACTGGCATTCCGGGCGCGGGAAGGCTTGCCAGGATCCCGCCAAGGTCGGCCGCCTAATCGCCAACTCCAGCAGGCCCACGGGCCGGGCCGTAGCCGCCGGAACTGCCGCTTCGGCCCGGCGTTTCTCCCGCAGCAAAGGAGAAATCGCCATGCCCGCCAAATCGCAAGCCCAGCAAAAGGCCGCCGGCGCAGCGCTGTCCGCCAAGCGCGGCGAGACGAAGAAGAGCGAACTAAAAGGCGCTTCGCGCGAAATGTATGAATCGATGGGCGAAAAGCAGCTCGAGGAGTTCGCCGAGACCAAGCGCAAAAGTCTGCCCAGCAAGAAGTCGTAGATGGAATGAAAGGCCCGCGGCGTCGGCCGCGGGCCTCCGTCAACCCCTTTTGGCGCAAGATGAGCTAGCGGCGCCACCAGCAGCGTTTGGTCTTGTAACGGATGACGTGGCGATGGCCGTGGCGCCAGACCACTCTTTTCGTCACCACGACGCGGCATATCTGCCTGTGGCCGCTCCAATGCCTGGCCATGGCAGGTTCCGGCGTCATGACCGCCATAGATCCCGCCAATACAGCGGCCCCGGTCAGGGTAAGGAAGAACTTCTTCATGGGAATTCGGACTCCTCTGCTCCAGTCCCTTAGATTAAGATGGCAGAGCAGGGCAGCTCCTTGGCCGCTCTGCTGCCGACGGCCTTCGCCACAACCGGCACTGCACGCCACGCGGGAAATTATCGGGTTGCGACCCGCGCTGCCAGCCGTAAGCTTGACACCGGTTAAATCTCTGTTTAACAGGCCCACCAACACCGGGTGGCGACGCCCGGTGGTTTCTTTTGACGTGTCCCGTGGGTTTTCCGTCGCTTTGCGTAGAAAACCCTGTCAGGTCTCGAAAACGGAGGCCAGAGGAGGGCGCGTTTCCTTCGCCCGGAGCCATGGGGTTCCGGGTATATTGTTTTGAAAGGGAATGCGATGAGCAAGCGCGAATCCGCGAAATACAAGATCGACCGCCGTCTCGGCGAAAATATCTGGGGCCGCCCGAAGTCCCCGGTCAACAAGCGTGAATACGGCCCCGGCCAGCACGGCCAGCGCCGCAAGGGCAAGCTTTCCGACTTCGGCCTGCAGCTGCGCGCCAAGCAGAAGCTGAAGGGTCACTATGGCGATGTTTCGGAAAAGCAGTTCCGCAAGGTTTATGAAGAGGCCAACCGCCGCAAGGGCGATACCTCCGAGAACCTGATCGGCCTGCTCGAGTCGCGTCTCGACGCGGTGGTCTACCGCGCCAAGTTCGTGCCGACCATCTTCGCCGCCCGTCAGTTCGTCAACCACGGCCATGTCAACGTCAACGGCAAGCGCACGAACATCGGCTCGTATCGCTGCAAGCCGGGCGACGTTATCGAGGTGCGCGAGAAGTCGAAGCAGCTCGTGATCGTGCTGGAATCGGTCGCTCTCGCCGAGCGCGACGTGCCGGACTACATCGAAGCCGACCACAACAAGATGACCGCGACCTTCGCTCGCGTTCCCGGCCTTTCGGACGTTCCGTTCGCCGTGCAGATGGAACCGAACCTGGTCGTCGAATTCTACTCGCGCTGATCGACATCAATCAGCCGGTGCATCCAAGGCCGCCTTTCGAGGCGGCCTTTTCTTTGGCGGTCAGGTCCGCTAAGCCGGGCGCCAACAGAACCATGGGGCCGGCGCCATGAATATGCTGCCAGATGTCAAATCCCTCGAGGCGATCGACGATGAGACCGACGGCGGTTTCCACCCGCTGTTCCGCGACGTGCCGTCCTCGGTCGAGTTCAACAAGCTGCGCAAGCGGCTGTTGAGGCTCACCCGCCAGGCGATCGAGGATTTCACCATGGTGAAGCCGGGCGAACGCTGGCTGGTGGCGCTGTCGGGCGGCAAGGATTCCTACGGCCTGCTGGCGCTTTTGCTCGACCTCAAATGGCGCGGCCTCCTGCCGGTCGAACTGCTTGCCTGCAATCTCGACCAGGGCCAGCCGAATTTCCCGAAGCACATCCTGCCCGACTATCTCAACGCCAACGGCATTGCGCACCGCATCGAATACCAGGACACCTATTCGGTGGTGACCGACAAGCTGCCGCAGGGCAGCACCTATTGCTCGCTTTGCTCGCGGTTGCGGCGCGGCCATCTGTACCGCATCGCGCGCGAGGAAGGGTGTTCGGCGCTAGTGCTTGGCCATCACCGAGAGGACATCCTCGAAACCTTCTTCATGAACCTGTTCCATGGCGGGCGTCTCGCCGCCATGCCACCCAAGCTCCTCAATGACGAAGGCGACGTCATGGTGCTGCGGCCGCTCGCCTATAGCGCCGAGGCCGACCTCGAAAAATTCGCCAACGCGATGAAATTCCCGATCATCCCGTGCGACCTCTGCGGCAGCCAGGAAGGGCTGCAGCGCAACGCCATGAAGGCGATGCTCGACGACATCGAGAAGCGCATGCCGGGCCGCAAGGACACGATGATCCGCGCCATGGCCAATGTTAGGCCCTCGCATCTCCTGGACAGGAAGCTGTTCGACTTCGCGGGGCTCGACGCAAACCCAGGACAAGACATTTCCGATGCGATTTGACGATAACGCGATCGACTGGCTGGCCGAGCTTCTCGCCGGTGCCGCAAACGCCGAAATCATGCCGCGCTTCCGCCGGCTGGGCGAGGGCGACGTGCGCCAGAAGACATCCGCCGCCGACCTCGTCACTGAGGCGGACGTCAACGCCGAGAGGCTGATCACCGCTAGGCTGCGCGAGCGCTTTCCCGACGCCATGGTGGTCGGCGAGGAAGCCTGCTCCGAGAACCCGGCGCTGCTGTCCGGCCTTGGCGATGCTGCGCTTGCCTTCGTTATCGATCCGGTCGACGGCACTTTCAATTTCGCTTCCGGCGTGCCGCTGTTCGGTGTCATGGCCGGCGTCGTCGTCAATGGCGAGACCGTCGCCGGCATCATCCATGACCCGGTCGGCAAGGACTGGCTGATCGGGACCAAGGGCGCCGGCAGCCATATCCGCCATGCGCATGGCGCGCTGGAGAAGGTTCGCGTCGCGGCGCCGGTGCCGATGTCGCAGATGACCGGTTCCGTTTCCTGGCAGTTTCTTCACGAGCCCGAACGCTCGCGGCTCGCCCGCAACCAGACCAAGACGCTGTCGCAATTCGCCTATCGCTGCGCGGCGCATGAATACCGGCTTCTGGCCAGCGGCCACGCCCATTTCGTGCTCTACAACAAGCTGATGCCCTGGGATCATCTCGCCGGGGCGCTGATCCACCAGGAAGCCGGCGGCCATGTTGCGCGCGTCGACGGCAGCGCCTACCTACCATCGCATGTCGATGGCGGCCTGCTGGTGGCACCGGACAAGCAAAGCTGGGACGAGTTGCGACGCGAGCTCTGGGCGGAATAGGGGCCGTGCCGGCTCTGGCCGGCAAAGCTGCCGGCCATACAGCATTTAATGCAGATCGGTGATGTGCCCCGAAACAGGGGGATTGTGAGGCTGGAACATCCTGCCCCGCTCGGCGATCAGGATCATCAGCAGAGCCGCGACCGAGACGGTGCAGAAGCCGGCGGCCAGAGGCGTCACCGTGCCGTTATAGGCCTGGCCGATCAGCGCGCCGATGATGGCGCCGAGGAAGGTCTGCATGAAGCCCAGGATGGACGCGGCGGTGCCGGCGAGCTCGCCGAGCGGCTCCATGGCCAAAGCGTTGAAATTCGCGCCAAGTCCGCCGAAGGGCAGCATCGCGCCGGCAAAAAACGCGATGAACAGCCAGAGCGGCATTTTCATTTCGAGCGAGACGACGAGCCAGGCAAGGCTGATGCACAGGAAGACAAGCAGCGCGCCCTGCGATAGGCGGCGCATGCCGATCTGTCCGACCAGCCGCGAATTCAGATAGTTCGAGAAAGCCAGCACGCCGGCGACGCCGGCAAAGATCAGCGGGAACAATTCGCCGACATGGAAGATGTCGATATAGATCTGCTGGGCCGAGCTGATGAAGCCGAACATGGCCGCGAAGATGAAGGTGCTGGCAAAGGCGTAGCAAAGCGTGAGGCGGTTGGTGAGCACGATGCGGAAGCCGCCGGCGACGGAGCTTACCGTCAGCGGTCGGCGATATTCCGGATGCAGCGTCTCGGGCAGGCGCAACAGCGCCCACGTCGACACGACCAGCGCACCGATGGCCATGGTGACGAAAATCCAATGCCAACTGGCAAACAGCATGACGAACTGGCCGATGCCGGGCGCGACCACCGGAATTGCCATGAACACCATGAAGATCAGGGACATCACCTCGGCCATGCGCCGCCCTTCGAACGTGTCGCGCACGATCGAGACGGCGATGACGCGGGTCGCCGCCGCGCCGAAGCCTTGTATCAGGCGGCAGGTCAGCAACAGGGCGAAACTCGGCGCGACGGCGGCGGCAGCCGCGGCGGCGACGTAGACGACCAGGCCGAAGACCAATGGCGCACGGCGCCCGAAGCGATCCGAAATGGGTCCGAAGAAAAGCTGTCCGCCGCCGAAGCCAAGCATATAGGCGGTGATGACATATTGGCGATGGTTCTCGCTCTCGACGCCGAGCGAGGCGCCGATCTGCTGAAGCGCCGGCAGCATGATGTCGATGGCCAGGGAGTTGAGCGCCATGAGCGCCGCGCAGAGCGCGATGAATTCCCAGCGCGGAATGGGCAAGCTTGTTGCCGATTGCTGCGCTGCTGCCTGCTTGTCCACCGCGAAATCCGATTCTTCAAACGAACATGCGCCGGATTACCGGCGCATCCATTCGTCTCGTTCTCGAATCCGAGAACTACAATGCCGAGGTGGGGGCAGCCCCGGAAGCTAGTGTCCGCCGGCCGGTCGCCGACGCAATCCGATCAGGCGGCGCCTTTGACGCTGACGCCCTTTTCGACCAGGAAGTCCTGCAATTCACCGGCTTGGAACATCTCGCGCACGATGTCGCAACCGCCGACGAATTCGCCCTTCACATAGAGCTGCGGGATGGTCGGCCAGTTGGAATAATCCTTGATGCCCTGGCGCAATTCGGCCGAGTCGAGCACGTTGACGCCTTTGTAGTCGGCCCCGATATAGTCGAGGATCTGCACCACCTGGCCTGAGAACCCGCATTGCGGGAAACCGGGCGTGCCCTTCATGAAGAGCACGACGTCGTTGCTCTTCACTTCATTATCGATGTAGTCGTTGATGCCGGTCATGAACAATCCTTTCATGCCTGTGGGAGCCAGGCTCGAAGCATGTCCTTCAAATAAACCCATAGGTTGGCTGAAACAAGACGTTAGCCGTGACGCTGGCCCAATGGCGCAAAAGTCGGCGCGGTTTGGGCCAAACCGAGTGACGGTGGATTCGTAGTGATGAATCTGAGCTTGGTGCCCGATGCGGAAGACGTCTCCCGGCCCAGATCTGCCCCCTCGGAGCTATGACCCGTTGCGCATATCTTCACCAAGCGCGATGATCTCCGCTGCGCCAAGCCGGCGTTCTGGCATTTGGAGGCGAATGCGGCATGTCCGGTTTCGATATCGGCTTCGTGATCTTCCCTGGAATCACGCAACTCGATTTTACTGGCCCGTTTGAAGTCTTGAGCCGGCTTGGAACGCCTGCCTCGATCTCTGCCGCCAGCAAGTTCCCTCAATCCAGAACCCACGTTGTCGCGAAGACCATGCTACCGGTTTCGAGCGACCGCGGTCTCGGCATCATGCCCACCTGCACGTTTCAGAGCTGTCCCCCGCTAGACCTGATTTGCCTGCCCGGTGGCGCAGGCGTTGTGGAAGCTCTCGCCGATTTCGAGACGGTCGACTTCATTCGCCGCCAGGGCGAGCAGGCAGAATATGTAACCTCCGTTTGCATGGGCGCCTTTCTTCTTGGTGCGGCCGGGTTGTTGAAGGGACGTAGGGCTGCGACACATTGGGCCTACGTCGATCTGCTCCCCTTGGTCGGCGCCAGTCACGAAAAGGGGCGGGTAGTGCGCGACGGCAATGTCTTCACCTCGGGCGGCGTCACTTCGGGGATTGACTTCGCATTCCGCATCGTCGCCGAACTTGCTGGACCGGAGGTCGCGCAAGCCATCCAACTCGGGATCGAGTACGACCCGTCTCCTCCCTTTGATTCAGGTCACCCTGACAAGGCATCCGAGGCGGCCATCGCGCTCATGGTTCAACGCAACGAAAAGGCCTACACGGGGATTCGCGAAGGACTCAAAAAATTGGTCATCCCCGGCAAATTTCCGCGCTAAGGGACCTACAACTCCAGTTCCAGCCGTCAGATTTCAACCACTAGTCCGGAACGCTGGTCTGCAGCGCCAGAGCATGCAGGACACCGCCCATCTTGCCCTTCAGCGCGTCATAGACCATCTGGTGCTGCTGGACGCGGCTTTTGCCCCGGAAACTCTCGGCCACCACTTCGGCCGCATAATGATCGCCGTCGCCGGCCAGATCGCGGATGGTCACTTTGGCGTCGGGAATGCCTTCCTTGATCAGTTTTTCGATGTCGTGGGCATCCATTGCCATGGCAAAATCCTGTTTCAAGCGGGCAGGCTGTGTGGTGTGACTCGGGGTGAGCCTAGAACCTTTCCAGCCCGGATTGAAGCCGTTCCGTCGCAGGAGGAAGCCTAGGAATTATCCGGGCTCGGATGAACCACACCGTCCTCGCTGATGTCATCGCGCGTCGAATAGGCGCGGCCGAGGCTGAAGACCAGCACGTAGAGCGGGACGTTGATCAGCAGGCCGACGATGGGAACATAGCTCGTCATCCGCCATGCAGTTGAGAAGAAGGCCTGACCGTAGCCGTCGCAGATCAAGGACGAGCCATAGTCCCAAACCGCCCCGACCGCGGCGGCAACGGCAAAGAGCTTGATGCAGGTCGCGATGTGCTTTGCCCGCGCCGGCTCCGGAGAAAACCTGTTTCACAGCACGAGGCAGGCGATTGGAACCGCGTAGATCAGGCTCTGCACGATGAGCATCGGCAGCGTGCCGTTTGCCGCCGCCAGGAACTCGGCGCGGGTTTCTAGCCGGGGGCAGACCTCGCTCGAGGTCGTCGACAGCAGGAACAGGGCGAACGGTCCGAGAAACCAGAAGAAGAACAGAGACGGCCAGAAGACGACTGCGACCAGCGCCCTGGCGGTTAAATCATGTCGCATAAAAAAGGATTTATGCGACATGATTTAGGGCTTTTGTCGTAGGCATGTCTTTTTCCCGAAACCGCTGCACACTTTCGGGAGACATGCTTCTGGTCAACTGGCCTGATCCATGAAGCGCGGGAACCAGCCCTCATGGGCGGCGGTCAATTCACTGACCGGGATCGGCCGTGCGTCAGCCAGCTTCAATTCACGTCCGCCGGTGGTGCCGATCCATGGCGCGAAGATGCCGAGCTTGCTCTGCTCCTCGCGGATCCTGTCCCATTCGCCGCTTTGCGGGTCGATCGATAACGTCAATAGATAGCGGCCTTGGTCCTCGCCGAACCAGACCGGAATCGGGTCGGTGCCGGTGAGGCCGGGGATGGTGGCGCCGATGCCGGAGGCCATAGCCATTTCGGCCAGCGCTACCGCCAGGCCGCCGTCGGAGACATCGTGGGCCGATGTCACGATGCCGGAAGCGATCAGCGAGCGCACATGGTCGCCGACGCGCTTCTCATGCGCGAGGTCGACGGGCGGCGGCGGACCGTCGGCGCGGCCATGGATGTCACGCATATAGGCGGACTGGCCGAGATGGCTGCCCCATGTCGGTGGCGCGCCGACAAGCACGATCATCTGGCCCTCGGCGGCAAAGCCGATGCGCGCCATCTTCGACCAGTCGGCGATGAGGCCGACGCCGCCGATCGTCGGGGTCGGCAGGATGCCGCGGCCATTAGTTTCGTTGTAGAGCGAGACATTGCCCGACACGATCGGGAAGCCGAGCGCGCGGCAGGCATCGCCGATGCCTTTGATGGCGCCGACGAGCTGACCCATGATCTCCGGCCGCTCCGGATTGCCGAAATTGAGATTGTCGGTGGCAGCAAGCGGCAGGGCGCCCGTTGCCGTCAGGTTGCGCCAGCATTCGGCCACAGCCTGCTTGCCGCCTTCGTAAGGATCGGCCTCGCAGTAGCGCGGCGTGACGTCGGAGGAAAAGGCCAGCGCCTTGGTCGGGTGACCTTCGACGCGCACGACGCCGGCATCGCCGCCTGGAAGCTGTAGCGAATTGCCCTGGATCAGCGTGTCATACTGCTCCCACACCCAGCGGCGCGAGGAGAGATCCGGCCCCCCCAGCATCTTGAGCAGCGCGTCGGCGACATCGGCCTTCGGCGCGTCGTTCGCGGCAAGCGGCGTGGGTTTCTTCGCCTCGACCCAGGGGCGGTCATATTCCGGCGCCTCGTCGCCCAGTTCCTTGATCGGCAGATTGGCGACCTCGTCACCCTGGTGGATGACGCGGAAGCGCAGGTCATCGGTGGTCTTGCCGACGATGGCGAAGTCGAGGCCCCATTTGCGGAAGATCGCCTCGGCTTCCTCTTCCTTCTCGGGGCGCAGCACCATCAGCATGCGCTCCTGGCTTTCCGACAGCATCATCTCATAGGCGCTCATGCGCTCCTCGCGCACCGGCACCTTGTCAAGGTCGAGCTCGATGCCGAGGTCGCCCTTGGCGCCCATCTCGACCGCCGAGCAGGTGAGGCCGGCCGCACCCATGTCCTGGATGGCGATGACGGCGCCCGACGCCATCAGCTCGAGACAGGCCTCCAGCAGGCATTTTTCGGTGAAGGGATCTCCGACCTGCACGGTCGGACGCTTCTCCTCGATCTTGTCGTCGAATTCGGCCGAGGCCATGGTGGCGCCGCCGACGCCGTCGCGCCCGGTCTTGGCGCCGAGATAGACGACCGGCAGGCCGACGCCCTTGGCCTGCGACAGGAAGATGGCGTTGGTCTTGGCAAGACCCGCCGCGAAGGCATTGACCAGAATGTTGCCGTTGTAGCGAGCATCGAAATTGACTTCGCCGCCGACGGTCGGCACGCCGAAGGAATTGCCGTAGCCGCCGACGCCCGAAACCACGCCCGCGACAAGGTGCCGGGTCTTGGGATGATCCGGCGCGCCGAAGCGAAGCGCGTTCATTGCCGCCACCGGCCTGGCGCCCATTGTGAAGACGTCGCGCAGGATGCCGCCGACGCCGGTCGCGGCACCCTGATAAGGTTCGATGTAAGAGGGGTGGTTGTGGCTCTCCATCTTGAAGACGACGCAGTCACCGTCGCCGATGTCGACCACGCCGGCATTCTCGCCTGGACCCTGGATGACCTGCGGACCGCTGGTCGGCAGCGTGCGCAGCCATTTCTTGGAGGACTTGTAGGAGCAGTGCTCGTTCCACATCGCCGAGAAGATGCCGAGCTCGGTGAAGCTTGGCTCGCGGCCGACCAGATCGAGGATGCGCTGGTATTCGTCCGGCTTCAGCCCATGCGCGGCGACGAGCTCGGGAGTGATCGGCACGGAATTGGAAATGGTCATGAGCGGCGATTTTTGTCCGTGGAAGAGGGGAGTTTCTTTGAGTCTCCTCTTATCGCAAGCTTTCGCGCGATACACCCCACCGGATGACGAAAAAAGCCGGAAAACGGCCCCTGCCGGCGGAGGCCAGGGCCTAGAGCTCGCCAGCTTGATCAGGAAAAACTGTCGTAGCCGGCGCGGCCTTCGTCGAGCAGGCGGCGAATGACGGCGACGCCGCCGGCGACATCCTTGCTTTGCCGCGGCTGCGACACGCCAAAGCGCACGCCGTGAAAGACCTGCTCGGAGCGGCCGGCCTTGAACTCGTCCTCGTCGTCGATGAGCACGCCTTGCGCCAGGCAGGCGTTCTTGAAAGTGCCGGACAGCCACGGGTCCGGCAAGGTCAGCCAGACGAAGGGCACGTTGTCGCGCGCCTTGAAATCAAAACCCGCCAGCACTTCGCGCACGATAGCGAGGCGCACCTGGATTTCGCCAATGCAGCGCTTGCGGATCTCGCCCGCCTGGCCCGACATCACCAGCCTCGTGCCGACCTCGGCCAGCAGAAAGGGCAGGCCGCCGGTCATCATCTTGTGCGCGACACGGATGCGGTGGCGATAGGCCGGTGGGCAGGAAAGCCAGCCGCCGCGCACGCCTGCCGCGACCGACTTTGACAGGCCGCCGGCGACGATCGTGCGCTCGGGCGCGTATTCGGCCAGCAGCGGTGTCGGGTCGTCGGTGAGTTCGCCGTAAAGATCGTCCTCGATCAGCGCGACATTGTACTCACGTGCGATCTTGGCTATCGCCTGCCGCCGCTCCGCCGACAATGTCACCAGCGTCGGGTTCTTAGCGGTTGGCATCAGGAACATCAGCTTTGGATGTTTCTGAGCGCAGACGCGCTCGAAATCATCCGGGTCGATACCGTCCTCATCAGTCAAAACCAGCGCCGTGCGGCGGCCGATCAGCCCGGCGCTGCGTGCGATCTGCGAATAGGTGAGGTGCTCGAAGACCACGTAGTCGCCGGGCATGGTCAGCGCCGCGATCGCCGCCATGACCGCGGCATGGGTGCCCAGCGTCGGCACGATCGAATCGAGCGGGGGGCGGAAGGCATTGCGTGCCAGCCAGCGGCTTCCGGCTTCGGACCACCGTTCGGGAAAGTCCCGCGTGTAGCTCGAAATGTCGTGCGGATGCTCCTGCGCCGTGCGTGCCAGCATGTCGGCAATCACCGCGCCCTGGCCGACATCGGGCGCGGCGGTGCTGTCGAAGCGCAGCTTGCCGCTTGGCGCATCGATGGGGCGCGTGCCCTGGATGGCAGGTTCCAAATCCGGCTTCGGGTCTGCGGCGCGCTGGCCTAGCACATAGGTGCCGCGGCCGACCTCGCCGCTCACAAGGCCCCGCTCGCGCAGCAGCTGATAGGCCCTGCCGATGGTGCCGACGGTCGTGCCGATGTCATAGGCGAGGTCACGCTGCGGCGGCAGTTTTGCACCGGCATCGATGACGCCCTTGTCGATATCTGACTCAATGCTGTCAGCAAGGCGCTGGTAGAGCGGACCGGAGCCAGAGGAAAGATCGGGGAGCCAATTTGTCATGGTGACAATTTTCTATATTGCACCGCGCGATGAGTCAATTCATATCGATCTCGCGATTGGGAAGGTACAATCGGAACAAGGCAGAATGACAATGGATACAATCGAGACAATTCGCTATGCTCGCCCGGTTTCTGGCGCGCAGACCGATCAACAGAGCCGTCGCGGCTTCGTCGGTCGCCTGGTATTCGTGCTCCGTTCCGCCGCCAAACAAATCGATCGCATGCTTGAGCGCCGGCGCGGTCGCCTCGCGCTCCTGGAGATGACGGACGAGCAGCTCAAGGATATCGGCGTCTCGCGCTGCGACGCCCATAGCGAAGGCATCAGGCCATTTTGGGAATGATGGTCTATCTTCGGGTTGCGGGCTTTCTTCGCAACCGGCCGATACCGTGATCGACAAGCACGGCGAGCACGCACAATGCGATGAACAGGGCCGTGACGCCAAGCGCCGAAATGGCAACGCTGGCGGCGCCGTTCTTGGCGACGTCGAGGAATGGGTAGGGTATTTCTCCGGCGAAGGGCGCGCGTATCAGCGCGTAGGCGAGATAGGCGACCGGATAGATCATCCACCAGGTGATGTCGCTCCACTGCCGCCTGCCATCGGCGCCCGCCACCAGCCACCACAGCACGAACAGCGCCGGCGTCACATAGTGCAAGAGGACGTCGCAGAGCAGGAACAAACCCCGCGGCTGCCAGAGCTTCGCCAGGACTGTGGTGTAGACGATGAAAACCAAAGTCATGGCCACGGCGACGCCAGTCCGCGTCCGCGGTCCGGCAAAGGCTGGGAACCAGGCATAGCCGGCGGGTGACAGCAGCGAGGCGTGCACCATCACAGCGGCGATGTTGGTCAGGATGGTGAAGAAGCTGAAATAGAAGACGATCGAGCTTAGCAGGCCACGGCCTGCGGCCATAGATGCCGGGATGGTGATGGCGAATTGCAGGACAAGCGCAATCAGCCCGACAGCCAGTCCCGCCGTCTGCAGGAACCGGGCCACGACAACCTCAGGCGGCAGCCGCGCAGGACGGATTGCCGGCCTGCCAGCGGGCGATGTCGGAACCGATGCGCGCGCCGAGCGGCTCGTTCATCAGCGGCCCGAACACGTCGACGCGGCGGGAATTTCCCTGCGCCTGCACGACCAGCAGCGGCTTGCCGCCATAATGCTTGGCGGGCACCAGCAGGAAGCGCGGCGTGCCGCTGTAGGAATTGAGCTCATTGGCCATCTGGTAGGGCTTGAAGGCCGGGTCCTTGCTGGCGATCCAGCATTTGTGCGCAGCGATGGCAACCTGTTCCATGGCGAGCAGCGAGGCGCTCTTGCCTGAGGGAACCGGCGTGGTCTTGGGGCTGGACTGGCAGGAAGCCAAGGCAAGCCCGGCGGCGGCCAGGAGAGCAAGGCGAGCAATCGTCAGTCTCATGGTCAGTCCGCCCCCGCGTTCCGATAGGATGTTAAAGGATCAGGCAGCGATGCCGAGCGCGCTTTGGAAAAGCGCCCGTCCGTCCTCGCCGCCATGCGCCGCCTCGATCAGGTTTTCCGGATGCGGCATCAGGCCGAGCACATTGCCCTTGTCGTTGACGATGCCGGCAATGTCGTTGATCGAGCCGTTGGGGTTGGTGTTTTCCGCATAGCGGAACACCACCTGGCCTTCGCCTTCTAGCCTGGCAAGCGTCTCGGCATCGGCGAAATAGTTGCCGTCATGATGCGCCACCGGCGAGCGGATGACCTGTCCGGGCTGGTAGCCGCGGGTGAATATGGTGTTGGCGTTGGCGATCTCGAGCTTCACCTGCCGGCAGACGAATTTCAGCGAGGCGTTGCGCATCAGGGCGCCGGGCAGCAATCCCGCCTCGACCAGAATCTGAAAACCGTTGCAGACGCCGATAACGGTCACGCCCTTGGCCGCCTTTTCGGCGACGGCCCGCATCACCGGCATGCGCGCCGCGATGGCGCCGCAGCGCAGATAGTCGCCGAAGGAGAAGCCGCCCGGGATGGCGATCAGGTCGACATCGGGGATTTCTGTGTCGGTCTGCCAGACGGTCGCCGGCGCCTGGCCGGAAATCTTGGTCAGCGCCGCGATCATGTCGCGGTCGCGGTTGAGGCCAGGCAGGAGGACGACGGCTGATTTCATTGTCAGGCGATCTCCACCGCGTAGTTCTCGATCACCGTGTTCGCAAGAAGCTTGTCGCACATGGCCTTTAGGTCGGCTTCGGCCTTGGCCTTGTCGGTTCCGGCGAGCTCGATGTCGAACACTTTGCCCTGCCGCACTTGGCCGACGCCATCGAAGCCCAGCCCGGAGAGCGCGTGCTCGATCGCCTTGCCCTGCGGGTCGAGGACGCCGTTCTTGAGGGTTACGGTGACACGGGCTTTCATCGATGCTCCTGGGCAGATCGTCGTTTAGGAAGGCCTGCCATTGTCCGGCAGGCCCGTCAATGTTCAGTGCTTCAGGCCCTTGGGCGCCTCGGAAGAGGCGACGAGCACGGGGCCCGTCGGGCGCGGCGGCTCGTTCTCGTTGATGATGCCGAGACGGCGGGCAACTTCCTGATAGGCTTCGACCAGACCGCCCATGTCGCGGCGGAAACGGTCCTTGTCGAGCTTGTCCTGGGTGGCGACGTCCCACAGGCGGCAGGAGTCCGGCGAGATCTCGTCGGCGACGACGATGCGCATCATGTCGCCCTCGAACAGGCGGCCGCATTCGATCTTGAAGTCGACCAGCTGGATGCCGACGCCGAGGAACAGGCCGGACAGGAAGTCGTTGACGCGGATGGCCAAAGCCATGATGTCGTCGATTTCCTGGGGGCTTGCCCAGCCGAAGGCGGTGATGTGCTCTTCCGACACCATCGGGTCGTCGAGCGCGTCGGCCTTGTAGTAGAATTCGATGATCGAGCGCGGCAGCACCGTGCCTTCCTCGATGCCGAGGCGCTTGGATAGCGAGCCGGCGGCGACATTGCGAACCACCACCTCGAGCGGGATGATCTCGACTTCCTTGATCAACTGCTCACGCATGTTGAGCCGGCGGATGAAGTGGGTGGGGATGCCCATCCGGTTCAAGTGGTTGAAGATGTGTTCGGAAATGCGGTTGTTGAGCACGCCCTTGCCATCGACCACTTCATGCTTCTTCTTGTTGAAAGCGGTGGCATCGTCCTTGAAAAACTGGATCAGCGTCCCCGGCTCAGGGCCCTCATAGAGGATCTTGGCCTTGCCTTCGTAAATGCGGCGGCGATTTTTCATTTGATTTTTTCTCTGGATCTGCGGGCAAGCGGCGAGTGACCGGTTCCTGCCCGTCTGCCTAAATTAGTATGGCGAAGGCGGCGTTCAATGCCGGTGTTATCGCAATCGTCTTGTTTGCTCAATCCGCAAATCCCGCGAATCAACCGCTTTCGGGACTGAAATGCCGCAGCGCAGCATGCGACGAAGCATATTGACCGGCCCGCGGCCTTTTGGTTTGTGCTTGCCCACCACACATATTCACCGCCAAGCGAATCGGATTGATCGGAGGGATGTCATGAGCAGCATGAAAGACCGCGAAGAGGGTTTTGAGCGCAAATTCGCCTTCGACGAGGAGCTTCGCTTCAAGGCCGCGGCGCGCCGCAACAAGGCGCTTGGCCTGTGGGCCGCCGAGAAACTGGGCAAATCCGGCGCCGATGCCGAAGCCTATGCCAAGGAAGTGGTGGTCTCCGATATCGAGGAAGCGGGCGACCACGATGTTTTCCGCAAGATACGCACGGATTTTGACGCGGCCGGCGTCGCCCAGTCCGACCATCAGATCCGCCGCACCATGGACGAGCTGATGGCGCAGGCGATCGAGGAGATCAAGAACAGCTGAGGCTGTGCGGACATGATGTCGTCCGAGAACCGCTTTGCGCTCTTCGGCATCATCCCCTATCTCTTTGTTTTTACGCAATTCCGGACGGAAAACCGTTACGCATTCTCCTGAAATTGCTCTGACTGGACCAATCGACCGCTCGGCCAAACCGGGCGGTTTTTCTTTGCCTTCGCGTCGTTTCCGGCCAAAACTGCGGATTGTTCACAAGGAAACTTTCGATGTCGCTCAAGTCCCGCCTGGCCGCCGACGAAACGCTGTTCACTGCCTGGTCGGGCGTGCCGGACGCACTCACGGTCGAAATTATCGCCAAGCAGGGTTTTGACGCCGTCACCCTCGACATGCAGCATGGCGGCCATCATGAGGACAGCGTGCTGCGCGGCCTGGTCCCGGTTCTAGCCGCCAACAAGCCGGCGCTGGTGCGCATTCCGGTCGGGCGCTTCGACATGGCGAGCCGCGCGCTCGATTTCGGCGCCGAGGCGGTGATCGCGCCGATGGTGAACTCCGTGGCCGATGCAAGGCAATTCGCCGCCGCGATGAAATATCCGCCGCTGGGCGAACGCTCCTGGGGCCCCACCTATGCTTTCCCGCGCCATGGCAAGGGCGACCATGCCGAATGGCTGCGCGACACGAACCAGCGCACCATGGCTTTCGCCATGGTCGAGACGCGGGCTGCCCTCGAGGCGCTGGACGGTATTTTAGATACGCCCGGCATCGACGGCATCTTCGTCGGTCCGTCGGATTTCTCGATCGCCTGGTCGAACGGCACCACCATCAATTCGACGCTGGAAAGCATGATGGAGACGGTCGCGTCGATCGCCGAGCGGACCCGCAAGGCCGGCAAGCATGCCGCGATCTATGTCATCGAACCGGCGATTGCCGGGCGTGTCGTGTCGATGGGTTTTCGGCTGCTCGCCATGGGCTCGGACCACACGCTGATCTCGCTCGGCGCGAAAACGCTGCTGAAGAGCATGCGGGATTCGATCGGCTCCTGAAGCCGGCGTTACGGCTCCTTCAACTCCGCCAGGAATTTGGCGAAAGTCATCGAACCCTCCGGCCACGGGCCGAAGCCGGCGTCGTGGTTGAGATGGCCGGCCTCGCCGGCATCGATGAAGAGCGATCCCCAGGCGGCGGCAATGTCCTCGGCGACTGCGAAGGCGCAGAATGGATCGTTGCGGCTGGCGATCACGATGGACGGAAAAGGCAGGGGATCGCGCGAATAGGGGCCGAAGGTCATCAGATGCCTTGGCCTGATTTCCGGATTGGAGACGTCGGGCGGCGCGACGAAGAACGCGCCGGCGACCGGCTTCTTGAATTGCGGGATGGCCTGCACCGCCGCCGTCACGCCCAGCGAGTGCGCAACAAGCACCACGGGCCGCTCGGCCTCGTTGACGGCGTTGGCCACGCTCGCCGTCCAGTCCTCACGCACGGGTTTGGTCCATTCCGCCTGCTCGACCCGGCGCGCCGTCGACAGTTTCGATTGCCAGCGGGTCTGCCAGTGCTCGGGGCCGGAATTGGTGTAGCCCGGCACGATCAGGATATCTGCGTCTTTGACTTTCATGGCGCCGATGTAGCGAGCGGCCTTCTTGGCTGCAACCCTGTCGGAAAATTCGGAGCGATCACAATTGTGAACAACTTGTTCGATTCTTGCTCTCTTGTGTGAACGATCGCAATCGACGATTTGGAGGGGAACAACGAACACTGGCTGGCGGCCACGACAATCCCATGCTGGGATAAGCGCTGCCCGAACGGAGAGTTTGATGAGCGAACTGCCTTTTGCCGCGACCACCCCGGTCAGCGTGTCGCGTGTCGGGCTAAAGGCGCGCGATTCCGAAAGCCTGGCGGCCTATTACCGCGCCGTCGTCGGCCTGCAGGAACTGAGCCGCGCCGACGGCGCGATCACGCTCGGCGCAGCCAATCGGCCATTGCTGGTGCTCGAACAGGATTCGTCGGCCAAGCCCGACGATCCGCGCAGCGCCGGCCTTTTTCACACCGCTTTCCTTTTGCCCTCGCGCGCGGACCTTGGCCGCTGGATCAGCCACGCCGCCGCCAACCGTATCGGCATCGAGGGTGCGTCGGACCATCTGGTCAGCGAGGCGCTCTATCTCACCGATCCGGAAGGCAACGGCATCGAGATCTATGCCGATCGCCGCCCGCAGGACTGGAAATGGAACGGCGACAGAATTGCCATGGCGACCGAGCGGCTGAACCTGCAGGCGGTGGTGGGCAGCGTCCCGGCGGGCGATGCCGGCTGGCAAGGCGCGCCGGAAAACACCATTGTCGGCCATGTGCATCTGCGTGTCGGCCGGCCGGAGGACGCGGAGGCCTGGTGGCATGACCAGTTCGGCTTCGACACCGTCGCCAAATATGGCGGCCAGGCGGTGTTCCTGTCGTCCGGCCATTACCACCACCATATCGGCGCCAATGCCTGGCAGAGCGCCGGCGCCGGCCGCCGCGATCCGTCGCGCTCAGGCCTCGCCTGGATCGAGATGCGCTCGGACAATGTGAAGGAGGAGACGAGCCGTGAGGATCCCTGGGGGACGGTGATCAGGACGGTGCCTGGGAAGGCTTGATCGGGCGTCGGTGACAGCGTCTTTCTCCCCGTATAGAGACGGGGCGAAGGAAAGATCAAGCCTCTCCGAACACCCGCTTGAAGATCGTGTCGACATGCTTGGTATGATAGCCGAGGTCGAATTTCTCGCGGATCTCGGCTTCGGGCAGCGCCGCCGTCACGTCCTTGTCGGCAAGCAGTTCCTCCAGGAAATCGGCGCCGTGTTCCCACACTTTCATGGCGTTGCGCTGCACCAGGCGGTAGGCGTCCTCGCGTGACAGGCCGGCCTGGGTCAGTGCCAGCAGCACGCGCTGCGAGTGCACCAGACCGCGGAACTTGTTGAGGTTCTTCTCCATGTTCTCGGGGTAGACGAGCAGCTTGTCGACGACGCCGGTCAGGCGCGACAGCGCGAAATCCAGCGTTACCGTCGCATCCGGCCCGATCATGCGCTCGACCGAGGAATGCGAAATGTCGCGCTCGTGCCAGAGCGCCACGTCTTCCATCGCCGGCATGGCGTAGGCGCGCACCATCCGGGCAAGGCCGGTGAGGTTTTCGGTCAGCACCGGGTTGCGCTTGTGCGGCATAGCCGACGAGCCCTTCTGGCCCGGCGAGAAATACTCTTCCGCTTCCAGCACTTCGGTGCGCTGCAGATGGCGGATCTCTATGGCGAGGCGTTCGACCGACGAGGCGATGACGCCAAGCGTGGCGAAGAACATGGCGTGGCGGTCGCGCGGGATCACCTGGGTCGACACCGGCTCCGGCTTCAGGCCAAGCTTTGCCGCCACATGCTCTTCGACATAAGGCTCGATGTTGGCGAAGGTGCCGACCGCGCCGGAAATGGCGCAGGTGGCGATGTCCTCGCGCGCGTGCACCAGCCGCTCGCGGCAGCGCGAGAACTCGGCAAAGGCCTGCGCCAGCTTGACGCCGAAGGTGGTCGGCTCGGCGTGGATGCCATGGCTGCGGCCGATGGTGACGGTGTCCTTGTGCTCGAAGGCGCGGCGCTTCAGCGCCGCAAGCAAGGCGTCGATATCGGCAAGCAGGATGTCGCTGGCCCGGGTCAGCTGCACCGCAAGGCAGGTGTCGAGCACGTCCGACGAGGTCATGCCCTGGTGGATGAAGCGGGCATCCGGTCCGACGAATTCGGCGAGATGGGTCAGGAAAGCGATGACGTCATGCTTGGTGACGCGTTCGATCTCGTCGATCTTGGCGACGTCGAATTTGGCCGCGCCGCCTTTTTCCCAGATCGTCTTCGCCGCTTCCTTCGGAATGACACCCAGCTCTGCCAGCGCATCGCAGGCATGCGCCTCGATCTCGAACCAGATGCGGAAGCGGGTTTCGGGCGACCAGATGGCGACCATTTCCGGCCGGGAATAGCGAGGGATCATCCGTTTTCTAAGTCCTGCCTGGGAGAAGCGTCGGCCGCGTCCTAACAGAGCCAGGCCCAATGCTCAACGCCGCTGCCGCGCAAACCAGGTACTGACCGCGACGAGCGCGGTTTGTCATCTGTCTCATCAGCGTCATGCTTATCACGCCACGATGAACGAGGCGCGCCGTGCGATGCATCCAATCCGGCGTTCATTTGTTATTGTCGGCCGTCTCGCATCCGAAAGGGCACATCGCCATTCAGCGGAGAACCAGCATGAGCACCGATATCAGCAAGATACGCGGACATATGGAAGTGATCGGCGCCGACGGCGTCCATATCGGCACCGTCGACAAGGTCGAGGGTGACCGGATCAAGCTGACCAAGGCCGACAGCGGCATGGGCTCGCATAAGGGTCATCACCACTACATTTCGCTTGCCCTGGTCGCGGAGATCGACGGCCAGAAGGTATGGCTCTCCGCGAATTCGGATGTCGCGGTCACCTTCGAGGAAGAAAAATCCGATCCGACCTGATCGGGGCCGGGCCAATCAGCGCGACGACCAGACCGGAAACAAATCACCGTCGGCGGGCGTCGCGGCATGGACGCCGCGGCTGATCGCGCGCGCCATGGTGGCGCCGGCGGCTGCGAACAGGTCGATCGCGGCATCGGCGCCGAGCTCGATGCCGCTCCTGCCGGTCGCCAGGGCAAAGACGAGATCGCCGTCCGCCGGCGTGTGCGTTGGCCAGATGGCGCGTGCGAAGCCGTCATGCGCCGAAATCGCCAGTCGCTTGGCCGCGGCCTTGGTCAGGATGGCGTCCGTGGCGATGACGGCGATGGTGGTGCTGCCGCCTTCGGCCTCGCCGCCCATTTGCCTGGCGCGGTATTTCAGCAGGATCTTTCTGGCATCTTCAGGCAGCGGGGCCGGGTAGCCGAGGCCGCCGAACTCGTCGCCGATCTCGAAGGGCGCCGCCCAGAAATGGCGGCTGCGGCCGACCGTCACCGAGCCGGTCGGATTGACGGCGGCGAGCGCGCCGACAGTGACGCCGCTATCGAGCGCGGTCGAGGCGGAGCCCAGCCCGCCTTTGAGACCGGAGGTCAGGGCGCCGGTGCCGGCGCCAGCCGTGCCGATGACAAAATCCACTGCTGCCGTCTGCACGGCCTCATAGCCGAGCTCGCGATAGGGCGGGTAACGGCCCCAAGCCTTGTCGCCGCCATTGCGCAGGTCGAACAGGATCGCGGCCGGCACGATCGGCACGCGGAAGCCGCCGACCTCGACACCGATGTTCTTTTCGCGCAACGCCGCCTGTACGCCCGAGGCGGCGTCGAGGCCGAAGGCGGAACCGCCGGACAGAACGACGGCGTGGATCATCGCGATCGAATTCTGCGGCTCGAGCAGGTCGGTTTCGCGCGTGCCCGGCGCGCCGCCCAGCACCTGGACGCCGGCAGCCGCGGGCTCGTCGCACAGCACCACCGTGACGCCGGATTTGAGCCTGGCGTCGGCGGCATTGCCGACGCGAAGGCCGGTAACGTCGGTGATCAGATTGCGCGGACCGGTGCGGAACATCACTTGTCCTCCAGCGGCACGAAATGCGTGCCGTCGAAGCGGAAGAGGCGGAACGGGTTCTGGCTGAGATCGCCCTTGTCGTCGAAGCGGACGGTGCCGATCGCGGTCGCAAATTCACGGCCGGTCAGCGCTTCGACGAGCGGCTGTCCAGTGCTTTCCGCACCGGCCAACGCGGCCTTGGCGACCTCGACCGCGGCATAGGCCGGAAGCGTGTAGCCGTCCGGCACGATGTTCTTCGCTGCGAAACCCTGCACCACCTTGGGATCGGCGATCTCCGACCATTCCGGCGGGGCAATCATCAGCGTGCCGACGGCATAGGGCACATCGCCCGGCGGCGTGCGCAGGTTTTCGCCGCCGGCAAAGGTGATGCCGGCATCGAGCTGGGCGGCGTCGCGGCCCATGATGGCGACATCCTCGCCGTCGCCGCCGGCGAACACCTTGGTCGCGCCGGCCTTCTTCAACCGGCCGATCAGCCCGATCTGGTTGTCGAGCTGCGGCCGGAACGTGTCGGTGAAGACCGGCTTCAAGGCAGCCTGTTCGGCTGCGGCGCGAAAGGTCTCGGCCATCTCGCGGCCATAGATGGTGCCGTCATCGACGATGGCGAACAGGTCGTCGCGCCAGAGCTGGATTAGCTTGGCGGCGACCGCATTGCGCTCATCGTCGCCGCGCGGGCCGAGCCGGTAGACCGGCCAGCCGGTCTTGGCGCGCCGGTCGGTCAGGCTTTCGGTGCGCACGCCGACCGTGATGACCGGGATGTTGGCATCCTTCAGGATCGGCAGCGCCGCCTCGATCGCGTCAGTGCAGAGAAAGCCCACCACGACATTGACCTTGGCGTCGACGAATTCGTTCGCTGCTGCGGCGCCGCCATCGGCGGTGCAGGCATCGTCCACGGCCTTGATCGCGATGCCGTTCGCTTCCGCCGCAAGGCCGGCGCCGGCCTCGATCTGCTTGCCGAGGATCGCCGATGGGCCGGAAAGCGGCGCGGCAATGCCGACCAGCGTCTCGGCGTCGGCGCTCGCGGTCAGCGACAACCAGAGCAGCACGGCTGATGTCGTCGTGAGAAGACGCATTCGGGCTAAGAGATCCTCCATGCCGGGAATACAGTCCCGACACTATTTCAGGAAATGCCTAAAGGCTGGCTAAGCGCCGCGCAACACGCGAATTTGCGGATTGCGGTCAAGCACTTCGCCCACGCTATGCAACTTGTGGCGTGCAATATGCCGCCATATATAACGAACTGGTTTCGACAGGTGGACATCGGGTGCTGAAGATCAATGATATCGGGCCGCAGCATTATCGCGATGCGATGGCGCATTTTGCCGGCCATGTGCATGTGGTGACGACCGACGGGCCCGGCGGCAAAAGGGGCGCGACGGTGATCGCCGCCTGTTCGGTCTCGGACACCCCGCCGACGGTGCTGGTCTGCCTCAACCGCGAGAACGCCAAGAACGAGGCTTTCGTCAAGAACGGCAAGTTCGCGCTCAACACCCTCGCATCGGACCAGGAAGCCGTATCGGTCGCCTTTTCCGGCATCACCGGCCTGCCGGTGGAGGAGCGCTTCGCGCTTGCCGAATGGGACGTGATCTCGACCGGCGCCCCGACGCTGAAAGGCGCGCTGGCCGTGTTCGACTGCGAGATCATCGATAGCAAGGACCTTGCCACCCACCGTGTGCTTTTTGGCAAGGTGACAGGCCTGCGCATCGGCGATAATTTGCGGCCGCTGATCTACCACAACCGCGGCTATCATTTTCTTTGAACGTGCAAGCGGGATCCACGGAGACAAGATGACCGCGCCGCGCCCCGCGCCGAAAACGATCGACGAAACGCTCGATCTTTTGACAGGCGCGGATTATGTCGCGGACCGTTCGCTGGCGACGGTGCTGTTTCTTTCACTGCGCATGAAGCGGCCCTTGTTCCTCGAAGGCGAGGCGGGCGTCGGCAAAACCGAGATCGCCAAAGTGCTGGCCGGCGCGCTCGGCCGCCGCCTGATCCGGCTGCAATGCTATGAAGGGCTCGACGTCTCCTCGGCCGTCTATGAGTGGAACTATGCCGCGCAGATGATCGAGATCCGCATGGAGGAAGCGGCGGGCAAGGTCGTCCGCTCTGATATGGAGCGTAACGTCTTTTCCGAGAAATACCTGATCCGCCGTCCGGTGCTCGACGCGCTGACCGGCAAGGCGGGTGCCGCGCCGGTGTTCCTGATCGACGAGCTCGATCGCACCGACGAAGCTTTCGAGGCGTTCCTGCTCGAGATTCTTTCCGATTTCCAGGTAACAGTTCCGGAACTTGGCACGATTAAGGCGGAAGAACCGCCGATCGTCATCATCACCACCAACCGTACGCGCGAGATCCACGACGCGTTGAAGCGTCGCTGTCTCTATCACTGGGTCGACTATCCGAACGCCGAACGCGAGCTGGAGATCGTGCGGCGCAAGGTGCCGCAGGCGAACCGCAGGCTGTCGGCGGAGGTCGTGTCCTTCATCCAGAAGCTGCGCCAAGTCGAGCTGTTCAAGGCGCCCGGCGTTGCCGAGACCATCGATTGGGCCGGCGCCTTGACCGAGCTCGACAAGGTGGCACTCGATCCGGAGACCGTGTCGGACACCATCGGCGTGCTTCTAAAATACCAGGACGACATCGCCCGTATCGGCGAGGGCGAGGGCCGGCGCATCCTCAATGAGGTGAAGGCCGAGCTGTCGGCGGCGGAGTAGGCGCGATGCCTGTGCCGCGTCCGGAACCCAAGGAAGCGCTCGCCGATGGGCGCATCGCCGACAACATCGTCTATTTCGCGCGTGCGTTGCGCAAGGCAGGCATGCGCGTCGGTCCGGCTTCCGTGAAGGACGCCATCGAGGCGGTGCTTGCCGCCGGCATCGGCTCGCGCGACGATTTCTACTGGACGCTGCATGCGGTGCTCGTCTCGCGGCGCGAGGATCATCCTGTCTTCGACGAGGCCTTCCGCCTGTTCTGGAAATCGCGCGAGCTGATCGAGAAGCTGCTGGCGATGTTCTCGCCGGTCGCGCCGGACGATCGCGAAAAGCAGAAGCCGCGGGCGGCGGAGAACCGCGTCAGCCAGGCGATGTTCGAAGGCCATCGGAAGAATCAACCGGTCCGGGAAGTGCCGGAGATCGAGATCGATGCGCGCCTCACCTTTTCCGGCAACGAGGTGCTGCGCGGCAAGGATTTTGCCCAGATGGATGCGGCGGAGATGGCCGAAGCCAAAAAGGCGATCGCGGCCTTGCGCCTGCCCTTCGATCTTGTCCGCACACGGCGCTTCAGGGCGGACGCGCAAGGGGGCCGCATCGATCCGCGCGCCATGATGCGCTCGGCCGCGCGCACCGGCGGCGAGCTTATCCTGCCGAAATTCCGGTCTCCGCGCGAAGCGCATCCGCCGCTGGTCGTTCTGGCCGACATTTCCGGCTCGATGAGCCAGTATACGCGCATCTTCCTGCATTTCCTGCATGCGCTGACGGAGAAGCGCCGGCGCGTGCACGCCTTCGTCTTCGGCACGCGGCTGACCAACCTGACCCGCCAGATGCGCCATCGCGATCCCGACGAGGCGCTGGCCGAATGCTCGGCGGCGGTGAAGGACTGGTCGGGCGGCACCCGCATCGGCGACACGCTTGCCGAGTTCAACCGGCTGTGGTCGCGGCGCGTGCTGGGGCAGGGCGCCGTGGTGCTTCTCATCACCGACGGGCTGGAGCGCGACGACGTCGCTGGCCTTTCGCAGGAGATGGAGCGGTTGCAAAAATCCTGCCGGCGGCTGATCTGGCTCAATCCGCTGTTGCGCTTCGACGGTTTTGAGGCCCGCGCCCGTGGCGTGAAAGCGATGCTGCCCTATGTCGATGAGTTCCGGGCAGTGCACAATCTCGACGCGCTGGCCGATCTTTGCGCCTCGCTCGACCAGCGGCCGGCGACTTCGGTCGACCCGCGCCGCTGGCAAGCTGGCGGGAGGCAGGCCGCGTAGCCATGTGTTTCCTTGGCGGGAAACCAACGTTTACCGTAGGGACGACCAAGGTTTTCCTTGAAAAACAGACTTTGCGAGAAGCGACGATGGATGAGAGCATTTATCTCGACGAGGCCCGCGATCCCCTGATCATCGCGGAAAGCTGGATGAAGGACGGCAAGGATGTCGCCATCGCGACCGTGGTCGAGACCTGGGGTTCGGCGCCTCGCCCGGTTGGCAGCCATCTGGTCATTGACGCCGAGGGCAATTTCCATGGCTCGGTCTCCGGCGGCTGTGTTGAGGGCGCCGTGGTGACGGAGGCGATGGACGTCATCGACAGTGGCAAGGCAAAGATGCTGGAGTTTGGCGTCGCCGACGAGACCGCATGGCAGGTGGGCCTGTCCTGCGGCGGCCGCATCAAGGTCTATGTCGAGCGGCTGGGCTGATCACAGATGGATCCCTACGTCCTGAAGACGCTGAACGAAGAACGCCGCGCCCGCCGCGCCGCGGTGCTTGTCACCGACCTCGGCGACGGCCGCGACCGCATCGTGCGCGAGGGCGACCATGTCGCAGGCGATCTCGGGGTGGCGATCGCCAATGCGTTCCGCACCGGCAATTCGCAATCGGTGGAGGCGGAAGGGCGGACCTTTTTCCTCAATGCGCATCTGCCGCGCCCGCGTCTGGTGGTGATCGGCGCCGTGCATATCAGCCAGGCGCTGGCGCCGATGGCGAAGATCGCCGGCTATCCGGTCGAGATCATCGATCCGCGCACCGCCTTCGCGACCCCGGAGCGCTTTCCCGACGTTGCGCTACATGCCGAATGGCCGCAGGATGTGCTGAAACGCGCGCCACTCGACAGCTATACCGCCCTTGCCGCCGTCACCCACGATCCGAAGATCGACGATTTCGCGCTGAAGGCGGCGCTCGACGCCCGATGCTTTTACGTCGGGGCGCTCGGTAGTCGCAAGACCCACGCCAAGCGTGTCGAACGCCTGCTGGCGCTCGGCGCCGGTGCCGACCAGATCGCCCGCATCCACGCGCCGATCGGCCTCGATATCGGTGCTGCCAGTCCGGCCGAGATCGCCGTCGCCGTCCTTGCGCAGACGATCCACGCCTTCCGCTCGCGCGGTTTCGAAGCAAAAGGCGCCGTGGCGTGAGATTCGGACCGGTTCCGATCGACGAGGCGGAAGGGGCGGTGCTGGCGCATGCGACCACCGCCGGCGAAAAACGCTTCCGCAAGGCGCACCGGCTGAGCCGCCAGGATATCGAGGCGCTCAAGGCGGCGGGCGTCGACGAAGTCGTCGCGGCGGTTCTTGCCGCGGACGATTTGGGCGAAGATGTCGCAGCCGCGAAGATCGCCTCCGCCATGCGTCACCGCAACGTCGAGGTCAAGCCGGCCGCGACCGGGCGGGTGAATTTGCATGCGGAAGCCTCAGGCGTCTTTACCGTCGACGCCGCGATGATCGACGCCATCAATGCCGTCGATCCAGCCATCACCATAGCGACGCTGGCGCAGCATGCGCCGGTCGAGAAGGGGCAGATGGTGGCGACGGTCAAGATCATCCCCTTTGCCGTCGCCGAAAGCCTGGTGGACAGCGTGGTGAGGATCTGCGCCGGCCGCGAGATATTTGCCGTCAATGCCTATCGCCCCATAACTGTCGGCGTCATCCAGACGATGCTTCCCGGCGTCAAGCCGAGCGTGCTCGACAAGACGCTGCGCGTCACCGAGGCGCGCCTGGCGCGTTTCGGCGGCCGACTTACGGCCGAGCGGCGCACGCCGCACGACGTGGCGCCGGTCGCCGCGGCCGCAACCCAGCTGGCGCGCGACAACGACATGGTGGTGATCTTCGGCGCCTCGGCGATGAGCGACTTCGCCGATGTCGTGCCGGCCGCGATCGAGTGTGCCGGCGGTACCGTCGTCCGCGCGGGCATGCCGGTCGACCCCGGCAATCTGCTGGTGCTCGGAACGCTCGACGGCAAGCGCATCGTCGGCGCGCCCGGATGCGCGCGCAGCCCGAAGGAAAATGGCTTCGACTGGGTGCTCGATCGGCTGGTTGCCGGGCTTGAAGTGACCGCGAGCGACATTGCCGGCATGGGCGTCGGCGGGCTTTTGATGGAAATCCCGACCCGGCCGCAGCCGCGCGAGCCGGCGCCGCAGCCGGCAAGGTCGGCGCTGAAAGTCGATATCGTGCTCCTGGCCGCCGGCCGATCGAGCCGCATGGGCGGGCCGAACAAGCTTCTGGCGCTGTTCGACGGTGAGCCGCTGGTGCGCCGCACTGCCGGTCGTGCGCTGGCCTCGAAGGCCGCCGCCACCGTCGTCGTCACCGGCCATCAGCGCGAGCGCGTGCGTTCGGCGCTTGGCGGTCTTGGCGTGACATTCGTGGACAATTCGGATTTCGCCGATGGCCTCGCTTCGTCGTTGAAGGCGGGTATCGCGAAGGTCGCGCCCGACGCGGCCGGCGCCCTGATCGTGCTTGGCGACATGCCGGGTGTTTCGTCGAAAGACCTCGACAGCCTGATCGACGCGTTCCGCCGCGCCGGCGGCCGCTCCGTGGTGCGCGCTTCGTACCAAGGCAAGCGCGGCAATCCGGTGCTTTTGCCGCGCTCGCTTTTCGCGGCCGTCGCGCAGCTCGAGGGCGATACCGGGGCGCGTCATCTGGTCGAGGCCGAGGGTCTCGACGTCATCGATGTCGAGATCGGGCAGGGGGCCTCGATCGATGTCGACACGCGCGAGGCGCTGGAAGGGGCGGGCGGCGTTCTGCAGGATTGACAAAGCGGAGCCGAATTTCGCATGCCTCTCGGCATGGCTTTGCGTTATCGACGTTTCTTCGCCCTGATCGCCGCGACGGCGCTGTCCCTCTCGGTCGCCGAGGGGCAAACGCTTTCGCTGAAATCGTTCAAGGACGATCTGTTCGCTTATCCGGCGACACTGTCGACGAGCGACAATGGCGCTTACACCGTCCTCGACTATCGCGAGATGCGCGACATAAATCAGCGCGACGAGGTGCCGGAAAAGCGCGTGCATGCGCAATACACCGATCCCGGGGTGCGCAAGGTGCAGCAGGACCTGATGCTGAAGACCGATGCCGGCGATATCAGACATGTCGCGGTCGGCAGGACGGAAGGCGCGTCCATCATTGTGCTCTATCTGCACGGGCAAGGCGGCAGCCGCAAGCAAGGCGTGGACGACTTCACCTTCGGCGGCAATTTCAATCGCATCAAGAACCTGATGGCCGCCAACAACGGGCTCTATCTTTCGCCCGATTTCCCCGATTTCGGCGACAAGGGCGCGGCGCAGGTCGCGGCGCTCATCGACCACTATGCCGAGACATCGCCGAGCGCGAAAATCTTCGTCGCCTGCGGCTCGATGGGCGGGATCATCTGCTGGAAGCTCGCCGCGCGCAATGACACGGGCGGCCGCATCAACGGGCTGCTGCTGCTCGGATCGCTGTGGGACGACAGCTTTCTCACCAGCCCCGCCTTCAAGCGCCGCGTACCGGTGTTCTTCGGCCAGGGCAGCCATGACGTGGTCTTCCCGGTGGAGAAGCAGGAAGCCTTCTTCCGCTCGATTCTGGCCAAGAAGGCTTATCCGACCCGCTTCGTGCGCTTCGAAACCGGCACCCACGGCACGCCGATCCGCATGGTCGACTGGCGCGGCACGCTGAACTGGATGCTGACGAAAGCGCCGTGATTGCGCTGCAGCGCCTCAAGGCGCCGTGTTGTAGTCGATGACCGTCTGCGGATTTTGCTCGCCGTCATAGGATGCATCGACGTCATACTGGACGAGCGAGAAATCGCCGTTGCGGAAAAGGTAGGTTCCCGATGACGAGGCATCCCCCACACCACGCCATTTGTTGGATGTGGTGATGGTTTTTGTGTTGTCGTCATAGTCCGAGTTGGTCGCCCAGCCGCTGGTCTTGAACCCGATGATATGGATCGATTCGACCTTGCCTTCGCTGTTGTTGTTCTCGTAGCGGATGTCGAGCTCCGGCTCGGTGAACTGCAACTGTGAGACGCCGTTGACGTCGTCGGTGATGTAGTAGACCGCCGTCTCGTTGTAGGCGGCCATCGAGCAGAAGAAGCGGAACAGCCGCGTCTCGCGCTCCGGGTCGCTGGGCTGGGCGTCCTTGTCCTTATAGTGGATGGAATGAGCCTCTGGCTCGCCGATCGGCTTGCCGTCAGGATCCTGCTTGTCGCACTGGTCGCCATAGGTGGCGAGGAAGGCTTTCTTGGCCTGCTCCAATGCCTCGTCCTTCTTTGGCGGCGGCGGACCGTCGCCGCAGCTTGCCGGCACGGCGCTGTCGAAATCCTCGGTCGACGGCTTCAACGCGCCCTTGTCGATGAAGATCGGCTGAAAGGGCGGCTCCTGGATCTGCGCATTGACTTGGCGGACCGTGTAGCAGCCGGCGAAAACCTTGGCGTCGCCTTTCTTGTCGGTCGCCTGGATGGCGACGGGGACGCTGTAATAGATGCTGCCGGCAGCACCGTCCTCCGAGATGGCGCCAGTCTTGACTTCGACCCTGTCGGTGCCGTCGTAACCCTTGACGAAGGTGTTGAAATCCTTTGCCGGCTTCGTATCGCCGAAATAGCCCCAGGCACGGGCGAATTCGTGACGGTTGATGGCGCTGTAAAGCGAGCGGACGACCGCATCGGCGCTTGATCGGTCATCGACATAGGGCGCATCCGCCGCGGACGCGGAATGCGTGAGGCCGGCCAATGAGAAAAAGACAGTCGCTGCGAAAGTGGCTCTTTTCATCGAATCCTCCGCTCGGTAACGAAAATACTACCACGGCGATTGCGGCGGCGCGGTGACGCCATAGCCACGGCCGCTTGAAGAATCGTGGCGGGAGGCGCTAGTTCACGGCCCGCGGCGCTGGGCCGCGTGGGGAGATTGCCCGTGACCATTTCCATGTACGACATATCGGTGGGCGTTTTTTCCGCCAGGCTGAAGGCGCTGGCCAGCGTCTTGACGGCGGCGGAGCAGAATGCCGGCGAACGCAAGATTGATCCGCAGGTGTTCCTCACGGCGCGGCTGGCGCCCGACATGTTCGCGCTGGCCAGGCAGATCCAGATCGCCACCGACCATGCCAAGGGCGCGCCGTCGCGGCTCGCCGGGCGCGAGGTGCCGAAATATGAGGACAATGAAGCGAGCTTTGCCGAGTTGCAGGCCCGGATCGCCAAGACGCTCGATTATCTGGCGACATTTGCGGCGGCCGATCTGGAAGGATCTGAGGACAGGACGGTCGAAGTGCGGCTCGGCGGCCGCGAAACCACGCTGCCTGGCCTGCAATATCTGCTGCACCTGGCGATGCCGAATTTCTATTTCCACGTCACCACAGCCTACGACATCCTGCGCCACAATGGCGTGCCGCTCAGCAAGCAGACTTTTCTCGGAAATCGTTGATGTTGAATGGCTTGGAGGTTTCCCGGGATTCCGGGAAACCTCTTTGGCTCAGCTCAGCGGATCGACATTTCGCGCGCGATGCGCGGAAAATCCGCCGGCTTGACGCCGATATCGGCGCGGTCCGCATTGCTCATCGCGTTCAGAAGCGCAAGCGCCGAGCGGTAACGCTGGTGTTCCTGCGGCCTCGGCCGAGCGAACATTTCAGTGAAGAACCCCATGACTCAGTTGCCCCAGTTGGTCCTCCCGACGCCAGCATATAGGCGATTTGTTAAAATTGTGCAGTGCAGCATTTGCATGGCTGCCATGCCGCGACAATTTTTCCCGCCACAATCGATTTTCCGTGAAACTTTTCGGTAGCCTCGACCGTAGGCACCCGTGCCGGCACATGGCTGGCTTTTTCCTCGCCACTCTGGCGACCTTGCCGGACTGCACGAAGAGCAGTCCGGCTTTTTATTTTCCGATGCCGTCTTGCCGGGCGGAAAAGCCGCCAATTGTCAATATCGCCAGAATTCATTCTTAACGAGAGCCCACTATGTTTGGCGGCATCACTGCATGCCGTCACGACAGGGAGGTTGAGATCGGCACCGGGAACAAGCTCGATTTCGCTTCGTTGCTCGACGACCTGATCGTCGCCTCGGAGAAAGGCGAGGACGAGGGCGCCCGACCGTCCATCCCGTTTGATTACCTGTCCGTGGCCGATGAACTGCATTCCGGCCGCATCAAGGTCGCCGGCGAGAGCGTCGCCGCCGAATATCGCGAGTCCGCCGCCGACCTCGCTGCCGAGTTCGCAGCACTTCTCGACCAGGCGAAACTGACGCTTGCCGGCGAAGAGCAGTGGCCGGAGGAGAAGCTGCCGCCGATCGATCCCGAAGCGATCGCCGGCGAGCTCGGCCTCGACCGTCCGGCCAAGAACGCCGATTTCGGTCGCATCCGCCGTAACTTCGCCTTCGCCAACCATCCGGACCGGGTCGCGCCGCATCTGCGCCTGCGTGCGATGATCCGCATGCAGGTTGCCAACATGCTGATCGACGAGGCCAAGCGGCGGGCGCTGGCCGGGGCCAGGCGGTAGTTCCCTCCATCAGAGACTTCGCTATCGAAATTGGCTGGAGCCTCTCCAATATTCGTCATCCTTGGGCGTAGCGGCGCGAAGCGGAGCGCAGACCCAAGGATCCATTCCGTGACCTTCAACGTAGAGTGCGACGGTGCAGAATTCTGTAACCGCTGCAACGCTTTAGGGTAACGGAATGGATTCTAGGGTCTGCGCGCGTCGCTTCGCTCCTTGCTCCGCCCTAGAATGACGAACTGACTGACGCTTCGGCCAATCTCGAAACTGGGCGGCTTTGCAAAACGCAAGCGTTTTGCTCTATGTTCAACCTCCTCCCCGCGCTGTCCGCGCAAACCTCCCGCCGGAGAATTCTATGCATAAGCGCCGCCTCGGTCGGACCGATCTCCTTGTTTCGCAAATCTGCCTCGGCTCGATGACGTGGGGTCAGCAGAACAGCGAGGCGGAAGGCCACGCGCAGATGGACCTGGCGTTCTCGCGCGGGGTGAATTTCATCGACACGGCCGAGCTTTACCCGATCCCGCCCAAGGCAGAGACGCAAGGGCGAACCGAGAGGATCATCGGCAGCTGGATGAAGGCCAATCGAAACCGCGACAAGGTCATCCTTGCCTCGAAGGTGGTCGGCCGCACGGCCAACGCATGGTTCCGCGGCGATCGTCCGTCGAAGCTGGTGCGCGCCGACATTTTCGACGCGGTCGAGAAATCGCTGGCCAAGCTCGGCACCGACTATATCGACCTCTACCAGATCCACTGGCCGGACCGGGACATTCCGTGGGGTTCGAACCCGACGCGGATCGGAGCGGTGGCGCGCCGGGCCGATGCCGCAGCCGCGCCCGCAGACGAAACACCGATTGCCGAGACGCTCGCCGTCTTCCAGGACCTGGTGAAAGCCGGCAAGATCCGCCATCTCGGCCTCTCGAACGAAAGCTCCTGGGGCGTCATGCGTTTCGTCTTCGAAGCCGAGAAGGGCTCCGGCCCGCGCGTCGCCTCGCTTCAGAACGCCTACAACCTCGTCAACCGCACCTTCGAGGTGAACCTTGCGGAGGTCTGCGAGCGCGAGGAGATCGCGTTTCTTCCCTATTCGCCGTTGGCGCAGGGTTATCTCACCGGAAAATACGATCATGGCGCGCGACCGCAGGGCTCGCGCTCGCAGCTGTTCAACCGAGGCCAGCGCTACGAGACGCCGAACGCGGCGGAGGTGCTGCTTCAGTACAATGAGCTGGCACGTTCCTTCGGCATGGAGCCAGCGCTTTTTGCCAACGCCTATGTGGCGAGCCGGCCCTTCGTGACCGCGAACATCGTCGGCGCCACCAGCGTTGCGCAACTCGATGTGGCGCTGTCCTCGGTCGACGTCACCTGGACGGAAGAAATGCAGAAGGCGGTCGACGCGATCCATCAGCGTGTCGGCAATCCGTGCCCTTGAGCGGGAATCGTCGAGAAAAGACGGATCGTTGAGAAAAAACAGGGGGAGACGATGGCAGACTTTCCGATCGAGGCCGTGCGCGGCAGATTTCCGGCGCTTTCGCTCGCCGATGACGGTCGCCGGCGTATCTATCTCGACAATCCAGCCGGCACGCAGGTGCCGCTGACGGTGGCGGACGCGGTGTCGCGCTGCCTGCTGACGACCAATGCCAATCTCGGTGGTTTCTTTGAAACGACGGTCGCGGCCCAGAAAGTGGTCGACGCTGCGCATGCCGCTATGGCTGATTTCCTGAACGCATCGAGCGTCGAGGAGATCGTCATCGGCGCCAATATGACGACGCTGACCTACCACATGTCGCGCACCCTCGGCCGCACGATGAAGCCAGGCGACGAGATCATCGTCACGCGCATGGACCATGAGGGCAATGTCTCGCCCTGGCTGCAGCTTGCCGAGGATCTCGGCCTGGTCGTGCACTTCCTGCCGTTCGACGAGCGGAGCTGGCAGGTGGAGGAGGCGGCGCTCAAGGGACTGCTTTCGGAAAAGACGCGGCTTGTCGCGCTGAACTATGCCTCCAATCTCACCGGCTCGATCAACCGTGTGAAGGCGCTGACGGCGATTGCCAAGCAGGCGGGCGCATTGGTCTACGTCGATGCCGTGCAATTCGCGCCGCACGGGCTGATCGACGTGCAGGCGCTCGGCTGCGATTTCCTGATCTGCTCGGCCTATAAATTCTTCGGGCCGCATATGGGAATATTGTGGGGCCGGCGCGACGTGATCGACGCGCTCCAGCCTTACAAATGCCGCTGCTCGTCGAACGTCCTGCCCGAGCGGTTCGAGCTCGGCACGCCGCAGATCGAGCTGATGGCCGGGTTGACGGCGGCAATCGACTATTTCGCCGATCTCGGCGCTGCCGCCGGCGAGAGCGGGTCGCGCCGGCAGCGGATCGCCAAGGCGTTCGAGGTCTCGTTTGCTTACGAGAATACGCTTGCCCGGCAACTGATCGAAGGCCTGTCCAGCATCGAGGGGCTGGTGATCCACGGCATCATCGATCTGGAACGCCTCGCCGAGCGGGTGCCGACCGTTTCCTTCACCGTCGAAGGCATCGCGCCGGAAACGATCGTGCGGCAGATGAATGCCGAGAACATCTTCGTCTGGTCAGGCCACAATTATGCGTGGGAGGTCGTCCACCAGCTCGGAATACCCGCCGAGCAGGGCGTCGTGCGCATCGGCATCGCGCATTACAACACGGCCGCCGAGATCGAGGAGACGCTGGAGAGCGTGCACCGCGTGATCGCGATGCTGCGGCAGCAGCGCTCCTAGTTTTTTAGCTTTACGCAATTCCGAACCGCTACACACTTTTCCTGGAATTGCTTCTAACCCTGCTTGCCGCCGAAGCCGGTGAGGAAAGCGGTGAGATTGTCGCCGAGCGCATCGCAGAGATAGCCGCCTTCCTGGACGACGACCGTCGGCAGGCCGAGTCCGGCTATCGCTTCGCCGATGCGCGAGAAGCCAGGCGTCGTCACCGACAGGCCGCCGAACGGATCACCCTCGAAAGCGTCGAGCCCGAGCGCCACGACCAGCGCTTCCGGCGCGAAGGCGCGGATGCGCTGGAAGGCCGTCGCCAGCGCTTCGAGAAAGGCCGCGTCGGCGGACTTGCGCGGAAGCGGCAGGTTGAGATTGTAGCCGAGGCCGGGACCTTCGCCGCGCTCGTCTGCATATCCCCAGAAGAACGGGTAGAAGCGCAGCGGATCGGCGTGCAGCGAGACGGTGAGCACGTCGGGGCGGGCATAGAAGATGCCTTGCGTGCCGTTGCCGTGATGCAGGTCGACATCGAGGATGGCGACGCGGGCGGCGTTCTTGCGCAGCACCTGCGCCGCGACCGCCGAATTGTTGATGAAGCAGAAGCCGCCGGCTACATCGGCGAAGGCGTGATGGCCGGGCGGCCGGCAGAGCGCATAGGCCGAAGGCGCGCCGGCCATCACCGCTTCGGCAGCTTCCACTGCGCTCCAGCCGCTCCACAGCGCGCTGTTCCAGGTCTCGGCCGAAATCGGGCAGGCGGTGTCGGCCATGTGGTAGCCGGCCTGGCCGACCGCCGAGGCCGGGTAGGAGCCGGCGCGGGCGATCGGGTGGATGTTCGGGATGACTTCCGCGGAGGCGCCTTCGATGCGCTGCCAGCGCGCAAAAATGTGCTCGAGAAAATCGAGATATTCAGGCGTATGCACCGCGGCGATCGGGCCAAGCCCATGATTGCCTGGACGTTCGATCGTCAAGCCTGCCGATCTTGCGCCAGCTAACAATCGTTCAATCCGCTCCGGCTTTTCCGGGTTGGGCTGCGGCGCGCCGCTGGAGAGGAAAGCTTTCGGGTCATGGCGCTTCTGCTCCTCGGCATAGAAGGCTTTCATCGTCATTCCTCCGGCGTATCGGCAAAGGCGAAAAAGGCATCGCCGACGATTTTCTGCACCTGCTCGTAGCTCGACCGGCCGATGCCCAGTCTTTCGTAGAAGGCCTTGGCCGTCTCATTGTCGGTATCGACGGACAGCCTCAGATAGCCACCTCCGGCCGCGCGGCACTCCTTCGCCACGCGTCTGAGCAGTTTTTCGCCGATGCGGCGGCCGCGGAAGCGATCCTCGACATAAAGGTCCTGCACATAGACGCCGAGACGGCCCATCCAGGTCGAGAAAATCGGGAAATGCAGGCAAAGCCCGGCGAACTCGCCGTCGATCTCAGCGATCAGGGTCGAGAAGGCGGGTTTGGCGCCGAAGCCGTAGCGGCGCAGATCCTCGGGCGTCGAAGTGATTTCCTGATGCGCGCCGATATCGGTGCCGAGGCGCAGCAGGGCGGCGTGGATGGTTTCGACATCATCGAGGGTGCCAGGGCGGAGGGTGATTGGTGCCGGCATCAAAACACCTTTCTCATCCCTCCACCGGCAGATCGAGTTCCTCCGCCAGCGCCTCCAGCGAATCTCCGATGATGGAAATCATCTCGCCGATCTGGTCTCTGGTGATGATCATCGGCGGCGCCACCATGAAATTGTCGCCGTCGACGCCGCCCTTGACCTTGCGGCCATAGATGATCAGGCCGCGCGCATAGGCGTGGTCGAGCAGGCGCTGCGTCGCCTTGCTGGCCGGATCAATGGGCTTCAGTGTCTCCGGATCGGCGACCATTTCGGCGCCGGTGAGCAGGCCCTTGCCGCGCACGTCGGCGATGAAGGGGAAGCGCTTTTGCAAGCCCTTCAACTCCGCCATCAGCACGTCGCCCATGGCGGCGGCGTTGACGATGAGATCGAGCCGGTCCATCTCGCCGAGCACGGCGAGGCCGGCGGCGCAGGCAAGCGGATTGCCGGCATAGGTGTGGCCGTGCTGGAAACCGCCGGAGGCCAGCAGCGGCTCGACCAGGCGCATCGGCGCGGCGAGGGCGCCGAGCGGCGCGTAACCCGAGCCCAGCCCCTTCGAGAGGGCGACGATGTCGGGCCTGCAGTTCCAGTGGTCGCCGCCGAGGAACTTGCCTGTCCTGCCGGCGCCGCTCATCACCTCGTCATGAATCAGAAGAATGCCGTAGCGGTCGCAGATTTCGCGGATGCGCGGATAGTAGCTGTCGGGCGCGACAAGGGCTGCGGTCGCGGCACCGCCGACCGGCTCCATGATGAAGGCTAAAACGCTTTCCGGCCCTTCGGCGAGAATCTTTTCCTCCAGCATGTCGGCATAGCGAAGACCGCGCTGCTCCATCGAGAGATTGTCGCGGTCGCGCCAGGCTGTGGGCGCAGGCACTGTCGGCATCACCTTCATCATCGGCGTGAAGGTTTCGGCCAGCGCATCGTCGCCGGTGACGGCAAGCGAGCCCAGCGTGCCGCCATGATAGGAGGGGAAGCGGGTGATCACCTTCCAGCGCTTCGGCTGGCCGGTGGCGACCGCCCATTGGCGGGCGAGCTTGATGCAGGATTCGGTCGCTTCCGAGCCGCCCGAAACGAAGAAGATGCGGTCCATGCCTTCGGGCAGCTTGCCGGCCAGGGCGCGCGCAAGCTCCTCGGCCGGCTCATTTTCGAAATGCAACCGGTAGGCGAAGGTGGTCTTGTCCATCTGCCGCTTCATGGCGTCGAGCACGTTACGGTTGGAGTGGCCGATATTGGCGACCATCGGCCCGCTCGAGCCGTCGATGAAGCGGCGACCGTCCTTCGTCCAGAAATAGATGCCCTCGGCGCGGTCGACGAGCGGCCGGCGCAGGCTGGAGAGGTAGAACAAATGCGACGGCGGCCGCGCTTCGGCCTCTGCTGCAGGCTGGACTTCCAGTTTCGACATGTCAGGGCTTTCCGAGATAGCGGTCGAGAACATTTTTGGTCACGCGTTCGACCATCGCGTCCTGCCTTAGCAGGCCGGCGACCCATTCGCAGCTTCCGGCATGGAACACCTCGCCTTTGCCGCGCGGAAAATTGACGATCATGCCGTTGCCGCGCTTGACCTTGTCGAGATTGGCGTCGCTCGCCTCGCCGAACAAGGTCTCGGCGGTGAAGCGGCCATCCTCGTCGGTGAGGAACTGGTCCTCGATTGGGATGTCGGCGCTTTCCTCGACCTGGCTCGCCATGCCAACGGCCAGCACCTGCAAGCCGTCCGGCGCGCCGCTGGTCGCGGTCGGGTAGGGCAGGCCGCCACGGATCTCGAAATCGAGGCCGTCGACTTCATAGCCGTAGACATGGCTGTCGGCGCCGAGCAGGTCGCCATAATAGATGCCGGTGCCGGCGAAGGCCCAATGCTCGGGACGGTAGACCGGAAAGCCGCGCACGCCGCGCGGCGCGCAGCCGCCCCAGCCGGCATAGACGCCTCGGGTCGCATTGAGGCCGAAGGTGGCGCTGCCTGGACGGCCGATCTCAGGCGCTTCCCAGGAATTGGTGGCGCGGGTGACGTCGCCGCCGCGATAGGCCGGGTCTTCCGCGCGTGCCTTGTATTTATAGCAGACCTGGCGGCGGCCTTGGTCCTCCAGCCTCGTCTGCCACATGAAATTGCCGGCGAAGCGCGCCGCATGTCCGCCGCGCTCAACATAGGTGTCGACGGCATCGCGCATCTCCCAGGTCCAGTATTCGTCGTGGCCGACGAAGACGACGCAGTCATAGCCGTCGAGGATTTCGGGCGAGAGATGGAGGTCGTGCTGGCTCGCGAGATCGACCTGATAGCCGGCGCGCTCGGCGAATCGGAAGAAATGGCTGTCATAGCTCGCCCAGCCGGACGAGGCGTATTTCTTCGAATGTCCCGTGGCGAAGGCCCATTCCATATGCGGATAGCGTGGCACGGTCTTCGGCGGCACCGCGACTTCCAGCGGCACGCGCGGCGCATCCTTGGGCAGCACGACAAAGCCGCGGCACCAAGGGCGCTCAATCGACACTGTCGTGGCGTATTGATCGCGGTTCGGACCGGTGATGCCCTGATAGTGGTTCGAGCCGCCCCAGGTGTTGTAAGCGAGCCAGGTGCCGGTAGCGGCGACCTGCAGCAGGCGGCCGGGCTTGCGGCCGGGCAGGGGTGTGACAATGAAGAGATGATGGCTGTGGATCGGCGTGCCGTTTCGGCCTTCGGCCGACAGCGTCACGCGGTAGGCGCCGGACGGCCAATCGTCGCCGACACGGAATTCGAACGAAGCCTCCCAGCCGCAGCCTTCGACCGAGCATTGGTCGGGCGTATCCTGCCAGCGCGCCAACAGGCCCGCTCCCTCGAAGACTATTGTTTCGTTGTCGCCGTCGCGAATGATGGCGAGGCTGAAATGCGGCGCCGACGCGCTGACGAAGAGCGTTACCGTCTCGCCGGGGCGATAGGAAAACCGGTCGCTGTAGCACCAGATCTCGCCGCTCGGGCCATCCATTCCCGGCCATTCGTAATAGTGGCCGCGCACCGCCTCGCGGCGCTGCTCGGGCGTCAGCCCGAAATCGGGGAATTCACTGGGCAGTTGCGTCAAGGAACACCTGAGATCACGAGGCCGTCATTGAGACCATCGGCTGGCCAAGCGTCAAATGGAAAGCATCGGGCCAGCGCGCTCGCGCTTGGCCGCCGCCGGCAAACCAACTATTCATGCTGAGGCGACATTCTCGCCGAGGAGCCGACATGCTGCGTGTGCAAAAGGTCAAGGTCGACGACATCTACGTGCCGACGGCGCGGCGCAAGACGCTGCATCCCGAGACGGTGCGCCATCTTGCCGAGGATATTCTCGAAAACGGCATGAAGACCCCGATACAGGTGCGACACGACGGCAAGCGCCACATCCTGGTCGAGGGGCTGCATAGGCTCGAAGCCGCGAAATGGCTCGGCGAGACCATGATCGACGCTTATCTAGTGCAGGCCAAGCGCCACTGATCCTTCTTCTTTGGAGTCGCCTGCCGAGGCGCTTCCACTCTCCCTCGAATTATTTAGCGGGCCATGTCGGCTTGGGTTCTCCCACCGCGTCCTCGAGGCAACGCAAGCGGAGAGGAGACTGAAATGCCCAAGACCCTGTTTTTCGCCATCCTTGCTTCGGCAATGACCCTCATAGCCTCGCCGAGCGCACAATCCGAGGAGACCAAGCCTGTCATGACCAGTGAAACCAAAGCTCTCTTGAAGCCGGAAAAATCCGGCCTGCTGCCGATCGACGGCGTGAACTACTACTACGCCGTCTAGGGCAAGGGCGAGCCGCTGCTTCTTTTGCATGGCGGCCTGGGTTCGAGTGACATGTTCGCGCCGATCCTGCCGAAATTTGCCGAACATCGCACGGTGATCGCCGTCGACCTGCAGGGACATGGCCGCACCGCGCTCGGCGAACGGCCTTTAGGCCTTGAGGCGATGGGCGACGACATGGCGGCTATCGTCAAGGCGCTCGGCTACGACAAGGTCGACGTCATGGGCTATTCGCTTGGCGGCGGCGTCGCCTTCCGCATGGCCGTCCAGCATCCCGAAGCGGTGCGTCGGCTGGTCATGGTGTCGACCGGCTACGCCGCCAACGGCTTCTATGACGAGATGCGTCCGAAGCAGGCGCAGGTGAGCGCGGCGGCCGCCGAGTTCATGAAGGACACGCCGATGTACAAATCCTATGTCGCCGTGGCGCCGAAGCCCGAGGATTTCCCAAAACTGCTCGATGCGCTCGGCGCCTTCATGTGCAAGGACTATGATTTCTCGGCCGACGTGCCGAAGCTGAAGATGCCCGTCATGCTCGTCTACGGCGACAGCGACATGTACAAGCCCGAGCACGAGATCAAGTTCTTCCAGATGCTCGGCGGCGGATTGAAGGACGCCGGCTGGATGCGCGAGCACCTGTCGCAGAACCGGCTGGCGATCATCCCCAACCGCACGCATTACGACGTGTTCTTCGCGCCGGAACTGGTCGCCAGCACGCTGCCGTTCCTCGACGGTGTCACCAAGGTGAAGACCTGGGACGAGATCGTCAGCGAATGAATCCTGGCCGCTGGCCGCCTGACGCAGCCGGCCAGCGGCATCAGCTCAAGCGATCGTATCCCATCAATGTTTTTTGATTGACCCTGCCATGCCGGCCACTAGGGTGCCCGGCATTTCCTCGAGGCAGGTGTCTGGTGATGACCAAGTATGAGGGCGGATGCCTTTGCGGCGCGGTGCGCTACAGGGCCGAGGCCGAGCCGATCAACGAACGCATCTGCCATTGCCGCATCTGCCAGAGAGCGATCGGCGCCGCCTTCAATGCGCGACTTCTGTTTCGCATCGACGACGTGACCATCGAAGGACCGGTGGCGACGATCAATTCCACGCCAGACCTCAAGCGCGGCTTCTGTCCGGTTTGCGGCACGACTTTGTTCTCACGCCGCGATTCCAGGGGCATTCTCGGCATCACCTCCGGCTCGCTCGACGACCCGTCGCTGTTCAAGCCCGACATGCATTTCTGGACCGCGTCGAAGCAGCCCTGGGTGATGCTTGACGATGGCCTGCCGCAATATGAAGGCGCGCCGCCGGCGTAGCTTCTTCCTTCTCCCCTTGTGGGAGAAGGTGGCCGAGCGAAGCTCGGTCGGATGAGGGGTGTTCCAGAGAATACCAGCGTCTCACTCCGCTGGTATACCCCTTGTATCTGCACGGACAGAGATTTGTGCGATGGAAGCGACTGAGCCTCGAACCGGATGGCCATCCGATTCGA
>NZ_VFTQ01000039.1:0-44378 GCF_006439475.1 Mesorhizobium sp. B2-8-9 | reverse complement strand
GCCTTCGATACCGCACCGCTCAAGGGCGAACCGCCGACGGCGCGCTCGATGATCTTCGTCACGCCCGACGGCGAGCGTTCGATGAACACCTATCTCGGCGCCTGCGTCGAGCTTGGCCCCGAGGATGTCGAGGCCGACAAGGCCGCCGGCGCCAAGGTGACTTATTTTGAAGGCTATCTGTGGGATCCGCCGCGCGCCAAGGAGGCCATCCGGCAGACGGCGAAGCTTGCGCATGCGGCGGGCCGCGAAGTGTCGATGACGCTGTCGGATTCCTTCTGCGTCGACCGCTACCGCGACGAGTTTCTCGAGCTGATGCGTTCGGGCACCGTCGACATCGTCTTTGCCAACAGCCACGAGATCAAGTCGCTCTACCAGACCGCCTCCTTCGAGGAGGCGCTCGCCGCCATCCGCAAGGATTGCAGAATAGCCGCCGTCACTCGTTCTGAAAAAGGTTCGGTCATCGTGCGCGGCGACGAGACCGTCGTCATCCAGGCGACGAAGATCAAGGAGCTGGTCGACACGACCGGCGCCGGCGATCTCTACGCTGCCGGCTTTCTCTACGGCTACACGACCGGCCGCAGCCTCAAGGACTGCGGCGATCTCGGCTCGCTGTCGGCCGGGCTGGTGATCCAGCAGATCGGCCCGCGCCCGCGCCAGAATCTGCGTCGCGAAGCCGAGCAAGTGGGGCTGCTTTAGAGCTGCCCAATAAGTACCGTTGCGTTACCGCCAACAGGGTCAAAACCGGCTTCTCTGTCGCGCCCCTGTCATAGAGCGCTCCTACACGCAACTGAGGCGTACTGTGAGTGACATTGCGGCACGCCAAACCAGGGGTGTGAAGATGCGTGCCAGCAACCTGCCGGGCCGCGGCGTTCGTTGCCGCCGCAGTTTTTGCTTTCCGCAATAAGAATTTCAGCATCGGCCGGCGCCTGGGAGGAGCGCGGGCCGCAAGACAGATTCATGACCAGATTCCAGAACTCGTCCGACGGGATTTCACAAGAGGCGTTGGCAGGCCTGGTCGCCGAGGCGGTGCAGCAGGCGCTAACGCAGCAGGGCGTCATGCTGGGCGCCGAGGCGCTTGCTTCAGCAAGCAAGATCGCGGGCCATGTGGCTGCCGCCCTGCCCTTCCTGCCGCAAGCACAGCGCCTTGCCATCAGCTCCTTCAAGGGTGAGTGGACCGACCTTGCCTCCGACTTCTTTCGTGCGATGACGAACAAGGCCGCGAGCGACGGCCCGGCCATATCCGGCCGCGCTCTTGAGCGCTCACCGCCGAAATCGGAGACAGAGAGGCCTGCGGCGCAGCCGATCGCCGAGCGAGCCGCGGAGCTCCAATCGATGCTGATCGAGGATTGGGCCGGCGAGGTCGCCGGCTCGACCTATCTGGAAGAGAAGCTCCGCATCCCGCGTTCCACGCTGCATCGCTGGCAAAGACGCGGCGAGGTCGTCGCGTTGCGCAAGGGCGGCCGCAAACATGTCTTCCCATTGGCCCAGTTCGTCGACGGCAGGCCGGTTCCCGGGATCAGCGACGTGCTTTCGGCGATCGCCAATCCGAGACTTGCCTGGTTTTGGCTGACCCGACCCTCGCCCGAGCTCGACGGTCGGATCCCCATCGAGATGTTACGGGAAGACATGGTCGAGGACGTGCTCCGCGCGACACGTACTCTATCCTGACTCCTGTTTCGCGGAGTCGATTTTTTTATGCTTATCTGGATTTTTAGAAAACTTGTCCGGCAAATCGCTTGTCATAAAACTGTAATAATTGGCACATTTGGCACATTGTGCAGATTACCTGACGTTCCGATTGTACGTATTGTTCAGAATGTTCCATCTTTGCATTTATGTGACGTGATATTTGCGCAACAAGACTTCTACAAGAGTTCAAAAATCCGCCTTTCCGACACAACCCCTGTTGTGTGAGGCCAACGATTAGGCCATGTCCAAGGCGAAGAAGCGGCGCCGGTGCGCGTGCTTTTTCAACGATGGGGACGGGGGTGGCAAAGCCGAACGGCACGTCAGGCCTGTCTTGAACCTTTGACTGGAGATTCAAGAAAATGAACATCAAGAGCCTTCTACTCGGCTCCGCTGCGGCTCTGATCGCAGTTTCGGGCGCCCGCGCCGCCGACGCGGTCACCGTCGCCGAGCCGGAACCGGCCGAATACGTGAAGATCTGCGACGTCTATGGCGCCGGCTATTTCTACATCCCCGGCACCGAGACCTGCCTGCGCGTCGGCGGCTACATCCGCTATGACGCCGGCTTCGGCGACGTCGGCACTTTCGACGGCCGCAAGACCACCGACGTTCAGGACGGCGACTCGCAGAACAGCTGGAACAAGAACGCCCGTTTTAACCTGAAGACTTGGACCGGCCAGGAGACCGAGCTCGGCACGTTGAAGACCTATACCGAGACGCGTTTCAACTTCAAGAATGGTGGCCCGACGAGCACGCCAACGCTGAACTTCGCTTGGATCCAGCTGGGCGGGCTGCGCGTCGGCAAGGACGAGACGCCTTATGACTCGTTCATCGGCTATGCCGGCAACGTCATCCAGGACACGACCATCCCGTACGGCATAAAGGACACCAATGTCGTCAGCTACTACTTCGATGCTGGCAGCGGCTTCTCGGGCGTGATCTCCCTTGAAGAAGGATCGGACGTTACAGGTCTTGCTACCGGCACGGGTACGGGCGTTATCGCAGGCACGATCGACAGCTACGTTCCGCATGTCGTCGGCGGTCTGAAGTATAAGGGCGACTGGGGTGCGATCACCGGCGTCGTTGCCTATGACAGCAACTACGAAGAAGTGGCCGGCAAGGTTCGCCTGGATGTCAATGTCACCAAGGAACTGACGCTGTTCATCATGGGCGGCTACGGTACGGACGATAACTTCCGCGACGCGGGTAACGCCATCAACACCCATGGCCGCGGCTTCTACAAGCCGTGGGGCGGCAACTGGGCTGTCTGGGGTGGCGGCACCTACAAGTTCGACGCCAAGACTTCGTTCAACCTCCAGGCTTCGGCTGACGACGACAAGAACTACGCCGTGGCTGCGAACATCGCCTACAGCATCGTTCCGGGCTTCACGATCACAGGCGAAGTTGATTGGGACCATTTCGGCAGGTTTGACGATGGGATCGGTGACACCAATGTCGTCGACTGGACCAAGGCCGACAAGAAGAACAGCGTCGGCGGCATCGTTCGCTTCCAGCGCAATTTCTGATCAGACTGGCGATCTCAGGGAAGGCTCGCGGCATCGCCGCGGGCCTTTTCCAATTCCAAACGTTGGCGATGTGGGCAAACGCCTCGTCAGCAAACGCCTTCGTCAGTTGCCCGCCGTATAAGCTGCAATTGCCGCCATATTGACGATGTCGCTGTCTTTGGCATTCAGCGACACAATCTGCACCGGCTTGTTGAGACCGACCAGCAGCGGGCCGATGACGGTCGAGCCGCCGAGCTCCTGCAGCATCTTGGTCGAGATCGAGGCCGAGTGGAATGCCGGCATCACCAGCACATTGGCCGGTCCCGTCAGGCGAATGAAAGGATATTGCGCCATGGCGCGCGGGTTCAGCGCCACGTCGGCGGCCATCTCGCCGTCATACTCGAAATCGACGCGGCGCTTGTCGAGGATGCGCACCGCTTCCTGCACGCGCTCGGAACGTTCGCCCTGCGGATGGCCGAAGGTGGAATAGGCGAGCATGGCGAGCCTTGGCTCGTAGCCCATGCGGCGGGCAAAACCGGCCGCCTCCTCGGCGATGTCGGCGATCTGCTCGGCGTTCGGCATGTCGTGCACGGCGGTGTCGGCGACCAACACGGTGCGGCCACGCGCCAGCACGATCGAGACGCCGATGACGCGGTGGCCCGGCTTGGCGTCGATAATGCGGCGCACGTCGTCGAGCGCGGTGGAATAGTTGCGGGTCACACCCGTGACGATGCCGTCGGCGTCGCCCAGCGCCACCATGCAGGCGGCGAAATGGTTGCGGTCGTTGTTGATCAGCCGCTGGCAGTCGCGGAACAGGAAACCCTTCCGCTGCATGCGCTCGTAGAGATAGTCGGTGTAGATGCCGTTGCGGCGCGACAGCCTGGCGTTGATGATCTCGAGGCCCGGCTTGTTGAGGTCGATGCCGGCATTGCGGGCATTGTCCTTGATGACGTCGTCGCGGCCGAGCAGGATCGCCGTGCCGAGCCTTTGGTTCACATAGGAGACGGCGGCGCGCATCACCTGCTCCTCCTCGCCCTCGGCAAAGACGATGCGCTTGGGCTGGCGGCGCACGCGGTCGTAGATGCGCTGCAAGGTCGAGGCGATCGGGTCGCGGCGGGCGGACAGTTCCTGCGCATAGCGGTCGAGATCGAGGATCGGCTTGCGGGCGACGCCGGATTCCATCGCCGCCTTGGCCACCGCCAGCGGGATCGCCGAGATCAGGCGCGGATCGAACGGCACCGGAATGATGTAGTTGGGGCCGAATTTCGGCCGGTTGCCCTGATAGGCGGCGGCGACGTCGTCCGGCACGTCCTGGCGCGCCAGCTCGGCAAGCGCCCTGGCGGCCGCGATCTTCATCTCGTCATTGATGGTGGTGGCGCGCACGTCCAGCGCGCCGCGGAAGATATAGGGGAAGCCCAGAACATTGTTGACCTGGTTGGGGTAGTCGGAGCGGCCGGTGGCCATGATGGCATCGGTGCGGATCTCGGCCACTTCCTCCGGCGTGATCTCCGGATCGGGATTGGCCATGGCGAAGATGATCGGGTTCTTGGCCATCGACTGCACCATGGCGGTGGTGAGCGCGCCCTTGGCGGACAGGCCGAGGAAGACGTCGGCGCTGTCCAGCGCTTCGGCCAGGCTGCGCGCCTCGGTCTTGACGGCATGCGCCGACTTCCACTGGTTCATGCCTTCGGTGCGGCCCTGGAAGACCACGCCCTTGGTGTCGCACAGGATGATATTTTCGGGCGAAAAACCCATCGCCTTCATCAATTCGATGCAGGCGATGCCGGCGGCGCCGGCGCCGTTGCAGACCATTTTTGTGGTCTTCATGTCGCGGCCGGTGATCTCCAGCGCGTTGATCAGCCCGGCGGCCGAGATGATTGCCGTGCCATGCTGGTCGTCGTGAAAGACCGGGATGTCCATCAGCTCGCGCAGCCGCTGCTCGATGATGAAGCACTCGGGCGCCTTGATGTCCTCGAGATTGATGCCGCCGAAGGAAGGGCCGAGGAAGCGCACGCAATTGATGAACTCGTCGGCGTCCTCAGTCGCCACTTCGAGGTCGATCGAATCGACATCGGCGAAGCGCTTGAACAGCACCGCCTTGCCTTCCATCACCGGCTTCGAGGCCAGCGCGCCGAGATTGCCGAGACCGAGGATGGCGGTGCCGTTCGAGATGACGGCGACCATGTTGCCGCGCGTCGTATAGTCGAAGGCGCGGCTCGGATCCTCGGCGATGGCGCGCACGGGAACGGCGACGCCCGGCGAATAGGCGAGGCTCAGATCGCGTTGTGTCGCCATAGGCTTGGTGGCGACGATCTCCAGCTTGCCGGGTCGTCCCATGGCGTGGAACTCCAGCGCCTCCTCGGGACTGACGGAGGGGCCGCTGCTTTCCGTTTTCCTGGCCATGTTGCTGACGCTTCTCCCACCATTTCGCGCTCTTGCGGCGCATTGTTTTGAATTACCCGCTTAAGGCTACACGCCGCCGCTGTAAACCGCCAAGCGATCCAGCGATTTTGTTCCTCCGTTGGCAGAGACAAGCGGTCAAATCTTGCCCGATGAGATCGCGGCAATCTCGCGCAGGTGCTCGCGTACCGGGGCCCAGCGCGTCAGCCCCGAGGTCCCGGCGAACGGCCATTCGGAGAAAGGCGGATCGTTGCTTCCCATGCGCTGCTTAAGCGCCGACAGATAGGCCATCAGTTCCAGCCGTTGCGCCCGCACCCTTTCCAGCGTGCGGCCGCGAATCTCCTCGCGCGGGATAGCGCGGTCGCGAAGCCGCTCGACCGCGCGGCGGATCGCGGCCGGCTCCGGCTCGGCGATAAGGCAATAATCCGGATCGAAATAGACGTCGCGGCCGCCGATGCTCGGCGTCGAGACGATCGGCAGGCCGGCCAGCAGATACTCCATGCTGGAATACATCGCCCCTTCCACCGCCGACAGGCAGAGCCCGACCGCGGCCCGGTTGTAGACGCGGTTGACCTCGTAAGGCGGCATCCGCCCGGGCAGGCCGTCAACGAGGGGATTGGCGATGCTGTGAAGCGGCGATTGCGCCTGCAGCCGGCGGATGAAGGCGCGGTCGCCGGCCGGCGGCAATTCGCCGATCGAGGACGTCACATGGACCAGTCTTTCGATCTCGAAGGCGAGGTGGTGCCGCTTGGTGTGCGAGATGCGGCCATTGTAGACGGCATCGTACTCGACCGGCACGTCCGGCAGCGGCCGGAAGACGTCTTCCGAAATCATCAGATTGTGATTGGAGAAGATCGCTGTGCCGCCAACGCCTGCAATCAGACGGCGCTCTTCCTCTGTGTTGCAGAGGAAGATCAGGTCATGGTGGGGGCAGACCGCGGCGAACCACGCGAGATCCTTGCGTATCTGCTCGACGACGGTGGGCCTCTCCAGCGTCCAGTTCGGCATCAGAAGGAAGGTAGCGCGCGCTGGCACCATGCGCCGGCAGAGGGCAGCGAGTGCGTAGAGCGGGCGCCGGCCGCCGACAGGTATGTAGAGGATCAACGGATCGCGACTGAAGACATGGACGGGTATGTCGATGCCGCCATCGAGGCCGGAGAGCGGCCCGCGCGTCGGCAGGATGAAGGGAAACCGTGTCCGCACCCACGCCCTGATTTTGGTTCTGGTACGGTTGGCGCGGTTGGTGGCAAGAAGCCGCACCCGCCTGAGCGGCGAGCCGACCGGGCCGACCATCTCCTCGAACGTCTCGTGTCCGTCCTTCTTCATCGCCCCGCTATCTTCTCCTGACCCCGAACGATCCATATGTCGGCCGGCTGCATGAGGCAACACGCCCCCGTGCGCCCGTCCTGCTGATGGCGGCAACTGCCCACTCGTCCCCCGTTTTTGCAACCGCCGGCATTAAACCGCCCGCCCACATCTGCTAGCGTGCCGGGATGGATATGCGTACCCCGGAAGAACACAACGCCACGGCGGCACCGGCACCGTTTGCCACGGCCGGCGTCACGCCGATGATGGAGCAATTCATCGAGATCAAGGCGGCGAACCCGGATTCGCTGCTGTTCTACCGCATGGGCGATTTCTACGAGCTGTTCTTCGACGACGCGGAGAAGGCGAGCCAGGCGCTGGGCATCGTCTTGACCAAGCGGGGCAAGCACCAGGGCAATGACATCCCGATGTGCGGCGTGCCGGTGCATGCGGCGGACGACTATCTGCAGAAGCTGATCGCGCAAGGCTTTCGCGTTGCCGTGTGCGAGCAGATCGAGGACCCGGCCGAAGCCAAGAAACGCGGCTCCAAATCGGTGGTGCGCCGCGACGTGGTGCGGCTGGTCACGCCAGGCACCATCACCGAGGACAAGCTGCTCGCGCCCTCGGAATCGAGCTTCCTGATGGCGCTCGGCCGCGTGAAGGGAGGCGCGACCAGCCAAGCCGGCTTCGCGCTGGCCTGGATCGACATTTCGACAGGCGCCTTCCGCGTTGCGGAGACGAACGTCGAGCGGCTGCTTGCCGACATCTTCCGCGTCGACCCGCGCGAGCTGATCGTCGCCGAGCCGGTTTTCCATGATCCGGAGCTCAGGCCCGTGTTCGACGTGCTGGGCCGCGTCGCCAATCCGCAGCCGCCGTCTCTGTTCGATTCGGCCTCGGCCACCGGACGCATCGCGCGCTTCTTCGAGGTCGCGACGCCGGACAGTTTCGGCACATTCTCGCGCGCCGAGTTATCGGCGATCTCGGGCGCCATCGCCTATATCGAAAAAACGCAAAAAGCCGAACGTCCGCCGCTGTCGCGGCCCGAGCGCGAGGAGCAGGGCTCGACGCTGTTCATCGATCCGGCGACGCGCGCCAACCTGGAACTGCTGCGCACGCTGTCCGGCAACCGCGACGGCTCGCTGTTCAAGGCGATCGACCGCACGGTGACGGGGGGCGGCGCGCGACTGCTCGCCGACCGGCTGATGGCGCCGCTGACCGATCCAACAGCAATCGCGGCCAGGCTGGATTCGGTGTCGTTCTTCCGTTCCGAGATGCGGCTCTGCCAAGGCCTGCGGGCGAGCCTCAAAAGCGTCGCCGACATGCCGCGCGCGCTGTCCAGACTGGCGCTCAACCGCGGCGGACCGCGCGACCTGGGCGCGCTGCGCGCCGGCTTCGAGGCGGCCGGCGCGATCGCCGAATTGTTCGCGGCGGCCGATCTGCCCGCCGAGCTCGCTGCGGCATTGGCCGCGATCAAGGCCTTGCCCGAGGCGCTTGCCCACCACCTCAGCGAAGCGCTCGACGACGAGCTGCCGCTGATCAAGCGCGACGGCGGCTTCGTGCGGTCGAGCTACAATGCCGAGCTCGACGAGATGCGGGCGCTGCGCGACGAATCGCGAAAGGTGATCGCCGGGCTGGAGCGCTCGCTGATCGAAGAGACCGGCATCCGCTCGCTGAAGATCCGGCACAACAATGTGCTCGGCTACTACATCGAGGTGACGGCCAATCACCATTCGATCATGACCGGCAGCGATGCCGCCAAGGCGCGCTTCATTCATCGCCAGACCATGGCCAACGCCATGCGCTTCACCACGACCGAGCTGGCGGAGCTGGAATCGAAGATCGCCAACGCCGCCGACCGGGCGCTGAGCATCGAGCTCGCCGCTTTCGACCGGCTGACCGCGGAAGTGGTGGGCGAGGCCGAACGGATCCGCGCCGGCGCCGAGGCGCTTGCGGCTCTGGATGTTTCATCGGCGCTGGCATTGCTTTCCGAGAGCGAGGGCTGGTGCCGGCCGCTGGTGGATTCGAGCCTCGCCTTCGAAATCGTCGGCGGGCGTCACCCTGTGGTCGAGCAGGCGCTCAGGCGTTCCGGCGAAGGCCCGTTCGTCGCCAATGATTGCGACCTGTCGCCCCAGGGCGGCGCCAAGGCCGGCGCGATCTGGCTGCTCACCGGCCCGAATATGGGCGGTAAGTCGACGTTCCTCAGGCAAAATGCGCTGATCGCCATACTCGCTCAGACCGGCTCCTTCGTGCCGGCGCAAAGCGCCCATATCGGCGTCGTCGACCGGCTGTTCTCGCGCGTCGGCGCCTCGGACGACCTGGCGCGCGGCCGCTCGACCTTCATGGTCGAGATGGTCGAGACGGCGGCGATCCTCAACCAGGCCGGCGAGCGGGCGCTGGTCATCCTCGACGAGATCGGCCGCGGCACGGCAACTTTCGACGGCCTGTCGATCGCCTGGGCGGCGGTCGAATATCTGCATGAGAAGAACCGCTGCCGAGCGATTTTTGCCACGCATTTCCATGAGATGACGGCGCTGGCGGGCAAGCTCCCCCGGCTTCACAACGTCACCATGCGGGTGAAGGAATGGGAAGGCGACGTCGTCTTCCTGCACGAGGTCGGCAAGGGCGCGGCCGACCGCTCCTACGGCGTACAGGTGGCGCGGCTCGCCGGTCTGCCGGAAGCCGTCGTCGCCCGCGCCAAGGAGGTGCTGCACCAGCTCGAAGAGGGCGAAGTCTCGGGGAAGACCAATCGGCTCGTCGACGACCTGCCGCTGTTTTCGGTGGCGGTGAAACGCGAAGCGCCGAAACCCGCCAAAAGCGATGCGCTGGGCGAAGCGCTCGGCGCGATCAATCCGGACGAGATGACGCCGCGCGAGGCGCTGGAGGCGCTCTACCGGCTGAAGGGGCTGGCAACGAAGCAGTAGAGCCAGGCGTGGCCTTGACTGATTGTACCGGTCGGTACAATGTCGGTTATCGACGATCGGAACCGACAGGAGATTTCATGAGCCGTCCGCCATTGCCGCCCTTCACGGCCGAGACAGCGGCGCAAAAGGCGCGCCTCGCCGAGGATGCCTGGAACAGCCGCGACCCGGAACGGGTCTCGCTCGCCTATACCGAGCACAGCAGATGGCGCAACCGGGCCGAGTTCATCTCGGGTCGCGGCGAGATCGTCGATTTCCTCAAGCGCAAATGGGCGCGCGAGCTGGATTATCGCCTGATCAAGGAGGTCTGGACCTGGAATGAAAACCGCATCGCGGTGCGCTTCGCCTATGAATGGCGCGACGACAGCGGCCACTGGTTCCGCTCCTACGGCAACGAGAACTGGGAATTCGACGAGGCCGGGCTGATGCGCCGGCGCGTGGCGAGCATCAACGACCTGCCGATCGCGGAGCGCGAGCGGAAATACCACTGGCCGCTCGGCCGCCGGCCGGACGACCATCCCGGCCTTTCGGAACTCGGGCTTTAGAGCATGACCCCAAAAAGTGTGTAGCGGTTTTGGAAAAGATCATGCTCGAACAAGAACACTAAACATGCGGCGCATCGCTCCGGACCACGACCAGTTGCTGGCGATCGTGGCCGAGGTTTTCCGCGAGCACGGCTATGAGGGCGCCAGCCTGGCCCTGATCGGCGAGGCGGCGGGGCTCGGCAAGGGGAGCCTTTACCACTTCTTTCCGGGCGGCAAGGAAGAGATGGCCAGGGCCGTCATTGCCCATATCGACGGCTGGTTCGAGGACAATGTGTTTGCGCCGCTGCGCGACGGCGGCGATCCGTCGGCCGGGATCGAGCAGATGCTCGCGGCGACGGACAGCTACTTCCGCTCCGGGCGCCGGGTCTGTCTCATCGGCGCCTTCGCACTGGAGGCATCCCGCGACCTCTTCGCCAGCCAGATAAGGGACTATTTCGGCCGTTGGGTCGCGCACCTCGCCGATGCGCTGGCGCGACTTGGGCATGGGAAAACCGAAGCCGTCGAACTGGCGGAGGAAACCGTCGCCGCCATCCAGGGCGCGCTCACCCTTGCCCGTGCCGCTGACGATGCCGGGGTATTCTCCCGTACGCTGCGCCGGCTGCGCACACGGCTCGGGCTGTCGGCCAAGACCTAGCCCCAGTTCCTACAGAGGTTCGAAGCGGTAGCCTGTCTCGGTTCGGGAAATCCGGCCGACGCCCGGTGAATCGAGATGCGCTCCTGCAACGCACCAGGCGTTGTCGGCGGCAAGGGCCAATATAAGCAACCGGGTTGCCCGTGCCTGTTCCTGATCCGCGTCGAACTCCCACACGACCTTCGGCCGATCGAACTGAAGCGACGGAGCATGCACGAGGTCGCCCCAGACCAACAATGTTTCGCCGTGGCTCGCAACACGAAAGCAGGTATGGCCGATTTCATGACCCGGCGCGGCGATCGCCTCGATGTTCGCACTCAAGTGCTGTCCCGGATCCAGAGGCTGCGCTCGGTCATGGAAGCGGCTCAACCTCGCTTCCAACCGGAACATGTCGAGCTCGGCTCGAGGGACAAGCAAGCGGGAGAGCTGCGGGAAGCCGTCCCTGCCATCCGGAAGGATGAGCCCTTGGATATGGTCGAGATGGGTGTGGGTGAAGGCGACAGTGTGTATCCGATCGAGGGCGATCTTCGCTTCGCTCAGCGCCTGCGGCAGAAAGCCCATCGTCGGGTGCCAGGCGTTCGAGGATCCGGTATCGATCAGCGTGATGTCTTCGCCGTCGTCGATGGCAAAGGCATTGACCGACAATCGGAGCGCGCCGTCGAAGAGCGGCACCTGCGGCGGCAGATCGCCGAAAGGCTTGTCTCCCGGCTGGCGCAGTCGCCGGACGGGCATGTCGACATAACCGTCGCGCAGGGAGGTGACCGTCAAGTCGCCGATTTTATAGGTCGCGTAATGAGGTCCGGCTGAAATTCGTTCCAACACTTGCTCTCTTTCAACCGCGCATCCCGACGCGAGGTTTTCGGTTATTCCCTCGACAGGGATTTTGAAAGGTTGCCGTTTGTCTTGGTGCTAGATTTTCCGTTCACTTCCGTGAAATCATCGCAAACGCCGGGGATTGGTTGAAGCCGCCGCAACCTCGTCATTCTATGGCGGAGCAAGGAGCGAAGCGACGCGGCGCAGACCATAGAATCCATTCCGTGACATCGAGGCGTAGCAAGGGTGCAGAATTCTGCTTCGCCGCATCCCACGCCCCAGGTCACGGAATGGATTCCAGGGTCTCCGCGACGCCGCTTCGCGGCTGCTCCGCCCTGGAATGACGATCGCGATGGGCGTTTCGGCCAATCTTCAGCGCATGCCGCCTGCCATACAACAGAGCCGGCCGATCAACATCCCTGTGGCAGTGCCACTAAATCATCTCCAGGCCGCGCTTGCGCGTCGGCGGCGGGAAAGCGCGATCGAGCTCGGCAAGGTCTTCCGCCGTCAGAGCGATGTCGAGCGCGGCGGCGTTCTGGCGGACATGCTCCTGGCGGCCGGCCTTCGGGATTGCGATGACGCCGTCCTGCATCATTATCCAGGCAAGTGCGATCTGCGCCGCCGTGGCGTTGTGTCGGGCGGCGACCGCCTCGAGCCGCGCATTGCGGGCCAGCGCGCCCTGCTCCACCGGCGAATAGGCCATCAGCGGTATGCGGCGCTGCCGGCTCCACGGCGCAAGGTCGAATTCGAGCCCGCGCCGCGACAGGTTGTAAAGCACCTGGTTAGTCTGGACATTGCCGCCGGACGGCAGACTGACTAGATTCTCCATCTCGTCCGTGTCGAAATTGCTGACGCCCCAGTGGCGGATCTTGCCCTCCGTTTTTAGCGCCTCGAACGCCTGCACGGTTTCGGAAAGCGGCACACTGCCCGGCCAATGCAGCAGATAGAGATCGATGCGGTCGGTGGCGAGGCGCTTCAGGCTGCTCTCGCAGGCCCGTTTCACGCCGGCGCGCGAGGCGTTGGAGGGCAGCACTTTGGAGACCAGGAAGGTCTCGTCGCGGCGCCCGGCGATGGCTTGCGCCACCACCTCCTCGGCGCCGCCATCGGCATACATTTCGGCCGTGTCGATCAGCGTCATGCCGAGGTCCAGCCCAAGCTTCAGCGCCGCGACCTCATCGGCGTGGCGCCGTCGATCCTCACCCATCTTCCAGGTGCCTTGGCCCAGCACCGGGACGGTTTCGCCCGACGGCAGCTTCAAGGTTCTGATCAACGAGGGCATGGCCTTCTCCGCGTAAGGCTGGATCGCAGCACAGCCACAGTTGGAAATCCAGACCGACGCCGGCTGGCCGCCCGGATTTCCCGCAGTGACTATTTCGCCGGATGCTTGGCGAGCCAGTCCTGCATCTGCTTGATCTCGGCTTCCTGTGCCGTGACGACGTCTTCAGCGAGCTTGCGTATCTCCGGGTCCTTGCCGTTGGCGATCACCACCTTGGCCATGTCGATGGCGCCCTGATGATGCGGGATCATGCTGCGGACGAAATCGACATCGGCATTGCCGGTGTATTTGATCGTCATGTCCTTATGCATCTTCTTCATCGCCTTCTCGTAGCCGACGGTGGCCGGGCTCTGGGCGCCCATCGCCATCTTGGACATGTCGTGCTTCATCTCCTCCGAAGAGGCCGGCACGCTTTCGAGGAACACGGCGAGCAGCATTCCGGCCGCCATCAAAAGCAGCACGATTTTCTTGGCCAGGGTCATTCAAGTCTCCTTCTGTTGGATTGCGTATCTGGGGGTCTTGCTCAGAGTTTCAACGTTCTCAGCCGCAGCGCGTTGCCGATCACGGAGACCGATGACAGGCTCATCGCCGCCGCCGCCAGCATCGGCGACAGCAGCGTGCCGGTAAGCGGATAAAGCACGCCGGCCGCGACCGGCACGCCGAGCACGTTGTAGAGGAAGGCAAAGAACAGGTTCTGGCGGATGTTGCGGATCGTCGCCTGGGCGAGAGTGCGTGCCCTGACGATGCCGTTGAGGTCGCCCTTGACCAGCGTGATGCCGGCGCTTTCGACCGCGACATCGGCGCCGGTGCCCATGGCGATGCCGACATCGGCGCCGGCCAGCGCCGGCGCGTCGTTGACACCGTCGCCGGCCATGGCGACGCCGGCGCCCTTGGCACGCAGTTCCTCGACCAGCGCGCCCTTCTCATCCGGCAGCAACCCGGCGCGGACCTCGTCGATGCCGAGCCTGCCGGCAATCGCTCGTGCCGTGCGCTCGTTGTCGCCTGTCGCCATGATGATGCGCAACCCCTTGTCGTGCAGCGCCCTTATCGCTTCGGCTGTAGTCGCTTTCACGGGATCGGCGACGGCGACGATACCGGCGAAACTGCCCTCGACAGCCACGAACATGGCCGTCTTGCCTTCGGCCTGCAGCGCCTCGGTATTGGCAGCCGACGTTGCGACGCAGAGGTCCGCCATCATCGCCGCATTGCCGAGCGCGACCTTCCTGCCCGAAACCGTGCCCGAAACGCCCTTGCCGGTAATGGCTTCGAAATCGACCGCGTCGGCGAGCTTCAGGCCGCGCGCGGCAGCGCCCTCGACGATCGCCTCGGCCAGCGGATGCTCGGAGCCCTTTTCCAGCGCGGCCGCGAGGCCCAGCAGCTCGTTCTCGTCGATGCCGTCGGTGGCAATGACGTCGGTAAGCCGCGGCTTGCCCTCGGTCAGCGTGCCGGTCTTGTCGACGATCAGCGTGTCGACCGAGGCGAAACGTTCCAATGCCGCCGCTTCCTTGATCAGCACGCCGGCATGCGCGCCGCGCCCGGTCGCGGTCATGATCGACATCGGCGTCGCAAGGCCAAGCGCGCAGGGACAGGCGATGATCAGTACCGACACCGCCGAGACGATGGCGAAGATCAGGCTCGGTTCGGGGCCGACGAGCGCCCAGGCGATGAACGCCAGGACCGCCACCAGCACGACGGCCGGGACGAAATAGAAGGACACGCGGTCGGCGAGACCCTGGATCGGCGCCCGCGAGCGCTGCGCCTTGGCGACCAGCTCGACAATGCGCGACAGCGTGGTCTCGGCGCCGACCTTCTCGGCGCGCATGACCAGCGAGCCGTTCTTGTTCAGCGTGCCGCCGGTGAGCATGTCGCCTTCCGTCTTCTCGACCGGCAGCGGTTCGCCGGTGATCATCGATTCATCGATCGCCGACCGACCCTCGAGCACGATGCCGTCGACCGGCACGGCATCGCCGGGACGGATGCGCAAGCGGTCGCCCGACTTGACGCTGTCGAGCGGTACGTCCTTCTCGGAGCCGTCGGCGCCGATCAGCCGCGCTGTCTTCGGGGCAAGGTCGAGCAGGGCGCGGATGGCCGAGCCGGTGCGCTCGCGGGCCTTGAGTTCCAGCACCTGGCCGAGAAAGACCAGCGCGACGATGACGGCGGCGGCCTCGAAATAGACCGGGACGGCGCCGTCATGACCGCGGAACTGATGCGGAAAGAGGCCCGGGAACAGGGCGGCGATCACGCTGTAGAGGTAGGCGGCACCGACGCCCAGCGAGATCAGCGTCCACATATTCGGGCTACGGTTGAGGATCGATTCCCAGCCGCGATGGAAGAACGGAAACGCCGCCCACAGAACCACCGGGCTCGCCAGCGCCAGTTCCACCCAGGTCTTCGTGCGGCCGTCGATGAGGGTTTCGAAGCTGAAGCCCAGCATCGGCGCCATGGCAATGATCAGGAGCGGCACGGAGAGCACGGCGCTGACCCAGAAGCGGCGGGTGAAATCGACGAGCTCGGGATTCGGGCCTTCCTCGCCTGTCGGCACGCCCATCGGTTCCAGCGCCATGCCGCAGATCGGACAGGAGCCGGGCTTGTCGCGGATGATCTCGGGATGCATCGGGCAGGTGTATTGCGTGCCCTTGGGCATCGGCTGCGGCTCGGGCCGGCCAGCGAGGTATTTTGCCGGCTCCGCCTCGAATTTGCCCTTGCAACCGGCGGAGCAGAAATAGAAGCCCTGCCCTTCATGGCGAACGAAGTGCTTCGCGCTCGCGCGGTCGACGCTCATGCCGCAGACGGGATCGGTGGCCGTCAAATAGCCCTCGGGCTCGGCCTGGAATTTCGTGCGGCAGCGCTCGCTGCAGAAATGAAAGGTGCGGCCGCCATGCTCGGCCGTCGGCTTGCCGGCCGCCGGATCGACCGTCATGCCGCAGACAGGGTCGCGAAGCACCGCTTCGGTGTCGGGCGCGACATTCTTCGCAGAGCAGCAGCCGCCGCCATGCGCATGATGGTGGGGGTGGTCGGAATGGGTCATCAGCAATACCTCGGAATTCTCGAATTGAGGCGGAGGTAGTCCTTCCAGTAACTGGAAGGTCAAGAGCCGGTTTCGACTTTTGCGAAAATCGGCCGGGCGATTGCGGATTACGCTTCTGCGCGATGGCAATCGCGGCCGCCTGCCCCATACACAGCGCCGCGAAAACAGGCTATAGACGCCGCCGAATGGCAAAGATCTCCCTGAAACTCGACGAAATCATCGATGGCGATGCGTTGCGCCGCGACTTGACCGCGTTGACGGCGGCGAGCGCCGGCGACGGTTCAGGACCGGCTGCCCGCACGGCCGTCCTCCAACTGCTCAAGGCCAGGATGGCCGAAGGGCGAAAGATCGCCGAGACCATGCTCAAGCAGGACGGCGGCGGCAATGCCTGCGCCGAGCGGCTGTCGCATCTGATGGATGAACTGATCCGGGCGCTCTATGATTTCGCCGCCGCCCATGTCTATCGGGTCAAGAACCGGTCCGCGGCCGAGCGCATGGCGGTCGTTGCCGTCGGCGGCTACGGCCGCGGCACGCTGGCGCCGGGTTCCGACATCGACCTGCTTTTCCTGCTGCCCTACAAGCAGACCCCATGGGGCGAGCAGATCGTCGAATACATGCTCTATATGCTGTGGGACATGGGGCTGAAGGTCGGCCACGCCACCCGCAACATCGACGAGTGCCTCAGGCTGTCGCGCGGCGACATCACCATCCGCACGTCGATCCTCGAGGCGCGCTTCCTGTGGGGCGAACAGAAGCTCTATGAAGAACTGCTCACCCGCTTCGACCATGAAGTGGTGCGCACGACCGGGCCGGAATATGTGCAGGCCAAGCTCGCCGAGCGCGACGAGCGCCACGCCAAGGCCGGCGAAAGCCGCTATCTGGTCGAGCCCAATGTCAAGGACGGCAAGGGCGGCCTGCGCGACCTGCAGACGCTGTTTTGGATCGGCAAATATTTCTACCGCGTGCGCACCGGCGAGGAACTGGTCGAGAAGGGCGTCTTCACCGAGGCCGAATATCGCGAATTCCAGAAGGCCGAGGATTTTCTCTGGGCGGTGCGCTGCCACATGCATTTCCTCACCGGCAAGGCGGAAGAGCGGCTGCATTTCGACATCCAGCGCGAGATCGCCGAGCGGCTGGGCTATACGACGCATCCCGGCCTGTCGGCGGTCGAGCGCTTCATGAAGCACTATTTCCTCGTCGCCAAGGACGTCGGCGACCTCACCCGCATCTTCTGTGCGGCGCTCGAGGAAGAGCAGGCCAAGCATGTGCCGGGCTTCAACCGCATCTTCCTCACCTTCCAGCGGCGCAAGCGCAAGCTTGCCGGCACCTCCGACTTCATCGTCGACAATCACCGCATCAACATCGCCGACGACAGCGTGTTCGAGCGCGATCCGGTCAATCTGCTCAGGCTGTTCTGGTTCGCCGACAAGCACGGGCTGGAGTTCCACCCCGATGCGCTGAAGCTGCTCACCCGCTCGCTCGGGCTCGTCAACAAGTCGCTCCGGCGCGACGAGGAGGCCAACCGGCTGTTCCTCGACATCCTGACATCGGACCGCAATGCCGAGCTCAATCTCAGGCGCATGAACGAGGCGGGGCTGCTCGGCAGACTGATCCCGGACTTCGGCAAGATCGTCGCCATGATGCAGTTCTCGATGTACCACCACTATACGGTGGACGAGCATCTGATCCGCTGCATCGGCGTGCTGGCCGAGATCGAGCGCGGCGACGGCGCGAAGGTGCATCCGCTGTCGCACACGCTGATGCCTGGCCTGAGAAAGAGCCGCGAGGCGCTCTATGTCGCGGTGCTGTTGCACGACATCGCCAAGGGCCGGCCGGAAGACCATTCGGAAGCCGGCGCCAGGATCGCGCGGCGCATCTGCCCGCATATGGGGCTGTCGGCCGCCGACACCGAGACCGTCGCCTGGCTTGTCGAGAACCATCTTGTGATGTCGATGACGGCGCAGACGCGCGACCTCAACGACCGCAAGACGATCGAGGATTTCGCCTCGATTGTGCAATCGGCCGAGCGGCTGAAGCTGCTTTTGATCCTCACCGTCTGCGATATCAGGGGCGTCGGGCCGGGCGTGTGGAACGGCTGGAAGGGGCAGTTGCTGCGCACGCTCTATTACGAGACCGAACTGCTCCTGACGGGCGGCTTCTCGGAAGTCTCGCGCGCCGAGCGCACGGCCGCGGCGCGCGAGCGGCTGGCCGAGGCGCTGTCTGCCTGGCCGGCGAAGGAGCGCAAGCGCTATGTCGCGCAGCACTACGAGAATTACCTTCTGGCGGTTGACCTTGCCGATCAGCTTCGCCATGCCGAATTCATCCGCGAGGCGGATGCGGCCGGCAAGAAGCTTGCCACCATGGTCAAGACGCATGAGTTCGAGGCGGTGACGGAGATCACCGTGCTGGCGCCGGACCATCCGCGCCTGCTTTCGATCATTGCCGGGGCATGTGCCGCGGCCGGCGGCAACATCGTCGACGCGCAGATCTTCACCACCTCGGACGGCCGCGCGCTGGACTCCATCCTGATCTCCAGGGAGTTCGACCGCGACGAGGACGAGCGCCGCCGCGCCGAGCGCGTCGGCCGGCTGATCGAGGACGTGCTTTCGGGCAAGAGCTGGCTGCCCGAGATGATCGAAAAGCGCACCAAGCCGAAGCGCGGCGCCAAGGCGTTCCGGATTCCGCCGCGCGCCGAGATCCGCAACACGCTGTCGAACCGTTTTTCGGTGATCGAGGTCGAGGGGCTGGACCGGCCGGGCCTGCTGTCCGAGATCACCGGGACGCTCTCCGACCTGTCGCTCGACATCGCCTCGGCGCATATCACGACGTTCGGCGAGAAGGTCATCGACACGTTCTACGTCACCGACCTGACCGGACAGAAGATCGACAGCCCGACGCGCACCGCCACCATCCACAAGCGGCTGATCGATACGCTTGAAGGCAATTCGTCCGAACGTAACGGCAAGGCCAAGGCGGCGGCCGAGTGACATCCATTTGACGCAATTTTTCTGGCAGTCGTTCCCAGCATGAGCCTAGTCAAGAAATTCGCCACCGTCGCCTCCGGCACGCTGATGAGCCGTGCGCTGGGCTTCGGCCGCGAGATGCTGATGGCGGCAGCGCTCGGCACCGGACCGGTCGCCGACGCCTTCAACGCCGCCTTCCAGTTTCCCAACACCTTCCGCCGGTTGTTCGCCGAGGGCGCCTTCAACGCCGCTTTCGTGCCGCTCTTCGCCAAGGAGATCGAGCAGCATGGCACCGACGGCGCCAAGCGCTTCTCGGAGGAAGTGTTCGGCGTGCTGTTCTCCGCGCTTCTGGCGCTGACCATCGCGATGGAACTGGCGATGCCGCTGATCGTGCGTTACCTGGTGGCGCCGGGCTTTGCCGACATTCCAGGCAAGTTCGAGACCACCGTCCGGCTTGCGACGATCATGTTCCCGTATCTCATCTGCATGTCGCTCGGCGCCATGATGGCCGGCATGCTGAACTCGCTGCGCCGCTATTTCGCGGCGGCGATCGCGCCCGCCTTCCTCAACATCATCCTGATCGGCGTGCTCGCCTATGCCTGGTATCACGGGCTGGACGCGCATGATGTCGGCTTCGGCCTGTCCTGGGGCGTGCTGGCGGCAGGCATCGTGCAACTCGCCATCGTCTGGATCGCGGTGCGCAATGCCGGCATCTCGATCGGCTTCCGCCGGCCGAAGATGACGCCCAACGTCAAGCGGCTGCTGATCCTGGCACTGCCGGCGGCGATCACCGGCGGCATCACGCAGATCAACCAGCTGATCGGCACGGCGATCGCCTCGGCGCAGAACAGCGCCGTGTCGTCGCTCGCCTATGCCGACCGCATCTACCAGCTGCCGCTCGGCGTCGTCGGTGTGGCCGTCGCCATTGTGCTGTTGCCGGAACTGTCGCGGGCGCTGAAATCGGGCAATTTGGTCGAGGCAGCCAATTTGCAGAACCGCTCGGTCGAGTTCACCTTGTTCATGACGCTGCCCGCCGCCGCGGCGCTCTGGGTGATGTCTGAGCCGATCGTGCGGCTGGTCTATGAGCGCGGCGCCTTCGCCGCCAACCACTCGACGCCGATCGTCGCCTCGATTCTGGCGATCTTCGGCCTCGGCCTGCCCGCCTTCGTTTTGATCAAGGCGTTCACGCCCGGCTATTTCGCCCGCGAGGACACGCGCACGCCGATGATTTTTGCCGCCATCTCGGTCGGCGTGAATGTCGCCACGGCGCTAAGCCTGTTCCCGTCGATGGGCGCGCCGGGCATTGCGGTCGCCTCGGCAGTCGCCGGCTGGGTCAACGCGCTGATGCTGCTCGCCATGCTGATCAGGCGCGGGCATTGGGGCCGCGACGTGCCGCTCTTGCGACGCATTCCCCGGCTGGTGCTCTGCGCCGTGATCATGGCTGTGGCGCTTTACTTCGCGGAGCGCCACTTTGCCGCGCAGATTGGGCCTGGCTCGCCGCTCGTGGTGAAGGCGACGACGGTGCTTGGGCTGGTCGCCGGAGGCGCCGCGCTCTATTTCATCGCCGCCTTCGGCACCGGCGGCGCCGATTTCGGGACGCTCCGGCGGAATGTGAAGCGTCGTTCACCCAAGGCGCTACCGCCCGTCAGGGAACAGTCTCCAGATCCGTGAGTCGGAATTCGTTGGCCGTAGAAAGTATCGGAACGGCGTAGTATCGGGCGCAAGCGTAGTGGAAGCAGTCCGCCATATTTAGGCGGATAGCATTGTTGCGAAACCGCGCAGCGGCCTCGACGGATAGGGATGTTGCCTCGGATGCAGGCGGAAGCTCGTGCAAGGCAATTGCCCGCTCTTCCAGAAAGCGGTCTACAATCTCCGCGCTTCTGGCGACCGGAATCGCCAGCTTTTCTGGTCGCGCGAGCGCCATCGCTGCCTCCCAAACGGCTATCGCCGACGTGAACGGTGCCGATGCCTTCATGACGGCCTGCGCGCATCGCTCGGCTTCCGTCTCGTTGCTTAGGATCGCGACGATGGCTGCAGCGTCGACAAACATCAGTCGTCGCCGGAAAGTTCGTCATAAACGGACTGCGGCAGCGGTTTGCGCGCTTGTTCGCTAAGCTTGATTCCAAACTCGGCTCGCAGTCGTGCCGCCGTTTCCAGCGGCGTCTCGCGATTGCGGCGCCGCTCCAAGGCTTCGCGCATGGCGATCACGATTGCCTCGGTGATGCCGACCCCTTCAGCTTTGGCGAAAGCGCGCGTCAACCTGTCGGCTTCCTTATTGTTGATGTTGATGGTCATGGCTACATTCCTTCATGTAGTTAGAAATATGTAGCCTATGCACGGCAAATGTCAACGTACCGATGCCCCATGCCAGCTCGTCCGCGCCTCTTGATCCCGCAACGTGCTTCGTCCATAAGCGCGCCGTCGCAAGACTTTCGCCGCGCGCGGTTTCCAGCCGCATGATTGGCTCCAAAAAGTCTGCAACTTTTTGGAATCATGCTTAGACGGCCCTCCACAAGCCATGAGGAATTCATGTCCGCCTTCAAGCCACTCGTCTTTTCGGGCGTCCAGCCGACCGGCAACCTGCATCTCGGCAACTATCTCGGCGCCATCAAGAAATTCGTCGCCCTCCAGGAACAGTCCGACTGCATCTATTGCGTCGTCGACCTGCACTCGCTGACGGCGCAGCTCGTGCATCAGGACCTGGGCGACCAGACGCGCTCGATCACCGCGGCGTTCCTGGCCTCCGGCATCGACCCCAAGAAGCACATCGTCTTCAACCAGTCGCGGGTCATGCAGCACGCCGAGCTCGCCTGGATCCTCAACTGTGTGGCCCGCATCGGGTGGATGTATCGGATGACGCAGTTCAAGGACAAAGCCGGCAAGGACCGCGAGAACGCCTCGCTCGGCCTGCTTGCCTATCCGAGCCTGATGGCCGCCGACATCCTGCTTTACCGCGCAACGCATGTGCCGGTGGGCGAGGACCAGAAGCAGCATCTGGAGCTGACCCGCGACATCGCCCAGAAATTCAACAACGACTTCTCCGAGAAGATCGCAGCCCTTGGCGTCGGCGTCGAAATGCAGGTCGGCGAAGAGACGGTGAACGGCTATTTCCCGATTACTGAACCGGTGATCGGCGGCCCGGCGGCGCGCATCATGAGCCTGCGCGATGGCTCGAAGAAGATGTCGAAGTCGGATCCGTCGGATCTCTCGCGCATCAACCTGACCGACGATGCCGACACGATCTCGAAGAAGATCCGCAAGGCCAAGACCGATCCGGAGGCCTTGCCGAGCGAGATCGACGGGCTGGAAAGCCGGCCCGAAGCGGAAAATCTCGTCGGCATCTATGCCGGCCTCGCGGAAATCTCGAAGGAAGAGGTGCTGAAGGAGTATGGCGGGCAACAGTTTTCCGTGTTCAAGCCGGCGCTTGCCGATCTTGCCGTGGAGAAGCTGGCGCCGATCGCTTCCGAGATGCGCCGCATCGAGGGCGACCGCGCCTATGTCGACGCCGTGCTCAAGGATGGCGGCGACCGGGCCCGCGCAATCGCCGAGGGCACGATGAAGACGGTGCGCGACATTATCGGCCTTCTGCAGGACTGATCCAGCGACCTCCTCGGACCATTGCCGCGCCAACCGGCGGCTTGCCGCCGGTTCGCGGCAGTGGCAGATTGCGACCGAACCATACCGAGCAGATAGACATGGTCTCCAAACGCCTCAGCCGCGAAGCCGGCCATCGCCGCAAGTTCCTGGCGATCATCGACGACACGCCCGAATGCGAGCGCGCCGTCGCCTATGCCTCGAAGCGGGCGCAAAGCACCAGCGGCGTGCTGGTGCTGCTCTACGTCATCGAGCCGGACGACTTCCAGCACTGGCTGGGTGTGGAAAAGATCATGCGCGAGGAAGCCACGGCGACAGCCCGCGCGGCGCTCGACGGCTACGCCAACAAGGTGCGCCAGCATGCGGGGATCGAGCCGGAGCTGGTGGTGCGCGAAGGCAAGCCGACGGAAGAAATCCACAAACTGATCGAGGAAGACCAGGACATCGCCATCCTTGTGCTGGCCGCCGGCGCCGGCAAGGAAGGCCCAGGGCCGCTGGTCAGCGCGGTCGCCGGGCGCGGCGCGGCTTTTCCCATTCCGGTCACGGTGGTGCCGCAGAACCTGTCCGACGAAGAGATCGACAGCCTAGCTTGAGGTGCTTCGATATTCAGGTGAGGCCGGCCTGCAAATGGCCGCCTGACCTGAATCTCGATCCACCTCGATATTCGTGATAGAAGCCGAAAAACATTCCGCCAGCCAGCCGTTCCAGCGACGCGTTTCGCTTGAATGTCCAGCCGATAGAGCCTATTTAGAATTATTCCAAACTATCGGCCCGGGAAGGGCCTGGAGATACCCATGTTCATCCAGACCGAATCGACGCCGAACCCGGCGACGCTGAAATTCCTGCCGGGCAAGGAAGTGCTGCGCGAAGGCACAGCCGATTTCCGCAACGCCGAAGCCGCGGCGGAGGCCTCGCCGCTGGCCGGCCGCCTGTTCGAGATCCCGGGCGTCACCGGCGTCTTCTTCGGCTATGATTTCATCACCGTGACCAAGGACGGTCCGGACTGGCAGCACCTGAAGCCGGCGATCCTCGGCGCCATCATGGAGCATTTCATGTCCGGTGCGCCGGTCATGGCCGCGACCGCTCCGGCGAGCGAAGCCGGCGAGACCGGCGAGTTCTACGACAAGGCCGACGAAGAGCTGGTGCTGACCATCAAGGAACTGCTCGACACGCGCGTGCGCCCCGCCGTTGCCCAGGACGGCGGCGACATCACCTTCCGCGGCTTTGAGAACGGCACCGTGTTCCTGCACATGAAGGGCGCCTGCGCCGGCTGCCCGTCATCGACGGCAACGCTGAAGCACGGCATCCAGAACCTGCTTCGCCATTTTGTTCCGGAAGTACAGCAGGTCGAGCAGGTCGCCTGAGAACCCACTGGCCGGCCGCGTCGTGCGGCGAAGCGAAGTCCGATCCAAGATCGCAAAAACAAAAAACCGGGCCCCAACAGCCCGGTTTTCTGTTTTTGGACGTCTTGTTGTTGCCTAGACGGTCCGCTTGCGAAAGCTTTTGGCCTCGGCCTTCGTGATCACATCACGATGACCTTGGCGCCGACCGACGTGCGGTCGTAAAGATCGATAATGTCCTGGTTCATCAGCCGGATGCAGCCCGACGACATCGCCTTGCCGATCGAGAACCATTCCGGGCTGCCATGCAGGCGGTAGCCCATGTCGCCGCCCTTGTTGAAGAGATACATGGCGCGCGCGCCGAGCGGGTTCTTCAGGCCCGGTTCCATGCCGCCGGCGAACTTGGCGAGCTCGGGCTGGCGCTTGATCATCTGCGAGGGCGGCGTCCAGGTCGGCCATTCGCGCTTCAGCGCGATATGGGCTGTGCCGTGCCATTCAAAACCCTCGCGGCCGACGCCGATGCCGTAGCGCATCGCCATGCCGTCGCCCTCGATGAAATAGAGGAACTTGTTCTGCGTATCGACGATGATGGTGCCCGGCTTCTCCGACGAGTCGTACCGCACTTCCTGGCGGTGGTACCTGGCGGGGACCTTCTCGATCGGGATGCGCGGCAGCTGATAGCCGGCATCGGTCATCGCGCCATAGTTGTTGGTGAACATTTGCCCACCGATGGTGCTGCACCCGCTGATCGCGGTCGACAGCGCAAGAGCGGCGAGGATTGCAAATGACTTCAAGCGCATGAAAAGGTCCGACGCCCCGCCTCGATACCAGCGGCACGAGTCGGCCGCTTTGTTGCCACCATTCATGCTGGCATTTCTTTTGCTTGCCAAGCGCGCACTGCCTATATGCAAGGCCTTACGCGCCGGTAAGTGCCCGACTGCGGCATTTTCGCAACAGGCCTTACAGGATTATGAAGCAAAATCAATGGGGCGACTTGGGAAGCCGCCTGCGATGCGAGGAGAGCGCCATGAATGTCGGTGATGCCGCGGAGCGTTCCGGCCTGCCGGCCAAGACCATTCGCTACTATGAGGAAATCGGACTGATCCGCCCGGCGCGAGCCGGGAACGGCTATCGCGATTACTCCCGCGACGATATCCACCGGCTCGCCTTCCTGCGCCGTGCGCGCAATCTCGGCTTCTCAATCGACGATTGCAGGCAGCTGATGGCGCTCTATCAGGACCGCGGCCGCGCCAGCCATGACGTGCGCGAGATCGCCGCCGCCCATGTCAGGGCGATCGAGGAGAAGGTACGCGAATTGCAGTCGATGCGCTTGACGCTGCAGACACTGATCCACGCCTGCCATGGCGACGACCGGCCGGACTGCCCAATCCTCGACGACATGGCGGGCGCGGCCTAAGGTCCGAGGCCTGTCAGCGCTTCCAGAAATCGCGGTGCGGGGCGAGCATCTCGTCCGCGATTTCGGGAAAGGGGCCGAACACCTCGATCTTCTTCTGGCCGGAGGCGAAGACGGCGCGCGAGGCGAGGTTCATCGTCGGATTTTCCGCATGATCCCCGGTGAGCGCCAGGAGGCTGGTTTCCTCGACCCCATAGACCAGGCGCCCGATATTCGCCCAGTACATCGTGCCGGCGCACATCGCACATGGTTCGAAGGTCGAGACCAGCGTGCATTGCCACAGGAACTCCGGCTCATAGGCCGCTGCGGCGCGGCGGGCCAACTCGGTCTCGGCATGGCGCACCGTGTCGAGATTGCCCTGCCGCATCAAAATGCGATCGTCCGGCCCGACCAGCACGCAGCCGAACGGATGATGCCCATGCGCCGCCGCCTCGCGCGCGACGGCATCGGCGGACCGGAGGTGGGCGAGCATCTGGTCGCGGGTCATGGGAAAATTCCTTTCATGGCGAGATTGCTGCCATGAGGCATGACCAGCAAGGCTAATCTTCTCTGAACCACGGCTCAAGCATCTACTTGGCTTTGCGCTCCACCCGTTCCTGGTTTGATGCTATTTTGACGATCACCTACAATGAGATTGCCGGGATGGCCATCCACGAGGACATCGAACGGGTCGAGCAGCATATCCGCGAGATCGAACAGCGGATCGAGCGCCAGCGCGCGGTCATCACCCAGGCCGAAGAAAACGGCCTGCCGACCGACGGTCCGAGCAATTTCCTGTGGTTCCTGAAAGAGACATTGAGCCTGAGCCGCGACCACTTGGCCAGGCTTCTGGCGGATGAGTTTCGAGCGGGGGACTCGGAGTAAAGGTGCCATTCAGCCGGTGGCGGTTTGGGGTCGAAGTAACATCCCTTAGCGCCCTTGCCGTTCCCGGTAGATCATCCAGAGCGGCACGGTTACCATCCCGAACACGATCACGGCCAACTCGACCCAGTAGGTAAATGGGTCATGGCCGCGCTCTACAGCGTCATCCTTAAAAGGAATCCGGCCCGTCCAAAGGGATTGGGCAACCAACCAGACTAGAGCAAGCTCCATAGCGACCATAACGACTCTCATCATAAACTTGCTGGGTTTCATCATGCGCCTTTCATGTGCTCGCCTGATTTGAGCAGCGGCCTGTCAACCAGATACCCCCCCCTGCCCTCAGACGATGCGTACTTTACAAACAGAGACTCGGCTCACGCCTAAGGCTTGCAGCTAGGGACCGTTTGGATTGACGTTCCCACTGTTCAACCTGGGCGGATAGCCGGGCGGGTCTTCAAATACTACCGCTACTATTTTTTGCTGGGCAACGACGAAGCGCAACACGTTTGAGGCTAGCACGAACTCCGTTGGCTTGGTGCACTGCCATTCAACTCTGACAATGACAGCATCTGTGTGACCGTTGGTGCCGTGTGCGGCTTTTCCCTCAGTCCGAATGAGTGGCTTTGAACAGCCCGATCCTGGAAGAAGTTTAACGAACTCTGGGAAATTCTCCGCCAAAGGCAAACCGTAGTCGAATATGATAGCGGTCGCATCCGGCACTAGGAGCGCCTTGGCCTGCTCGGGATTTTCGACCGAGAGGTTGATGTAGTTCCCTACCAACTGTGCGGGCGTCATTTCGGAAGGATCCGCTGCAGCGATAGCGAGACAAGCAGCGATTGCCATCAATATGAAATTAAACTTCGCGACACGCATCAGCGGTCTTTACCATGTGACGCCTATCCAGGGTAGGGCCGGCCTGTCTAGGAACATATTCCGTGGTCATAATGGTCGGCTTGACAGGCGATTATGTACTTTACAAACACGAGAACCGCTGATACCTTGAATCCACAGTAGGAATCCGGGTTATGAGCGTCCTTTCCGAGCCACATTTTCACAACAAAGAAGCTGCTTTTGAGCGGCTGGAAGCGATTGTGTGGCCGGAAGGTCCGGTTTGCCCGAAGTGTGGCAACTGCGAACAGACGCGCATTACCCGCGTGACTGGCGCAACCGCTCGCACAGGCCTTCGCCGCTGTTTGGAATGCAAGAAGCAGTTCACCGTGAAGGTCGGAACGGTGTTCGAAAGCAGCCATGTGCCGCTTCATAAATGGTGGCAGGCTGCACACCTACTCGCGTCCAGCAAGAAGGGCATCAGCGCTCACCAACTGCACCGTACTTTGCAGGTCCAGTACAAGACGGCTTGGTTCATGTTCCATCGCTTGCGTGAGGCTATGCGCGATGGCGTCCTTTCCCCGATGGGTGGCGAGGGCAAGCAGGTCGAAGTTGACGAGACGTACATCGGTCGCCTGAAAGGCGCTCCCGTGAAGCGTGGCGGCGGCGCATACAAGAACTCTGTCGTTACGCTGGTCGAGCGTGGCGGTCGCGCCCCTTCCTTCCATGTTGATACCGCCCGCATGGGCAACGTCATGCCGATCGTCCACGCCAACATCGCTCGCGAAAGCCGGCTCATGACCGACGAGAGCGGTATCTATCGCCGCGCCGGCCAGGATTTCGCCTCGCATGGATTCGTCACGCACTCTACGGATGAGTACGTGCGCGGCGATGTGCATACGAATACGGTCGAAGGCTACTACAGCATCTTCAAGCGCGGCATGAAGGGTGTTTACCAACATTGCGGTGAGCAGCATCTTCACCGCTATCTAGCCGAGTTGGATTTCCGCTACAGTAACCGCATCGCGCTTGGCGTCGATGACAACAATAGGACGGTGAGGGCTATGGCTGGCATCGTTGGAAAGCGTTTGAAGTACCGGGACTCGTTCGCCGGGTAAGCTCCAAGACCGTTCATGTGGTGGTGCGACTGATGGCTACTGAAGACCACATCACGCTTGTCATTGAGGGCTTGCCCGAGGACGACGGACAGGTGCGGCTCGCTGCGTTTTTGTCCGAACTCCAGAATCTCAGCGCTACGCTTAATCGACTTGACCGCGATGCAAACGCCGGCAAGACAGCTAGCTATTTTCGCATTGCCGAGATGTCCTACAACAGCCCGGTTCGCGTCACTATCGACCCACATCCGCTGCCGGGTAAGCCACCTACCGGCTTAATCGTGATCGAAAGTCTGAACCGCATTTCTGCGGCGCTGGCGAGTGGAGACGACCTGCTTGACCTTGATGCTGAATTGCTCGGCGACATCCGAAATCTAGCGCGTCCGGTTGGAACAACCGTCAAAAGTGCGACATTGCTGTTTAACGATAGCCGCATCGACTTAACGCCGCAGATTGTCAGCCGTGTTGATGCTGCCCTTGCGGTCGATGAGGAATGCGAGGGGTTCATCCAAGGAAACCTGGAACAGATAAACCTCCACCTCGGAGTGAATACGTTCCAGATTTATCCTGATGTTGGACCCAAGAAAGTTGCCTGCCATTTCCCATCTCGCCTTTATGACGATGCCGTTTCTGCAGTTGGCCGCAAAGTGGAGATCTTCGGCACGCTTCGCTATCGTGCGCGAACGGACTTCCCACACCAGATTGAAGTGACGAGCATAGAAGCATATCCGTCCGAATCCGATCTTCCCGATTGGGAGGATTTGAGAGGTCGTGCCCCGGACGCGACCGGCGGCTTGAGTTCTGAAGCCTTTGTCCGGGAGCTTCGCGATGGCTGGCGCTAGCCCTATCTATTACTGGGATACCTGCCTTTTCCTCGCATGGCTCAATGACGAGATCCGGAAGTCGGGCGAAATGGATGGCGTGCGCGAGGTGATTGCTCGGCACAAACGGCGCGAGGTGAAGCTGGTCACTTCCGTGCTTACTCGGGTTGAGGTGCTGCAATCCAAGATACCAGTCGGCGTTGGCAACAGCTTCACCGATTTGATGAAGCGAATGACACAGTTGGGAATGGACATCAAAGTCGCCGGGCTTTCACATGATCTGCGGGACCATTATTCGGCAAATGCCGCAGCGCATGGCGGGAAGACGCTTTCTACCCCCGATGCGATTCATCTGGCGACGGCCATCCACTACCGCGCCGATGAGTTCCATACGTTCGACAACGGCGGCAGCGCGAAAAGCCTAGGGCTCTTGCCGTTGTCGGGCAATGTTGGAGGACATAAGCTCAAGATATGCAAACCAGAAGCAAAAAGCCCGCAATTCGATCTGCAAAAGCCCGGAAGCAAATGAAGGCTGACAACCCTTCACAGTCGCGTGCCTTCATTGAGAAGGCGCGAGAGATTGAAGCGGACGAGAAGAAATCCGCCGCCGATGCCCTAATGGGCAAGCTGGCGCATATGCCGCCAGACCATAAGCAAAAGCCGAAAGGCAACGTCAAAAAGAAGCTGACCAAGTGACGGGCTACGGCAAATCCGTCTCGCTGTGGCCTTATGGCTGGATACGGACCGGGATGACAGCGGGTCTGATGATCGTCATGGCGGTTCCCGTCTTCGCAAAGGACGCTTTGTACCCACAAGGACTTTCCGACGCGGACCGCGCCGGCAATCATCCGACAGACGCTGAACTGGCAAAGTGCCCGGGCATCGTCGAACTATATCAGGACGTTCGTACGAATAGGGCTCCTCTTCCTCACAGGGTGTCAATTGAGCAGTTGCAGATGGACGCTTCTGAATGCGTCTACATCCTCAACGAGAACTACGGGACTGACTGGACAGTTGACGAAACTGGCGTCCAAAAAGACGACTGACTTCTTCGTATCCCAATCGGTTCGCCATCCCCACGTTCTAAGGCGTGTTCGTAAAGTGCATAATCGCCGCCTGACAGGGGGTTCAAACCGTGAACAAAATCTGGCATGGTGCCTCCCATGCCACTCGTTTCCCCGATTCCCCTTAACCCGTTGATCGACGGCCGCCAGTCGGAGCGCGCTATGCTGGTGCGGCGCGGCGTGCAGCGGCTGCTCACCGAAATGGGCGCGCATGTGCTGCCGGAGCTTTCCCTGGCCACCGGGCGGCGCGCCGATCTCGTGGCGCTGACCAGGCAGGGCGATATCTGGATCATCGAGATCAAATCTTCGATCCAGGATTTCAGGGTCGACCGCAAATGGCCGGACTACCGGCTGCATTCCGACCGCTTCTTCTTCGCCACCCATCCCGGCGTTCCGGCTGACATCTTTCCCGAGGAATGCGGCTTCATCCTTTCCGACGGCTATGGCGCGGAGATCCTGCGCGATGCGCCCGAGCACCGCATGGCGGCAGCGACACGCAAGGCGCTGATGCTGCGGATTGCCCGCGCGGGCGCCGCGCGGCTCTTGGCGGCCGAGCTTGCCGGCGTCGCCGTGCCGGCGCTGGATGGCGAGAGCGAGTAGTCGTCGCGGTGTGTGGATGCTGGTGCGTAACCGCTGGCGTCCGACCGCAGGCCTGGCTCAGGCCAGCCCTGCGCCAGGCCAGCGAGAATTTTCTTCCCGCACCGATGATTTCCGCTGAACCCGATTGTCTTCACCTATAGGCGCGTCCGGATGGCCGGCGGCCTGGAAAAAGGTGATCAAATGAAACCGTTGCAAAATCAGAATGTCGTCGTCGTCGGAGGCAGCCGGGGTGTCGGCCGCTCGATCGTGGAAGCAGCGCTTGGCGCGGGAGCGACCGTGCTCGCGGTCGCCCGTGGCGCCGCCGACCTGAAGCAGCTCGCCTGGGAACGCCCGGGCTTGAGGACGCTTAGCACGGACGCGACGGCGGAAGGCGCACCGCAAGCGGTTTTCGATGCGCTGGCACCCGACGTGCTGGTGGTCTGCGCGGGCGCGCTCGCCCCTTCGGCGCCGATCCAGGAGCAAAGCTGGGAGGCCTTCTCGGCGAACTGGGAGATGGACGTCAAGGCATCGTTCCTGTTCTGTCGGGAAGCCCTCAAGGGCCGGCTCAAGCCTGGAACCCGTGTGCTGCTGATCGCCAGCGGCGCCGCCTTCAGCGGCGGTCCGCCGAATTCCGGCGGCTATGCCGGCGCCAAGCGCATGCAGGTATTTCTGGCCGGCCATTGCCAGAAGGAATCGGACCGCCTCGGCCTCGGCCTGCGCTTCATGGCGCTTTCGCCGGCCCGCATCATGCCGGGCACCGGGGTCGGCGATCGCGGCATTGAAGGCATCGCGGCCTATATGGGCATCCGCCCGGCCGACTTCCTGGCCAGCATGAGCGACATGCAGACGCCGGCCGATGTCGGACAGGCTGTGATCCAGCTCTCGACGGGCAAGCCGCAGGGCAGCTCCTTCACCGTAAGCGGCAGCGGCCTTGCGGCGGCGCCATGAGACGCGCAGGATGGCGGCCGAATTCAGCTCCCCGGGCTCCCATGACTGACGCTTCCGGCCCTATCGAGCCTTTGGGCCGGCCAGGCCAGCCGGCCCTCGACCGGCGGGCCTTCGAGCGCCTGACCGTCGCCCATCGCCGCGCGCTGAAGCTTCATTGCTATCGGATGATGGGCTCGCTCAACGAGGCGGACGATCTCGTCCAGGAGACGTTCCTAAAGGCGTGGCGCGCGCGGTCGCAATTCGACGGACGCGGCTCGGCGCGCGGCTGGCTCTACGCGATCGCCACCAACAGCTGCCTCAATGCGATCAAGACACGCTCGCTGGCGCGGCGCATTCTTGAGCAACCCGAGCGGCCTGCCTCTGAGGGCAGAGCGACCGGCGGCCCGGCCACGGAGCTCGCCTGGCTGGAGCCGTATCCGGACGCCGAGCTGCCCGACATCGCCGATGACAGGCCCGGCCCGGAAGCGCGCTATGAGGCCCGCGAGGCGGTGCGGCTCGCTTTCGTGGCGGCAATCCAGCTGTTGCCGCCGAGGCAGCGCGCGGCCTTGCTGCTTTGCGATGTGCTCGGATGGTCCGCCATCGAGACCGCGCAATTGTTGGGCGGGTCGACCGACTCGATCAACAGCGCCTTGCAGCGGGCCCGCGCGACGCTGGGCGAACGCTACCCGCAGGGGCGCCCGCCGCAGCGGTCGCGGCCCAACGCGAACGAAGGCGTGCTGCTCGAACGCTACATGCAGGCTTGGCAGGCCGACAATCTCGACGGACTCGTCGAGCTGCTGCGCGAGGACGCCATCTACCACATGCCTCCCTGGCGGGAATGGTACCATGGACATCAGGCGATCGGCGCTTTCCTGGGCAGCGTCTGGGGCAATTTTGCCGGCTATCGCGCGGTGGCCATCGGCGCCAACACCCAACCGGCCGTGGGCGTCTACGCGCTCGGCCGCCAGGATTCCGTGTGGCAGCCGCATTCGCTGCATGTCCTCGAAGCCGCCGGCGACAAGATCGCCTCGCTGACGATCTATGTCCCGCCGCTCGGCCCCGCTTTGTTTTCAGCCTTCGGCCTGCCGCCGGAACCTCGGGGCTAGTTCAGATCTTCTTCCGCTCCGCCGCCCGCCGGCGCCATGAGCAGGATGGCGGTGCCCAAGAGGGCGGCAATCAGCGAGCCGGCGAGGATGCCGACCTTCACCGCGTCCTGCAGCGCCGGGTCGCCGGCGAAGGCAAGCAGGCCGATAAACAGGCTCATGGTGAAGCCGATGCCGCAAAGCAGCGAAATGCCCAGCATGTGCAGCCAGCCGGCATTGGCCGGCAGGTCGGCGAGGCCAAACCGGATCGCGAGCGCCGACGAGCCGAAGACGCCGACCAGCTTGCCGAGCACAAGGCCGGCGGCGACGCCCAGCGTCAGCGGCTCGACAAGGGCTGCAAGGCTCAGGCCGCCGAGCGAGACGCCGGCATTGGCGAAGCCGAAGATCGGGATGACGAGGAAGGGCACCAGCCTGTGCAAGCCGTGTTCCAGCCTATGCAGCGGCGAATGCTCGAGATCACGGCTGATGCCGGGAGACCGCACCAGCGGGATGGTGAGCGCCAGCGCCACGCCGGCGAGCGTCGCATGCACGCCCGACTTGAGCACCAGCACCCACAGCAATGCGCCAAGCAAGAGATACGGCCAGAGCTTCATGACCCGTATGCGGTTGAGCACGACGAGCAGCGCGATGACGACGAAGGCGGCCGCCAAATAAGCGAGCGACAGGCCGCTGGTGTAGAACAGCGCGATGATGATGACGGCGCCGAGATCGTCGATGATGGCCAGAGCGGTGAGGAAGACTTTCAGCGAGGCGGGCACGCGGCTGCCGAGCAGCGAAAGCACGCCGAGCGCGAAGGCGATGTCGGTGGCGGTGGGGATCGCCCAGCCGGAGAGAGCCGCCGCATTGTCGCGGTTGATCAAGACATAGACCAGCGCCGGCACCGCCATGCCGCCGGCGGCGGCGATGCCGGGCAGCACGCGGCGCGGCCAGGTCGAGAGCTGTCCGTCCAGCATCTCGCGCTTGATCTCCAGCCCGACCAGCAGGAAGAACACCGCCATCAGCCCGTCATTGATCCAGTGCGAGATGCTGAGCGGCCCGAGATAGGCGTGCAGGACGGCGAAATAGGTTTCGGCCAAAGGCGAGTTGGCGACGATCAGCGCAAGGGCTGCGGCCACCATCAGGATGATGCCGCCGGCGGCCTCGCCATCGAGGAATTCACGCAGGATCGATTTCGGCCGCTTATCTTGCATGGTCCCTCCGTCCGTCGCCCCGACCTGACGGCCGGAACCTATAACGTATGATGCGCAGCCCGGCTGGCGAAGCAAGCGTTCGAGTTCACATTGACAGATCGCCTGCTTCGGCAGTTGGCCGAAACGCCCGTCGCTTCGTCATCCACGGGCGAAGCAGGAGCGAAGCGACGCGGCGCAGACCCGAGGATCCATTCCGTTACATCTGAGCGGTGCCAACGGTGCAGAATTCCGCTCCGCTGCGTTCTGCGGCCGGGGTCACGGAATGGATCCTAGGGTCTTCGCGACGGAGCTTCGCTCCTGCTTCGCCTAGGATGACGACACTCGTTTAACGCGGCGCGCGCTTTGCCAGTATCCGCTGCAAGGTCCGGCGATGCATGTTCAACCGGCGCGCCGTCTCGGAGACGTTGCGGTCGCACATTTCGTAGACGCGCTGGATGTGCTCCCAGCGCACGCGGTCGGCCGACATCGGGTTTTCCGGGGGCGCCGCACGTTCGCCGGAGGTGCGGGTGAGCGCGGCGAAGACGTCGTCGGCATCTGCGGGCTTGGAAAGATAGTCGACGGCGCCGAGCTTCACGGCGGTCACCGCGGTGGCGATGTTGCCGTAGCCGGTCAGGATGATGGCGCGGGCGTCGTCGCGCTTCTCGCGGATGGCAGCGACGACATCGAGGCCGTTGCCGTCGCCGAGCCGCATGTCGACAACCGCATAGGCCGGCGGATGGGCGCGCGCCTTGGCGACCGCCTCTTCCACGCTCTCCGCCGTCTCGACCACGAACCCCCGTGTCTCCATGGCGCGGGCAAGCCGGGTGAGGAACGGCTTGTCGTCCTCGACGATGAGCAGCGAGGTGTCCTCGCCCTCGACCATAGCGCCAGTCGTTTCGTCTCCGCTCATCTTATCGGCATCCCACTGACCTGAGGCGCGCCGCGCCGAAACCTACCCTGGCGAAGGCCCGTCCGATCCCTGTTTCCGGGCATATCGTCTTCCCCAAGCCGCTGCACAGTTTTAGGCGACATGCCTCACTTTTACGCAGATACAGTCCTGCAAAGGCAATGTCCAATTTTTAGAGCCGGCAACAGAGCTGCCATGCGGTAATTGCAAGGCTTTCTCACCGTTTCGCAATTCCGGACGGAAAGCTGCGGCGAAGTTGCCGAGCCCAACCGCTGCGCACTCTTTCTGGAATTGCGCTAGGCATTGTCGAACATGGTGGCCGAGGCCTGTTCCTGGTTGAGGAAGAGGCCGCGCGGCCAGGAGATCTGCACCACTGCGCCTTCGCCGAGCCCGCTCGAATTGCGGAAATCGATGGTGGCGCCGGAACGCTCCAGCAAGGTCTTGGCGATGAACAGCCCGAGCCCCAGGCCGCCGCCGGCCTCAGTGCCCTGGCGCGTCGACATATAGGGCTCGCCGATGCGGTCGATGATCTCGGCGGGGAATCCCGGCCCGTCGTCGGTGATGGAGAAGATGACCTTCTCATCGTCCCAGCTCCAGCTGACGGTGACGGCGTTGCGGGCGAAATCGACGGCATTCTCGACCAGATTGCCGAGCCCGTAGATGACGCCGGGATTGCGCTGGCCGACCGGCTCGGGACCGATGCGCTCGCCGGGCCGCAGCCGGATCGAGATGCCGAAATCGCGATGCGGCGCCGTCACCTCCTCGACCAGCGAGGTGAGCGGCATGCGCGACAGATGCGCTTCGCCTTCCGAGGAAAGGCTGGTCAGCCGCTTCAGTATCTCGCGGCAACGCTCGCTTTGTGAGCGCAAGAGCTTCACATCCTCGCCATATTTCGGATCCTTGCCGAGCGCCTTTTCCATCTCCTTGGCGACGACGGTGATGGTGGCCAAGGGCGTGCCCAGCTCGTGCGCGGCCGCCGCCGCCAGCCCGTCCAGCGCCGAAAGGTGCTGCTCGCGCTGCAGCACCAGTTCGGTGGCGGCCAGCGCATTGGCGAGCAGGCGCGCTTCCGCAGCGACGCGGAAGGCATAGATGGCGGTGAAGGCGATCGAGGCAAACACAGCCATCCACATGCCGGCGACATAGATGAAGGGCATCGGCAGCGGCGAGCCCTCATACCAGGGCAGCGGCAAATGGAAGAACACCAGAAGCGTGGCCGCCAGTATGACCAACGCGCCAAGGATGGCCGTGAACCGCAGCGGCAGCGAAGCGGCGGAGATGACGACCGGCACCGACAGCAGCACGCAAAACGGATTGGTCAGGCCGCCCGTCATGTAGAGCAGGCCGGTGAGCTGGACGCCGTCGAAGGTGAGGATCACGAAGGCCGAAAGCGGGGTGAGCCGATGCGCCGCCGGATAGCGGAAGGTGAGCCACAGATTCATCCAGGCCGAGCAGGCGATCAGCGCAAAGCACATCGACACCGGAAGCGGGAATTTCAGGCCATAGGCGACGACCAGCACGGTCAGGCTCTGCCCGACAATCGCCAGCCAGCGCAGGCGGATCAGCGTGTTGAGCCGCAGCCGCTGGCTTTGCTGGGAATCGGGCGCGCGCAGGATGTTGGTCATTGCCAAGGATTACAGCCGCAGGAGCGGAAACGATAGAGCATCGTCTTTGCCTGATGCATGTCGTTGTCCCAAAACCGCTGCGCACTTTTGGGCGACATGCATTACGTTCCGCGCGGTTTGGCGCGGCTGGTGGCGGCGGCCAGCAGCGGGTTTTCCGGCCAGACATGCTTTGGATAGCGGCCGCGCATGTCGGCGCGCACATCCGTCCAGGAGCCGCGCCAGAAGCCGGGGAGATCGCGCGTCGTCTGGATCGGCCGGTGCGCCGGCGACAGCAATTCGAGGGTCAGCGGAACGGTTCCGTTTGCGATCGCCGGATGACGGTCGAGGCCGAACAGTTCCTGCACGCGGATCGAAAGCACCGGCCACTCGCCATCATAGCGGATCGGCACGTGGCTGCCGGACGGCGCGTCGAAATGGGTCGGCGCCAGCGCGTCGACCTTGCGCTGCAGGTCGTGCGGGACCAGCGCCATCAGCGCCGACGACAGCGCCGCCGGCTTGATGGCGGCGAAAGAGGCATCGCCGGAGAGAAACGGCAGGAGCCAATCATCGAGGCCCTCGACAAGCGCTTCGTCCGAAACGTCGGGCCAGGGCGCGCCGAGGCCGAGATGCAGCCAGCCGAGCCGCTGGCGCAGCGCCTCCGCTTCCTTGCCCCAGTCGAGCAGAGACAGGCCGTGCTCTTTCAGGGCGTCGAGAATGGCGCGGTCTGCGTCGGCGCCTGACGGCGCTGGCAACATACGCTCGGAAAGCGTGATGGCGCCGAGCCGTGCGGTCTCGCGCATGCGAACGGCGCGGCGCTCGCGGTCGAAGCTCGTCTCACGCTTCGTCTCGATGCGATCGGCAAGGACGGTGCGGATATCGGCTTCGCCGACCGGAGCGGCGGCGGTGATGCGGGCGTTCTGCGCCTTGCCCTGCAGGTCGGCGACCACCAGCCAGGTTTCATTGGCGAGCGGATCGGCGGCATCGACCATGGCGCCTGAGCCGTTGGCCAGCACGAAGCGGCCGCGCTCGCCGCGCGCCCTTGCCACGCGATCCGGCCAGGCGTGGATCAGAAGGGCGCCTGCAGAGGCCGTCTCGCCGCCCCGGCGGCCACCGGCCTGCCCGGCCAAACGCGCGGCGAGCTGCCTGGCGGCGTTGGCGCGGGGGGATTTCTCGCTGCGAAGCCGGATCAGGCGCCGCTCCAGATCGGCGCTGTCGCCGCCCAGCCCACGCTCGGTCAAGAGCACGGCAAGCGTCGCCGCTTCGAGCGCGTGGCCGCTCTTCGCCGCTTCGGCCACCATATGCGCCAACCGCACCGGCAGCGCCAGCTTGCGCATGGCGGCGCCCGCCTCGGTCAACCTGCCGGCATCGTCGATGGCATGCAGCGCCTTGAGCAGCACCCTCGCCTCGTTGAGAGCGGGCGCCGGCGGCGGATCGAGGAACGAAAGGCTCAACGGATCGGCGACACCGAAGGCGGCGCAGTCCAGCAGCAATCCGGACAGGTCGGCCTCGAGGATTTCGGGCGGCGTGAAGGCGGGAAGCGACGCGGTCTGCTCGGCCCGCCACAGGCGCACCGCCACGCCGGCTTGAGTGCGGCCGGCGCGGCCGGCGCGCTGGTCGGCCGAGGCCTTGCTGACGCGCACGGTTTCCAGGCGGGTCAGACCGCTTGCCGGCTCATAGCGCGGCAGCCGCGACAGGCCGGAATCGATGACGACGCGCACGCCGTCGATGGTGATCGAGGTCTCGGCGATCGAGGTCGCCAGCACCACCTTGCGGCGGCCGGCCGGCGCCGGCCTGATCGCCGCGTCCTGCGCCCTGTTGTCGAGCTGGCCATAGAGCGGAACGATGTCGGTATCTGCAGCGACGTTGCCCGCGAGCCGCTCGGCGGTGCGCTCGATCTCGCGCTGTCCGGGCAGGAAGGCAAGCACGCTGCCCGGCTCGCCGGCCAAAGCGGCGCGCACGGCCCTGGCCATGGCGTCCTCGATCGCCGTGCCCGCTGGCCGCTCGTCGTGGCGGATCTCGACCGGATAGGCGCGGCCCTCGCTTTCGATCACCGGCGCCTCCGATAAAAGCTTCGCCACGCGCGCGCCGTCGAGCGTCGCCGACATGACCAGCAGACGCAGGTCCGGCCGCAGCGCGCCCTGCACGTCGAGCGCCAGCGCCAGACCGTAATCACCGTCGAGCGAACGCTCGTGGAATTCGTCGAAGATCACCGCCGAGACGCCGGGCAGCTCCGGATCGTCGAGGATCATGCGCGAGAGCACGCCTTCGGTGACGACCAGGATTTTTGTCCGCGCCGAGGCGCGGTTCTCCATGCGCATCGCGTAGCCCACCGTGCCGCCGGGCTCCTCACCCAGCAATTCGGCCATGCGGCGGGCGGCGGCGCGGGCGGCGAGCCGCCGCGGCTCGAGCAGCACGATCCGGCCCTCACCGAGCCAAGGCGCGTCGAGCAGCGCCAGCGGTACCAGCGTCGTCTTGCCGGCGCCCGGCGGCGCCACCAGCACGGCGCTGCTGCGCCGCGAGAGCGCTTCGCCGAGCGCCGGCAGCACGGCTGTGACCGGAAGCTCCGGCAAGGGTTTCGTCGTCATTTTGCCCGCATATCAGCGGTCGCGGTCGCCGTGCAACGTGTCGGGCCCATGCGGGTCAAAGCCGGGCACGCGTAAACGGGTTCCAGCGCACTGTGCCAAGCCGCACTTCCTCGCGTACCATGGTGAGGAGGCCTGAGGCGCCGACGACTGCAAGGCCGACCAGCGTCATCGCGTCGGGATATTCCCTGAAGAACATCGCGCCGAGGATGACCGCCCAGACGATCTGCGAATAATGCGTCGGGGCGATGCGATTGGCCGGGGCGTATTTGGCCGCCAGGAGATGCAGCAATTGGCCGCCGGCGGTGAACAGGCCGCCCAGGACCAGCCAGCCCAATTGCCACAGATTGGGGAGCGTAAATGACGTCGCGACTGCACCGACCCCGTTGAAGAGCAGGCCATAGCCGATCAGCGAGCCCAGCATGGTCGTGCGCTTTTCCTGCTGGGCAAGCGAGCGCATCAGGATGACGATGGTTGCCGCGACGAAGGCATTGGCGAAGGCGGCGAGATGGCCAAGATGCAATTCGCGGAAGCCCGGCCTCACCACCAGCATGACACCGGCGAAGCCCGCGACCACGGCAAGCCACCGCCAGGGGCCGACCTCCTCCTTCAGGATGACGGTCGAAAGCACGGTGACGAGCAACGGGGCCAGGAAGAGCAGCGCGTAAACCTCCGCCAGCGGAATGGTGGTGAAGGCATAGACGCTGAGCACGCCCGAGGCGATGCCGGCCCAGGCGCGTGCCTGCACGGCCCAGGGCCGCCCGGTGCGCCAGAAATCGCGCCAGCGCTCCTCCTTCGGCCGGGTGAAGAAGAGGAAACAGCCGGCAAACAAGGTCATGAAGAAGCCGATCTCGAAGACGGTGAACTGCCCGCCCAGACCCTTGATGACGGCGTCGCTGAACGAATAGTTTGCGTAGGCGAGAAGGGCGAGCAGGATTCCGTTCGGCACGATTCCATTTCCGGGAGAGAGACGTGAAGATACTGGCGCTGGGGGCACATCCCGACGATATCGAGATATTCATGTTCGGTACGCTGGCCGCCTATGCCGCGCAAGGCGCAGAACTGACTTTCGCCATAGCCACGGACGGCGCCAGGGGCGGCACGGGCGACCCCAAGGCGCTTGCCCGCTTGCGGCGCAAGGAAGCGACCACGGCGGCAGGCCTGCTCGGCGTCGAGCCGCGCTTCCTCGACTTTCCCGATGGGGAGCTCGTCGCCGATGCCGCGCTCATTGCGGCGCTGAAGGCGCTGATCGGCGAGGTGAAGCCCGACCTCGCCATCACCCATGCGCCCTACGATTATCATGGCGACCACCGCGCCTTGTCCGACGGCGTACGGCTAGCCGCATCCTTCGCGGTACCAGTGCTGCATGCCGATACGCTCGGCGGCACAGGCTTTTCGCCGACGCATTACGTCGAGATTTCGCATCATTGGGACATCAAGGCGAAAGCGATCCTCGCGCACCAGTCGCAAGGTCCGGAGCACTATGTGCACAGGGCGCGTCTGCAGAACGAGTTTCGCGCCGGACAGTGCAACGGCGCCTCCGGCGCACTGGCCGAGGCCTTCCGTTTCGAGCCGACCTTCCCCTTCGCCGACATACGCGCGCTGCTGCCGCCCGCACCGCCGATCCGGCCGCTGACGACCAGTCCAGACCCCGCCAACGCGGTCAGCTGACGTCAGCAGGACCCAGATCCGGCGATCATTTCCCAATGATTTCAATGACGCATTTCGCCATGCTGCGGCGCAGCAACGAATTTGCTTGCGTTGTTTAGTAAAAAGCGCATCACTAAACAAATTACTAAACATCGGGCAGTGCATTCGCCCGCCGTGTTTGGGCCCCTCGGAGGAGCGAGGGTTGAGGGCTCTTGAAACCGTCATCCGGACGCGTTTCGCAAATGGGAGGTAAGGCATGAAATCGACCTTGAAACTGGCGTTGGGACTGGCCTCGGCGATCTTTGCGTCGACAGCCGTCTCGAACGTCGCGCATGCGGAAGACCTGACGCTGTGCTGGGCGGCCTGGGATCCGGCCAACGCGCTCGTGGAACTGTCCAAGGACTTCACCAAGGAAACCGGCATCGGCATGAAGTTCGAATTCGTGCCATGGACCAATTACGCCGACCGCTTCCTCAACGAGCTCAACTCGCACGGCAAGCTCTGCGACCTGATCATCGGCGACAGCCAGTGGATCGGCGGCGCCGCCGAGAACGGCCATTACGTCAAGCTGAACGACTTCTTCGACAAGGAGAAGATCAGCATGGACGACTTCGTGCCGGCGACCGTGGTCGGCTATTCGGAATGGCCGAAGAACACGCCGAACTACTGGGCGCTGCCGGCCATGGGCGACGTCGTCGGCTGGACCTATCGCAAGGACTGGTTCTCCCGGCCCGAGCTGCAGAAGGAATTCAAGGAGAAGTATGGCTGGGACCTCGCCCCGCCGACCACCTTCGACCAGCTGAAGCAGATCGCCGAATTCTTCCAGAAGCGGCAGATCGACGGCAAGACCGTCTACGGCGCCTCGATCTACACCGAGCGCGGCTCGGAAGGCATCACCATGGGCGCCATGGACGTGCTCTACAGCTACGGCTTCCAATATGAGAACCCGAAGAAGCCCTACGAGATGGAAGGCTTCGTCAACTCCGAGAAATCGGTGAAGGGGCTGGAATTCTACAAGGCGCTCTACGACTGCTGCACGCCGCCCGGCGCTTCCAACAGCTACATGGGCGAAGGTGTCGACGCCTTCAAATCCGGCCAGGTGGCGATGCACATGAACTTCGCCTTCACCTGGCCCGGTCTGCAGAAGGACGAGAATGTCGGCGGCGACAAGATCGGTTACTTCGTCAATCCGAAGGGTCCCGACGGCGACCAGTTCGCGCAGCTCGGCGGCCAGGGCATTTCGGTGGTCTCCTATTCCGACAAGCAGGAATCGGCGCTGAAATACATCAAGTGGTTCGCCAACAAGGATGTGCAGGCCAAGTGGTGGTCGCTCGGCGGCTATTCCTGCCTGAACTCCGTGGTCAAGGACCCGAAGTTCCCGTCCAGCCAGCCCTATGCGCAGGCCTTCCTCGACTCGATGGCAATCGTGAAGGACTTCTGGGCGGAACCCAGCTACGCGCCGCTGCTGCAGGCCTCGCAGAAGCGCTTCCACGACTATGTCGTGGCCGGCCAGGGCTCGGCCAAGGACGCGCTGGACGGGCTGGTCAAGGACTGGACGCAGGTCTTCCAGGACGACGGCAAGATGTAAGGCTCCTCCCGAGCCCAACCGCAGCGTCCCGTGCCGCCCTTGGCACGGGACGCAGTTCAGATAAATTCCACAGTCGAGACTTACCCGTGACCGAAGCAGGACTTACCATGCTCGATCGGACTGCGGACAACGTTGCCCGGGCCACACCGGAGCCGTTGGCCAAGAAGATCCGGGGCATCAGCGACAAGGGCCTCGCCTGGCTGTTCATCTCGCCGACGATCCTTTTGCTGTTGGCCATCAACATCTTCCCGCTGTTCTGGGCGATCTATCTCTCCTTCACCAATTTCCGCGCCAACCGGCCGAACGAGGTGGTGAAGAATCTGGGGCTCGCCAATTACCGGCGCATCCTCGGCGATCAGGACATCTGGATCGCCATGCAGACGACGGCGCATTTCGTGTTCTGGACGATCCTTCTGCAGACGGTGATCGGCTTCACGCTGGCCTGGCTGATCGACCGAAAATTCCGCGGCCACGCCTTCTGGACCACCATCATCCTGGTGCCGATGATGCTGTCGCCGGCGGTGGTCGGCAATTTCTGGCGCTTCCTCTACGAGCCGCAGATCGGGCTGTTTTCCTATGTCGTCTCATTCGTCACCGGCATTCCGCCGACGAATGTGCAGATGCTGTCCAATGTCGAGCTGGCGCCGTGGGCGATCATCATAGTCGACACCTGGATGTGGACGCCTTACGTGATGCTGATCTGCCTCGCCGGCCTGCGCTCGATCCCCGAATACATCTATGAGGCGGCCGAGGTCGACCGCGCCTCCAACTGGCGGCAATTCTGGTCGATCACGCTGCCGATGGCCCTGCCCTTCATCATGCTGGCGGTGCTGTTTCGCGGCATCGAGAACTTCAAGATGTTCGACATGGTCAACCTGCTCACCGGCGGCGGACCCGGCTCGACCACGGAGGTCGCCTCGATCACGCTGAAGCGGCAGGCCTTCGAGAGCTGGCGCACCGGTTATTCCTCGGCCTTCGCCATCATCCTGTTCGTGGCCGTGTTCGGCCTCGCCAACATCTACGTCAAGGCGCTCAACAAGGTGAAGCAGAGATGAGCCTGACCACCGCCCATTCCGTCGTAGCACCCTCGTCGAACGCGAAGCTGATCGCCGGCACGATCATCATAGCCTATGCGCTGATCTCGATCGTGCCGCTGCTGTGGATCTTCGCCACCAGCTTCAAGACGCCGCCTGATTCGATCGCCTATCCGCCGAAGATCGTCTTCCAGCCGAGCATCGAGGGCTATTGCAACCTGTTCACGACCCGCACAAGGCAGACGCCGGACTACATCAAGTCGCTCGGACCGGCGACCGGCTTCTGCGACGAGACCGTGCGCAAGCGCAACATGGTGATCGCCGGGCCGTCGAACTTCCTGCCGCGCTTCGTCAATTCGCTGATCATCGCCTTCGGCTCGACCTTCTGCGCGGTGTTCCTCGGCACGCTCTCGGCCTATGGCTTCTCGCGCTTCAAGGTGCCTCTGGCCGACGACCTTTTGTTCTTCATCCTGTCGACGCGTTTCATGCCGCCGATCGCGGTGGCGATCCCGATCTACCTTATGTATCGCGAGCTCGGCCTCTCCGACACCGCGCTCGGCATGATCCTGCTCTACACCGCGGTCAATGTCTCGCTGGCTGTGTGGCTCTTGAAGGGCTTCATCGACGAGATCCCGCGCGAATATGAAGAGGCCGCGATGATCGACGGCTACACCAGGCTGCAGGCCTTCTGGCGCACCGTGCTGCCGCAGGCGACGACCGGCATCGCCGCGACCGCCATCTTCTGCCTGATCTTTGCCTGGAACGAATATGCGTTCGCAGCGCTGCTCACTTCCGGCACCGCGCAGACCGCGCCGCCCTTCATCCCGACCATCATCGGCGAGGGCGGCCAGGACTGGCCGGCGGTTGCCGCCGGCACGACCATCTTCCTGGTGCCGATCCTCGTCTTCACCATCCTGCTCCGCAAGCAACTCTTGCGCGGCATCACCTTCGGCGCGGTGCGCAAATGACTAGTGTGGGAATAAGTCGACCCCCACTCCGTCGAGCTTCGCTCGACACCTCTCCCCCGATCGACGGGGTAGAGGAAGGGCGCGAACTTCATTCAGCCAGGCTCCCTTCCTCTCCCTCCGGAGGGGGGAGAGGTGGCGCTGCGAAGCAGCGACGGAGTGGGGG
>NZ_VFTQ01000038.1:0-48741 GCF_006439475.1 Mesorhizobium sp. B2-8-9 | reverse complement strand
GCAAAAGGCTTGGCGCCTTTCCTCTACCCCGTCGATCGGGGGAGAGGTGGCTCGGCGAAGCCGAGACGGAGTGGGGGGTCGACCAGCGCTACATGAGGGGCGCGGAAGCTGCCAATCGGGAAGATGCCCGGCAGGGCCGAGGGGGGCGCGAGCGATCGCCAGCGCTGACGGCGCAAGCCGCTGCGACCGCTCAATCGCCCAGCGGCAGTCTCGGATCGTCCACCTTCAGCGTGTTCACGCTCTGCTTTATGCGGCGCAGATTCTCCAGCACTTTCGGGCCGCGCGCTTCCGCCACCGTGGTGGCGATCATGTCGAGGATGGCAAGCAGCGCGTAGCGCGACGAGGTCGGCTTGTAGATGTTTCCGTCCTCGACGGACTGCAGAAGGATGACCGTGTCGGCGACCTTGGCCAGGGCCGAATCCGGCGCGGTGATGGCAACGGTCGCCGCACCATATTGCTGCGCAACCTCGACGGCTTCGATCACCGAGCGCGCATAGCCCGAGACGGAGAAGGCAAGCAGCGTCGTCTCGGGCGTCGCGACGGCGGCATACATGCGCTGCAGCTGGCCGTCGGTCTGGGCGAGCGCCGACAAGCCGAGCCGGAACAGCCGGTTCTGCATCTCGGTCGCCATCATCGAGGAGATGCCGCCTGAGCCGATGCACAGCACATTGCCGGAGCTCGCAATCCGGGCGGCGACGTCCATCACCGTCGTCATGTCGAGGTTTTCGCTGGCGCGCTGGATGGCGGCGATCGCCGCCTCGGTGATCGCCGAGGCGATGCGCTGCTCGCGCGCGTCGCGGATGAGCGGCTCCGGCGACAGATACTGGCCGCCGATGGCGATCGCCTGCGCCAGGTAGAACTTGAAATCGCGCAGACCCTCGCAGCCGAGATTGCGGCAGAAGCGGGTGACGGTCGGCTCGCTGACGCCGACGCGCGCGGCGATCTCCGAGATCGCGGCCTTCGAGGCGAAATCAAGATCGGAAAGCACCAGCCCGGCCAGCCGGCGGTCCGACTTGGTGCCGTCCTGCGATATCAATTGCAGGCGGGTGATGATGTCGGCCGGGGTCTTCATCATCATCTCACAGCGGCAGGCCCGTCGCCTTGTCGAAGAGGTGGATGTTGCGCGGGTCGACGCTCACCGGCAGCCGGTCGCCGGGCTTCACCTGCAGCCGGTCGCGGAACACCGCGCGCACCGTGTCGTCGCCGACCGAGCCATAGACATGCGTTTCCGAACCGGTCGGCTCGACGACGTCGACCTTGATGGCGAGGGCATCGTCGCCGGCGCAGACGAGGAAGTGCTCGGGCCGGATGCCGGCCTCGACCGTGTCCCTGCCGGACGCGGCCTTGCCCGGGAGCGCCAGACGGCCGCCGCCCGTCGTCTCGAACCAGGACTTGGATCCGGCGGTCTTCAGCGCGCCGGAGACGAAGCTCATCGAAGGCGAGCCGATGAAGGCGGCGACGAATTTGTTGGCCGGCCGGTCGTAGAGCTCCAGCGGCTGCCCGACCTGCTGGATGCGGCCGCGATCCATCACCACGATGCGGTCGGCCATGGTCATGGCCTCGATCTGGTCGTGGGTGACGTAGACGATGGTCGATTTCAGCCGCTGGTGCAGCGCCTTGATCTCGGTGCGCATCTGCACGCGCAGCTGCGCGTCGAGATTTGAAAGCGGCTCGTCGAACAGGAACACCGAAGGCTCGCGCACGATGGCGCGGCCCATGGCGACGCGCTGGCGCTGGCCGCCCGACAATTGCCGTGGATAACGGTCGAGATAGGAAAAGAGGTTGAGCACGCCCGACGCCTTCTTGACCTTGTCGTCGATCGCGGCGCGCGTCTCGCCGCGGATCTTCGGGCCGAAGCCGATATTCTCCGACGCCTTCAAATGCGGGAACAGCGCGTAAGACTGGAACACCATGGCGATGTTGCGTTTCTGCGGCGGCAGCTCGTTGGCGCGCGTGCCGCCGATGAGGAGATCGCCTGAGGTGATCGTCTCCAGACCTGCCAGCATGCGCAGCAGGGTTGACTTGCCGCAGCCGGACGGGCCGACCAGCACGACGAACTCGCCGGTCCGGATGTCGAGATCGATGTCCTCGAGGATTTTGTGCTGGCCATAGGATTTCGACAGGTTGCGGAACTGGACGTCGGTCATGCTCACGCTCCCAAAATGTCGTCGATGAAAGGCAGGTAGCCGGCTGTCAGCCCGGCATCCACGGGCACTACGGCACCTGTTATGCCGGAAGCGCGCTCGGAGGCAAGGAAGGCGACGGCCTCCGCCACTTCCGACGCGTTGACGATGCGGCCGAGCGGATAGAGCCGCTTGAGCCGGCCTAAGATCTCGGGATCCTTGGCCAGGCGATGGTCCCAGGCGGCGGTGCGGATCGAGCCCGGACAAACGACATTGGCGCGCAACCCGCTGCGGCCGAGCTCGACGGCGATGGATTTGGCGTAGGCGTTGATGCCGGCCTTGGCCGCCGCATAGGCCGGATTGCCGAAATGCGAAATCGCGTTGACGGAGGAGATGAAGACGATGCTGCCCGAGCCGCGCTCGGACATCGCCTTGATCAGCGGATCGGCGAAAGTCATCACGCCGGTCAAATTGAGGCCGAGCTCCTCTTCGATTTTGTCCGCCGTCAGCGCTGTCAACGTTTCGGCGCGCGTCCAGCCGGCATTGTTGATCAGGATGTCGGGAACGCCGTCTTCGTCGAGCAGTGCCGGGATCGCCGCTTCGATAGAGGCCCGGTCGAGCAGGTTGAAGACGTGACGAGAGGCGATATGCGGGCTGGCCAGAGCTTCCACCGACTGGTCGCAGCCGACGACGCGCGCGCCGCGCTCAGCTATGAGCTCGACGATCGCCGAACCGAGGCCGCCGCCGGCGCCGGTGACGACAACGGTTCTGCCCTCGAAATCGGCCTTTGATACCACGATGCGCGCTCCTCCGCCGTGCCAGACAGCGACGGAACGCTATCCAACAAAATGTAATTTAGCAACATGATAAACTGCTTGCATTGGGCATAACCCTCGATAATGTAGGAAAGTAACATAAATCCTGTGCCTCTAGGCCAGGCGCGAATGCGCATCAATGGGAGAGATCAGATGAGCCTTGCGAAATGGACTGTCGGCCTGTTGGCCGGAATGAGCATGCTGGCTTTTGCGGCACCTGCCGGTGCCGGCGAGGTGCGCGTCACCGTCGCCGAGTACAGCGCCAAGACCGGGCCCTATTTCGAGGAGGTCAAGAAGGAGTTCGAGGCGGCCAATCCCGGCATCACCATCAAGTATGAAGTGGTGCCCTGGGACGTGCTCCTGCAGAAGCTCACCACCGACATCACCGCCGGCACCAATGCCGATCTTTCGATCATCGGCACGCGCTGGCTGATCGACTTCGTGCAGCAGGATGTCGCCGAGCCGCTCGACAGCTACATCAAGCCGGAGTTCAAGGACCGCTTCATCGACACCTTCCTGCAGCCCTCGATCATGGACGGCCACACCTACGGCCTGCCGATCGCGGCTTCCGCGCGTGCCATGTATTACAACAAGGAGCTGTTCGAGAAGGCAGGCATCGCCAAGCCACCGGCCACCTGGAGCGAGTTGCAGGAGGACGCGCGCAAGATCAAGGCTCAAGGCGCCTTCGGCTACGGCCTGCAAGGCAAGGAGATCGAGACCGACGTCTATTACTACTACGCGATGTGGTCCTTCGGCACCGAAATCCTCAACAAGGACGGCACCTCCGGTCTGAGCACGCCCGGCGCGCTCGAGGCCGCCAAGCTTTACAAGTCAATGATCGACGAGGGCCTGACCGAGCCAGGTGTGACCTCCAACAACCGCGAGGACGTGCAGAACCTGTTCAAGCAGGGCAAGGTCGGCATGATGATCACCGCGCCGTTCCTGTCCAACCAGATCAAGGAAGAGGCGCCGAAGCTGAAATACGGCGTCGCCGCCATCCCCGCCGGACCGACCGGTGCGCGCGGCACCTATGGCGTCACAGACTCCATCATCATGTTCAAGAACTCCAAGAACAAGGACGAGGCCTGGAAGCTGCTCGACTTCCTGTTCACCAAGGAGCAGCGCGCCAAGTTTACGCAGGGCGAAGGCTTCCTGCCGGTGAACAAGGAAGAGGCGAAGATGGAATATTACGTCAACAACGCCGACCTCGCCGCCTTCACCGCGCTTCTGCCCGACGCCCGCTTCGCGCCGGTCATCCCGGGCTGGGAAGAGATCGCCCAGATCACGTCGGACGCCATGCAGAAGATCTATCTCGGCAGCGCCACGCCGGAAGCGGCCTTGAAGGAGGCCGCCGACAAGGCCAACGCCGTCCTGACGAAGAAATAGGGCGTATCTCCCTGCGCCCGTGGCGCGCTCCACCCGTCGGAGCGCGCCACACCTTTTGGGAACCTACGTCGGCGCCGCCCCAGCCAGCCTCCTTCCTCTCCCTCCGGAGGGGGGAGAGGTGGCTCGGCGAAGCCGAGACGGAGTGGGGGAACCACCTGACAACCGCCGCGAACGGACATACGAAGGGCACTCGGCGCAAGCATCGCCTCGCCTTGCGCCCAAGGTCGACCCCCACTCCGTCGAGCTTCGCTCGACACCTCTCCCCCGATCGACGGGGGAAAGGAAGGGGCTCTTCTGCAACTGCCGCGGAGGACAAGCAGACAGGTGAGGGGCGGCGCCTGGAAGGAATTCGAAACTGAGCGCCTGGCAAGACAGATGAGAATTGGCACCCCCCTCGAAGCCTCGCAACGCGATACAAACCAGCCGATGCAGAATCGTTTCCTGCCCTATCTGCTGACGCTGCCCAGCCTGTTCCTGGCAGCGGTGGTGATCTTCTGGCCGGTCTGGGACCTGATCCAGATCTCGACGCATGACGTCAACCGCTTCGGTCAGTTGCGCGAGTTCAGCGGTCTCGCCAATTTCGCGGCGCTCGCCGCCGATCCCGATTTTGTCGCCGCGCTCTGGCGCACCGCGTTGTGGACGGTGCTGGTCGTCGGCGGCGCGCTGCTTTTGTCGATCCCGGTGGCGATCATCCTCAATACGGACTTCTACGGCCGTGGCCTCGCCCGCGTCATCATCATGCTGCCCTGGGCGGTGTCGCTGACCATGACCGCGGTGGTCTGGCGCTGGGCGCTCAACGGCGAGAGCGGCATGCTGAATTCGGCGCTGATGAAGCTCGGCCTGATCAGCCAGAACATCCAGTGGCTGGCCAGCGCCGAAACCGCCTTCCCGATGCAGGTGCTGATCGGCATATTGGTGACCGTGCCCTTCACCACCACCATCTTCCTCGGCGGCCTGTCCTCCATCCCCGACGATCTCTATGAGGCGGCAGCACTCGAGGGCGCGACGCCCTTGCAGCAGTTCCGCGAGATCACCTTTCCGCTCCTGAAGCCGTTCATCAACATCGCGATCGTGCTCAACACCATCTATGTCTTCAACTCCTTCCCGATCATCTGGGTGATGACACAAGGGGGGCCGGCGAACTCGACCGACATATTGGTGACCCATCTCTACAAGCTCGCCTTCCGTATCGGCAAGCTGGGCGAGGCTTCCGCCGTGTCGCTGGTGATGTTCGCGATCCTGCTCGTCTTCACCATGATCTATGTGCGCCTCGCCATGCGGGAGCAGCGGGCATGAACAGCAAGATGAAACGCACCATCATCGCCTGGCTGCTGCTTGCACCGTTGGTCGCGGTGACGATCTTCCCCTTCGCCGTGATGTTTCTCACCGCCGTCAAGCCGCGCACGGAGGTGCTGACGCCCACCTGGTGGCCGAGCGAGTTCCGCTGGTCGAATTTCGCCGACATGTGGGTAGCAACCGGCTTCGGCCAGGCGCTGCTCAACTCGCTCTATGTCTCGGCGCTGGCGACAATCGGCGCGATCCTGATCTCGGTGCCGGCCGCCTACGCCATGTCGCGCTTCCGCTTCGGCGGCTATGGCGCCTTTCGCCAGTTCCTTTTGATCTCGCAGATGATATCGCCGATCGTGCTGGTGCTTGGCCTGTTCCGGCTGATGGCGGCCTGGGGCCTGGTGGAGAGCACCACCGCGCTCGGCTTCATCTACATGGCCTTCAACGTCGCCTTCACGGTCTGGATGCTGCAGAGCTATTTCGACACAATCCCGCGCGACCTCGAGGAGGCCGCCTGGATGGAAGGCGCCGGGCGCTGGCTCACCCTGCGTAAAGTGTTCCTGCCGCTCTGCCTGCCGGCGATCGCGGTGACGGCGATCTTCACCTTCATCAACGCCTGGAACGAGTTCGTCGTGGCGCTCACCATGCTGCGCAGCCAGGAAAGCTACACGCTGCCGATCCAGGTTTTCTCGCTGGTCGCCGGCCGCTATACGATCGAATGGCACCATGTCATGGCGGCCACGTTGCTGGCGACACTGCCGGTGGCGATCCTCTTCATCTGGCTGCAGCGCTATCTCGTCCGCGGATTGGCGCTCGGGGCGGTCAAATAGCTATCCCCGCAATTCCAGGAAAAGTGCGCAGCGGTTTTCCGTCCGGAATTGCGAAAAACAAAAGGTCATCACGGAGCCTTCATGCGCATCTTCACCGCCTCGCTGGCGACGGAAACCAACACCTTCTCGCCGGTGCCGACCGACCGGGCTTCCTTCGAGATGGCCTTCTATGCCGGCCCCGGAAAACATCCGGAGACGCCGACGCTCTGCTCCTCGCCGATCGTGGCGCTGCGCAAGCGCGCCGCGAAGGAAGGGCTGACCGTCATCGAAGGCACTGCCACCTGGGCCGAGCCCGGCGGCCTGGTGCAACGGCAGACCTATGAAGCGCTGCGCGACGAGATCCTCGATCAGCTCAAGGCCGCCTTGCCGGTCGATGCGGTGATCCTGGGATTGCATGGCGCCATGGTGGCGCAGGGTTATGACGATTGCGAAGGCGATCTCTTGGAGCGCGTGCGCGCCATCGTCGGCCCGAAAGTGGTGATCGCCTCGGAGTTCGATCCGCACAGCCATTTGACGCCGAAACGCGTCGCAGCTTGCGACATCATGGCCTATTTCCTCGAATTCCCGCACACCGATTTCTACGAGCGCGGCGAGCATGTGGTCGAGCTCGGCCTTGCCGCGGCGCGCGGCGAGATCAAGCCGGTGATCTCGACCTTCGACTGCCACATGATCCAGGTGCTGCCGACCAGCCGCGAGCCGATGCGTTCCTTCGTTGACAAGATCAAGGCGCTGCATGGCAAGGACGACGTGCTGTCGGTCTCGGTCATCCACGGCTTCATGGCGGCCGACGTGCCCGAAATGGGCACGCGCATCCTGGTGGTGACCGACAATGACAAGGCAAAGGGCGACAGGCTCGCCGAGACGTTGGGCCGTGAGCTCTATGACCTGCGCGAAAAGACGGCCATGACGATGCTTTCCGCCTCGGCCGGCATCGAGCGGGCGTTAGCCGTGCGCGCCGAGCGCCAGGACAAGCCGGCGGTCATCGCCGACATCTGGGACAATCCGGGCGGCGGCGTGCCGGGCGACGGCACCATTGTGCTGCGCGAGCTGCTTTCGCGTGGTGTGACCAAGGTCGGCGTGGCGACGATCTGGGACCCGATCGCCGTGACCTTCTGCCATGCGGCCGGCGAAGGCGCGGTCATCGACCTGCGCTTCGGCGGCAAGGCCGGCCCTCAGGCCGGCGAGCCGATCGACGCCCGCGTCAGGGTGCTGAAGACAACCAACGAAGGTTGGCAGAGCTTCGGGCCGAGCCGCGTGACGCTGGGGCCATCGGCGGTGGTGCGCATCGAAGGCACCGAGGTCGACGTCATCTTGAACACCAACCGCACCCAGACCTTCGAGCCCGATATCTTTTCCAACATCGGCATCGATCCGTTGTCGAAGGACGTCCTCTTGATCAAGTCGACGAATCATTTCTACGCCGGCTTCGCGCCGATCGCCGCCGAGATCATCTATGTCGCCGCGCCGAGTTCCTACCCGAGCAATCCGGCGGTGACGGATTATACCAAGCTGACGCGGCCGATCTGGCCGAGAGTGGCTGATCCTTGGCGCGCTTCCCCTTCTCCCCTTGTGGGAGAAGGTGGCCGCGAAGCGGCCGGATGAGGGGTGTTCCAGCGGAGTGAGGCGCTGGCGTTCCCTGGAACACCCCTCATCCGTCTCGGCGCTTGCGCGCCGATCCACCTTCTCCCACAGGGGGAGAAGGAAAAAAGGCGCTACACCAGCCCTCGCTTCACTGTCATCGCCTCAGGCGACGGCATTTTCCCCCGGAATGCCGTATAAAGCTCTTCCGGGTCCTTTGAGCCGCCGGCGGCATAGATGTTCTTCCGAAGCCGCTCGGCGAGTTCCGGATTGAAGGCATCGCCCGTCTCCTCGAAAGCCGAGAAGGCATCGGCGTCGAGCACTTCCGACCACATGTAGGAATAATAGCCGGCTGAATATCCGTCGCCGGCGAAGACATGGCCGAAATGCGGGGTGCGGTGGCGCATCGCGATCGTGTCGGGCATATGCAGCTTTTCCAGCGTTTCAGCCTCGTATCGAAGCGGCTCGGCGGGCGCGTCAGGTCGCGCATGATAGGCCATGTCGATCAGCGCCGAGGCGGTGAACTCGACCGTGGCAAAACCGGCGCCGAAGGTGCGAGCGGCGAGCATCTTGTCGAGCAATGCCTTCGGCATCGGCTTACCGGTCTTGACGTGCAGCGCATGCTTTTCCAGCACCGCCGGCACGGTCAGCCAGTGCTCATAGAGCTGCGAGGGCAGTTCGACGAAGTCGCGGCTGACCGACGTGCCGGAGACCGACGGCCAGGTCACGTCGGTCAGCATCCCGTGCAGCGCATGGCCGAACTCGTGGAACAGCGTCTTCGCCTCGTCGACCGACAGAAGCGCCGCCTCGCCGGCCGGCGGCTTGGCGAAATTCATGATGTTGTAGATCACCGGCTTGGCGCCCGGGCCAAGCTTATAGCCCGACCGCAGCGCGCTCATCCAGGCGCCGGAGCGTTTTGAGGGCCGCGCGAAATAATCGGCGAGGAACAGGCCGCGTTCGCTGCCGTCGGCATTCTTCACCACGAACGCGCGGGCGTCTGGATGCCAAACCGTAATGCCCTTCTTCTCCTCGAAAGTGATGCTGAACAGGCGTGTCGCGACATCGAAGCAGGCTTCGATGACACGTTCGAGCTGCAGGTAAGGCTTCAGCTCCGCCTCATCAAAGGCGAATTTCTCGGCACGCAGCTTCTCCTGGTAGAAGCGCCAGTCCCAGGCCGCGAATTTCTCGTTGCTGCCGGCTTCCGCCGCCAGCCGCTCCAGCTCCTTCTGGTCGGCGGCCGCTTTTTCCAGGGCTTTCTCCCACACCGGATCGAGCAGCTCGTGCACGGCCCTCGGCGTCTTCGCCATCGTGTCGTCGAGCTTCAGCGCCGCGAAGGAATCGTAGCCAAGCAGCTTCGCCTTCTCGGCGCGCAGCTTCAGCATGTCGCGCACGACGTCGGTGTTGTCGGAGGCGCCACCGTTCTGGCCGCGCATGATGAAGGCTTTGAACGCGATCTCGCGCAGGTCGCGGCGCTCGGAAAAAGTCGAGAACGGCTCGTAGATCGAGCGCGACAGCGTCACCGCATAGCGGCCTTTCTGGCCGCGCATCTCGGCCGCTTCCGCCATGGCGCTCTTCAAAAAGTCCGGCAGGCCGGCGAGATCGGCGTCGTCGAGGAACAGCGCCCAGTCGCGCTCATCGGCAAGCACGTTCTGGCCGAATTTGGTGCCGAGCGAGGAAAGTTCCTCGTTGATGGCCGCAAGCCGCTTCTTGCCTTCGGCATCGAGCTTGGCGCCCGAGCGCACAAAGCCCTTCCAGGTCTTCTCCAGTACGCGTAGCGTTTCGGCATCGAGCTTGAGGCTGTCGCGGCGCTGGTAGAGATCGTCGATGCGGGCAAACAGTTTTTCGTTCATCGAGATCGCCGAGAAATGCCTGGACATCTTCGGCGAAACCTCGCGCTCCATTGCCTGGATCGTGTCGTTGGTGTGGGCGCCGGCCCTGCACCAGAAGATCGACGAGACATGGTCGAGCGCTTCACCCGCGAGTTCGAGCGCTGCCAGTGTGTTCTCGATAGTCGGCGCCTCGCTGTTGCCGGCGATCGCGTCGATCTCGGCCTGGTGCGCCGCAAGCGCGGCGTCGAAGACCGGCCCGAAATCATTGTCGCCGATGCGCGAGAAATCCGGCAGGCCGAGCGGCCCTTGCCAGACGGTCAGCGGATGAGCGGCGAGGTCGACGGTTTTTGAAGATGACATGTGCATTCCGGTGAGCTGATTTGGAGGCGGGCTGCCCCGGATGTAGAGCGATGCCGCGCAGCGTGCAACAAGGGTCGCTCCGGGATTCGCCATAGAGCATTCAAGGGAAAGGCGGTTCGCCGTTTTCCCTGAGACGGTGAAATGCGCTGGTTCATCGCAAACGCTGGAGATTGGCTGAAGCCTCTCAACCTCGTCATCCACGGGCGGAACGACGCGAAGCGGAGCGCAGATCCGAGGATCGATTCCGCGACCTTGGCCGAGGAACACAGCGGAGCAGAATTCTGCACCGTGGCAACGCTCGGAAGTCACGGAATGGATTCTAGGGTCTGCGCGCGTCGCTTCGCTCCTTGCTCCGCCCTAGAATGACGACCTGACAAGCGCGTCAGCCAATCTTCAAGCATAGGCTACCAACGCAAACACTAGAGCAATTCCAGGAAAAGTGTGAGCGGTTTTCCGCCCGGAATTGCGTCAAAACAAGGAGATAGGCCATTTCGCCGTTTCCGTGAAACGGTGAAATGCTCTAATAGGCGCTACAGTCCTGCGCCACCGCCGTCTGCGTGCTGACGACGATCCGCCCGCCAGCGATGGTAAAAGTCTCGCGCATCAGCATGTCGTTGCTGGGGAAGTCGTAGCAGGCGAGCACCGTGGTCTCGCCATTCTCGCTCTTTTCGACGCGATGACGGATCGCGGCGCCCGCCACCGCGCTCTGCCATTCGTCGATCGAGGCGATGAAATCCTGCTTGGTCTGCACGACGCCGATGTCGTCCAGCTTCATGCGCACGTCGTCGGCAAGCAATTCGGACAATTCGGTCCTGTCGGCGGCCAGCAGCGCCGAATACCAGCGATCGATGATGGCGCCGTCATCGGCGCTGGCGCGGGCGACCGTGGACATGAACAGCGCCGCCGCGAGAAAGAACCTCCACCGGCTCCGGTGCATTATCCCTCCGTCACAACTCAGGCCGCTCGAAATCGCCGGTTTCCTTGTTCATCACCCACAGCTCCCCGGTCGAGATGTCGAACCATGCGCCGTAGAGCGAGAGCTTGCCCTTGCCTTCGAGGATCGAGACGCAGGGAAAGGTCCTGAGATTGGCGATCGAATAGCGGACTGAAATACGCTCCAGCGCCGTCTGACGCTCGGTCGCCGTCATCATGGTACTGGAGGCCACGGTCTCGGCGGCCGGCGCGATCAGGCTCATCCATTTGCCGATGAAGTCGCCGGGCGACAGGGGCGAGGAATTGGTGTCGAGCGCGGCACGGATGCCGCCGCAGCGGCCGTGGCCCATCACCACGATGTTCCTCACCTTCAGGCTCTGCACGGCGAATTCGAGCGCGGCCGATGTCGAGTGATATTCGCCGTCCGGCTCATAGGGCGGCACCAGATTGGCGACATTGCGCAGCACGAAGAGCTCGCCCGGCCCGGCGTCGAAGATCGCCTCCGGGGCTGAGCGGGAATCGCAGCAGGCGACGATCATCGTTTCCGGCGCCTGGCCTTCGCGCGCCAGAGAGCGATAGCGGTCGCTTTCCGAGGGATAGCGGCCGGCCATGAAGTTGCGATAGCCGGCGAGGAGGTGCTCAGGGAGGTGAGGCATGGGCGGCGTCTGGGCCCTTTCCGGGTTGGATGCGGCACGAATGTGGGTGTTCGAGCGATGTCTGCCTGAAGTCTGGGAAAGCCTCTAGCGGCAAAAGTCGGTCGCGAGCAATGCCGAATTGCGGATGAGCCCGTCGCAATCGCGATGCGGCATTCATGGCTTCGTCAGGCCCAGATGGCAACGGGAATGCCGAAACGATCGGTCAATGGCGGATCTGGAGAAGGTTTTGCCTCGCCGCTGGCGATGCGCCCGGCAATCAGCATCATGGCCGCGGCATCGAGGAAGTCGTCGCTCGCCGCGCCGCGTGGCGGCGCCTGGTCGAGAAAGGCTTTCCTGTAGCCATGCCGGCAAAGCAGCGCCTTGCGCTCCTCCATGCCGGCCGGGTTCACCGCTCCCTTGATCTTCTTCGGCAAGGCCATCGCCGTGCCGCCGTTCAGCCGGCAGAACGCCACTTCCGGATGCGATTCGAAGATGCGGCCACGCAAATCGGGCCGCGAGATCAACAGCTGATCGATCTCGCGGATCTTCGAAAAGATACCGAAAGCCTGGATGGAAACGCCGCGCGGCGGGTCGGAGGTCTCCATCGCCACCGCGCTTGCCCTTCGATGCGCTGCATACCAGCCCTCGATCGTGGTGAAGTCGCTGGTGTCGGCATAGAGCGCCGCCCGCGAGGGGATGGCGAACACGCTGGATTGCCGCGCCCCGAGCAGCGACCGCACCAACGCTTCCGGCCCGCGACCGCCTCTGCTCGCAAAATCCGGCAGGCCGATCGGCATGTCGACGGCGATCGTTGCATCCGGCAGCGCGTCGAGCAGCGCCTGGAAGCTCGGGAAGACCGAGACCGACGGCGCGGCGTCCGCTTCGCGGTGGACGGCGATCCAGCCGGCCTTGCAGCCGTCGATGCCTGCGAGCTTCACGCCCGCTTGTCCCGCCCGGGATGCAGGAGATGGAGCAGCTGCACCATGGCCATGGGGTGCGACAGGCTCTGCGCGTCGGTTTCGAGCTGCAGCTCGTCGCCGCCGCGCTTCGCGGTGCGGGCGAGGATCTCGTAGACGGCGGCGGTGGTCGATTGCAGCGCCTTGACCGGCGGCTGGCCGGACAGAACGCGCGCCAGATAGACGGCCGCAGTCAGGTCGCCAAGCCCGTTTGGCGGCTTCTCGATCACGCGGTGCTCGGCAAGCAGCGCCTGGCTGCCGTCGAGCAGGAAATTGCCGGTGCCGCCCGCCATCATCGCGGGCGCCGAGGTCACCAGCATGGTCGAAGGCCCGGCATGAAGTGCCGCCGCCGTCACCGCCTTGATGTCGGGCAGCGGCGCGCCCGCCATCCATTCCAGCTCATAGCGGTTGGGCGTGGCGATATCCGCGATCGGCATCAATTTGTCGCGCATGGCGGCCGCCGTCGGCTCGGGCACATAGAGCCCGCCCGAATCGCCCATCACCGGATCGCAGATGTAAAGCGCGTTCGGCGTCTTTTCCTTGACGGCGGCGACCAGCGAGGCGACTGCGTCGGCCTGGCCGGCCTCGCCGAGATAGCCCGACAGCACGGCCCGCACCTCGCCCAACCAGGGCGCGCGCTCGAGATCGGCCATCAGCGCCTTGAACTGATCGAGCGGCGGAACGATGCGCGTGGCCCGGCTGTGGCCCGGATGCCAGGGCAGGATGACGGTCGGCACCGCCCAGACCGGGAAGCCCAGCGTCTCCAGCGCGAAGACGGCGGCGCGGTTGCCGACCGAGCCGCGGGCGACATGGCTGGAGATGACGATGACCGCGCGCGGTGCGTCGATTTTTTCTGCATTCATGGAAATCTGTTCCTAGCCGCCACGCGTTGCGGCATACACCAGCCAGGCCAATAGCCCAATGGCAATGAGGAAGCCGAGCGTTCGGCCAATGCGGGTACCCCAATATTCGATGGGATCGGTGCGGTCGGTGTCGCCGGCGGTCACGCGGTCGCGCGCGTCCTTCGCCGTGCGGACGATGAACGACGCGCCGCCCGGCGCTGTCTCGCGCGCCACGCGTTCGAGGATGCGGCGCGATTCGGTCTCGTCATCCTGGCGCTCGGCCATGGCAATTGCCCTTTCCTGCCCGGACCTTAGAGCAATTCCAGGAAAAGTGCGAAGCGTTTAGGCTCGGCTTACTTCGCCGCAGCCTTCCGACCGGAATTGCGTCAGACAAGAAGATGAAATCCTGTTCGCTCGACTATTCACAGGGGCTCTCGCCCGAGCCGGAGCAGGCGTCATCGGCCGGACATTTTCTTACGCGTGGATTGTGGTAATGCTTCGCGCGCAACTTCTGTCGAGGGACCAATCATGATTGCCGAGCGCCTCTCACTAGCCTCCCCCTTCCGCAGCCTTGCCGCCTTCCTGATGATGGCTTTCGTGCTGCCGCTGCTTGCCGGCTGCGGCTACAACACCATCCCGACCGCGGAAGAGAACGCGCGTGCGGCCTGGAGCGAGGTGCTCAACCAGTATCAGCGCCGTTCCGACCTGATCCCGAACCTGGTCGAGACGGTGAAGGGCTATGCCTCGCATGAAAAAGATACGCTCGACGCGGTCGTCCAGGCGCGCGCCAAGGCAACGCAGATCACGGTGACGCCGGATACGCTGAAGGATCCCGAGGCGCTGAAGAAGTTCCAGGATGCCCAGGCCGGCCTGACCAGCGCGCTGTCGCGGCTGATCGCGGTGTCGGAAGCCTATCCCGATCTCAAGGCCAACCAGAATTTCCTCGCCCTGCAGGCGCAGCTCGAAGGCACCGAGAACCGCATCGCCGTGGCGCGGCGCGACTACATCCAGGCGGTCAGGGATTACAATCTGACGCTGAAGACCTTCCCGTCCGTGCTGTGGGCGACCTTCTGGTTCCGCGGCAACGAGCCGTTCGCGAACTTCACCGTCGAGGAAGACAAGATGCAGGTGCCGAAGGTCGATTTCGGCACGAGCACGAAGCAGGGCGGGTGAGCGGCGATTTAATCGAGCTTGTCAGCTTTGCGTTCCTTCGCGCCCCCCTCTGTCCTGCCGGACATCTCCCCCTCTTGGGGGGAGATTGGACGTCACGCCGGCCTTCGCCAATCTTCAGCGTCGAAGAAAGGGCGAGGTTGTCGAAACTGCCAATCTCCCCCCTTGAGGGGGAGATGTCCGGCAGGACAGAGGGGGGCGCGACAGAACGCCGGCATCGCCTTTCTTGGCTTGCTTTTTTGTCTCCTCCTCCCCCTCGCCGCCCTCGCCGCCGACCTTCCCGCCCTCACCGGCCGCGTCGTCGACAATGCCGGCATCATCGATGCTGGCACGCGCGCGTCCCTCACGCAAAAACTCGCCGACTTCGAAACCAAGGGCTCGGACCAGATCGTCGTCGCCACCATACCCAGCCTCGGCGGCGAGGAGATCGAGCCTTACGCCAACCGGCTGTTCCGCTTCTGGAAGCTCGGCCAGGCCAAGGAAAATAACGGCGTGCTGCTCTTGGTCGCGCCCAACGACCGCAAGATGCGCATCGAGGTCGGCTACGGGCTGGAAGGCACGCTGACCGACCTGCACACCAAGCTGATCATCGAGAACGACATGGTGCCGGCCTTCCGCGCCGGCGATTTCTCTGGCGGCATCACCAAGGCCGTCGACGACATGATCATGGTCCTGGAGGGCAATCCGGAGGAGCTGGAAGCGCGCGGCAAGCGCAACGAACAGGCGCCGTTCAATTCAGACGACCTGTTCTTCGCCATCTTCATCACCATCTGGGCGCTTATCTTCTTTGGCGGCATCGCGATGACGGTGCTACCGCCGATCTTCGGCCAGAAGATCGGACCGGGCCGCTATCGCTGGCTGGGCATGACTTTCGATCAGAACCGGCGCTCTTCCTCCGGCGGCTGGTCGTCCGGGGGCGGAGGCTGGTCGTCGGGCGGCGGTGGCTGGTCCTCGGGCAGCGGCGGTGGCGGGTTTTCCGGCGGCGGCGGCTCGTCCGGCGGCGGCGGCTCTTCGGGAAGCTGGTGAGGTACCATGGCAACGCGACCGATCAGCGCCGAGGACCATGACCGCATCGCCGAGGCGATCCGCGCCGCCGAGTCGAAGACCGACGGCGAGATCTACTGCGTCGTCGCGCGGGGCAGCGACGGCTACTTCTTTCCGGCCGCGTTCACCACGACGATCGGCGTGTTCGTCGCCAGCCTCGCCGTCGCCTATGGGCTGGAGGCATGGTGGCTGTCCATCCGGCTGCCGCATTTCGTGCTGGCGCAAGCGCTGGCGCTGGCCTCGGTGCTCGCCCTGCTCTGGTTCCTGCCTACCTTGCGCATTCATTTCGTGCCGAGAAGGCTGCGCTATCAGGCGGCGCACGCCAATGCGATGAAGCAGTTCCTGGCCCGCAACGTCCACCGCACGAGCGCGCGCACCGGCGTGCTCATCTTCGTCTCCGTTGCCGAGCGCTATGCCGAGGTCGTGGCCGATTCCGGCATCGACGCCAAGGTCGGCCAGCATGTCTGGGACGGCGTGGTGGGCGATCTGACCAAACATGCCGGTGACGACCGGCTGGCCGACGGCTTCGTCAAGGCTATCGGTACGGTCGGCGCGGTGCTCGCCGAGCATTTCCCGGTCACCGAAGGCGACACCAACGAGCTTGACGATCATCTCGTCGAAATCTGACTAGTTCCCGTATTGGGATCTTGACCGGTCGGCTCTGTTGCGTCGGCAGGCGACACGCCTTGGAGATTGGCCGAAACGCCCATCGCGATCGTCATTCTAGGGCGGAGCAGGAGCGGAGCTCCGTCGCGAAGACCCTAGAATCCATGCCGTTACCTTCGCCACAGCGTACAACGGAGCAGAATTCTGCGCCGTGGCAACGCCTTAAGGTCACGGCATGGATTCTATGGTCTTCGCTGCGTCGCTTCGCTCCTTGCTCCGCCATAGAATGACGAGGTTGGGCGGCTTCAGCCAATCTCCGGCGTTTGCGCTGATTTTACGGAAATGAACGCCTCGTCGGCGAACGCACCTTTCGCCTGTGCGAAAGCGCGGAGGCGTGTTGGCGGACTCTTTGCAATCGCCCGATGCAGGTTTATGGTTAACCAATCATGAACACGCTGACGATCGACATCCGGAAGGCAGAGCCGCGCGACGCGAGCGCCATCGCCGAGGTGCACCAGCAAGCCTGGCGCGGCGCCTATTCGGGCATCATCCCGCACCGCACGTTGACTTCGATGATCAACCGTCGCGGCGTCGACTGGTGGGCCAACGCGATTCGCCGCGCCGCCACCGTGCTGGTCGTCGAGATCGGCGGAACCGTCGCCGGCTATGCCACGATCGGCAAGAACCGCGCCCGCGAGCTCCGCCAGCAGGGCGAGATCTACGAGCTCTATCTTCGTCCGGAATATCAGGGCATCGGGCTCGGCAGCCGGCTGTTCAAGGCGGCCAAGGCCCGGCTCGCCGACCACGGCCTGCGCGGCCTGGTGGTCTGGGCGCTGGAGGACAATCACAACGCCTTGGCCTTCTACGCCGGCAATGGCGGCCGCGATATTGCCGAAGGCGTTGAAGTTTTCGAGCAGAAGGCGCTCAAGAAAGTGGCTTTCGTCTGGAATGACTGACGTCGCCTAGGTTACAATCCATCACAAACTGTGCGCTTCCATTGGCGTTCAGTGCCATTCGCCGCATTGCACCATGACGTTTCGCCCGCTATCGATCTTGCAATCGAGAGAGGGATTTAGCCATGCGTATCGAAGCCGTGCCCACAGGAAAGAACCCGCCTGAGGACGTCAACGTCATCATCGAGGTGCCGATCGGCGGCGAGCCGATCAAATACGAAATGGACAAGGAGGCCGGCACCCTGTTCGTCGACCGCTTCCTGCACACCTCGATGCGCTATCCCGGCAATTACGGCTTCGTGCCGCACACGCTGTCGGGCGACGGCGACCCGATCGACGTTCTGGTCTGCAACACCCGGGCGCTGGTGCCGGGCTGCGTCATCAATGTACGGCCGATCGGCGTCTTGATCATGGAAGACAATGCCGGCCAGGACGAGAAGGTGATCGCCGTTCCCTCGCCCAAGCTGACGCTGCGCTACGAGAACGTCACCGAATACACGCATCTGCCCGAGATCACGCGCCAGCAGGTGCAGCACTTCTTCGAGCACTACAAGGATCTCGAGCCCGGCAAATGGGTCAAGATCGAGGGCTGGCACGATTCCAAATATGCCAAGAAGATGATCGTCGACGCGATCGCGCGGGCCAAGACAGCCAAATAAGACTACCGAACGGCCTTCTCGCCGCCGGCCGCCGTGATCACCCCGACGATGATCAGCCCGGTCAGCACCAGCCGCACGCCGGCGCTGACGCCGAACGTGTTGAGCATGGTGAGCAGGAGCACCAGGAACAGGCCGGCGCCCCAGACGCCCGGCACATTGGCCTTGCCGCCGGCGACCGAGGTGCCGCCGATGACCACGACCGCGATCGAGGCGAGCAGGTATTCGTTGCCGATATCGACATTGGCGCCGCGGAAATAGCCGGCAAGCAGCGCCCCGTCGATGCCGCCCAGCGCGCCGCACAGCGTGTAGGTGAGGAAGCGGATGCGGCCGACATGGACGCCGGCGAGCCATGCGGCGCGGATGTTCTGGCCGATCGCCAGCACCGAGCGGCCGTAGATCATGCGCTGCAGCGCCAGCGCGGCGCCGATGGTGAAGACGACCGTCAGCATCGCCAGCACCGGAATGCCCAGCACCTGCCAGTTGGTGAAGTCGGCAAAGCCCGGCGGCGGCTTGATCTGCAGGCCGCGGCCGTAGCTGATGTCGACCGACTGGATGATGAAGCTCGCCGACAGCGTCGCGATGATCGGCGGGATGCGCAGCGCCCAGATCAATAGATAGTTGATCGCGCCGATCGCGGCGCCGCAGGCAAGTGCGGCAAGCAGACCGACGAGGATCATGGCGTCGCTGCCGCCCATCACCTTCATGGCGACCGCGCTTGCCAGCCCGATATTGGATGGCAGCGACAGGTCGACATTGCCCGGCCCCAGCGTGATGACGAACATCTGGCCGACGCCGACGATGACGGTGAAGACGGCAAGCGACAGCGCCGCCGTGACCATGCCGCCGGCGCCGTAGCCGCCGGTGAAGGCAATCGTCGCCAGCCAGACGACGACAGCGCCGACGAAAGACCAGATCCAGGGCTTTTCAAGCAGCGTCCGCACCAAGGTCATCGCTCACCGCTCCCTGCGGCTGATCAGCACCCGCGCCGCCAGCACGATGATCAGGATCGCTCCGTTGGCGGCCACCTGCCAGTCGGGCGGGATGTGCATGAAGGTCAAGAGCGGCGAGGCGGCCAGCGCCAATGTCAGCGCGCCGAGGACGGCGCCGATCGGCGACACCCGGCCGCCGACGAACTCGCCGCCGCCGAGGATGACGCCGGCGATCGAGAGCAGCGTATAGCCATTGCCGATATTGGCGTCGGCCGACGTGGTGATGCCGATCAGCGCCATGCCGGACAGAACGCCGAACAGGCCGGTCAACGCGAACAGCACGATCTTGGTTTTGAGCAGTGACCAGCCGGCGCGCCTCAGCGCCGCGGCATTGCCGCCTGAGCCGCGCAGGATGACGCCGTAGGACGTGCGCATCAGGCCGAAATGCACGACCGCGGCGATCAGCAGCGCGGCAAGGATCGGGAACGGAATGTAGGGCGGCTTGAACGACAGGATCGACAGCAGCCAGTCCGGCGCCTTGCCGCCGGGCTTGGGCAGGATCAGTATCGCAAGCCCCTGCCAGACGAAGCTCATGCCGAGCGTCACCACGATCGAAGGCAAATTGCGCAGGTGGATCAGCGCGCCGAGCAATGCATAGATGCCGATCGAGCCCATGAGCACGAGAATGCCGAGGAGCGGCGCGTCCCGCAGCCATGTCGCGGTGACGCAGCCGACGAAGCCGACGAACGTCCCTATCGACAGGTCGAGCTCGTTGCCGGCGATGACGAACATCTGAGCGATTGTCGCCAGCGCGATCGGGATCGCCAGGTTGAGCATCAGGTTGAAGCCGAAATAGCTGATGGCGCGCGGGTTGAGCCAGGCAATCGCAATCAGCACCAGCGCCAGCGACAAAGCCGGCAAAAGGCCACGCAGCATGCGCGCCCGGGCGGCGCTGCCGCGCGGCGAGGCTTTCGGAACGGTGCCGGGAGCGATCGCCGTCATCTCAGGCCGCATCGCCGAATGAGGACTGGATGATCTTTTCCTCCGTCAGCTCGTCGCGCCCAAGATTGGCGACGATCCGGCCGTTCTTGAAGACATAGACGTGGTCGCAATTGTCGAGCTCCTCGGTCTCGGTCGTGTACCAGAGGAAGGTGCGGCCTTTGGCGGCCTCCTCGCGCACGAGGTCGTAGACTTCGAGCTTGGTGCCGATATCGACGCCGCGCATCGGGTCGTCCATCAGCACGATCTCTGCGTCGGAGCCGAGCGCGCGGGCAAACAGCGCCTTCTGCTGGTTGCCCCCCGATAGCGAATAGATGTTGTTGTTCATGTCCGGGGTGCGAATGCCGATCTTCTTTTTCCAGGCCTCGGCAAGCTCGGCCTCGCGCTGCGGCGAGATCAGCAGGCCGTTGCGCAGGCGCGCCAGCGAGCGGATGCCGATATTCTGCGCGATCGACCATTGCGAAAAGATGCCGTCCGACTGGCGGTCGCCGGCGACCAATGCCACCGGCGCGGTGACTTCGATGCCGGTCCTGGCGCGCGAGGCGGCCGAGAAGATCGCCAGCAGAAGATCCGTCTGGCCATGGCCGGCAAGTCCCGCAAGGCCGATGATCTCGCCTGCGCGCGCGACAAGCTCCTTGCCGTCCTGCTGCCTGGCCGGGCGTGCCCGCACCCTGAGCGCTCCTGGCTCGGTCTTGCGGGCCTCGGCGGCGGCTTTGTGATGTCCCTCGGCGCCGCCCATGGCCGCGACCAGCCTGTCGCGGTCGAACGCGCTCGCGGCATCGGCCGCGACCACCTTGCCGTCGCGCATCACCACGATGCGGTCGGCGTTCTGCAGCACCTCGCCCAGCACATGCGAGATCAGGATGCAGCTGCCTCCGGCCGCCACGAAGCGGCGCACGAATGAAAGCAGCTGGCCCGCCGTATGCGCGTCGAGCGAGGAGGTCGGCTCGTCGAGGATGACCAGATGTAGCGGCTCGCGGGTCAGCGTGAAGGCGCGCGCCACCTCGACCATCTGGCGCCGCCCGATCGAAAGGTCGCCGGCGATGTCGTCCGCCGAAATGCCGTGGTCCGGGAAGATCTCGTCCAGCTTGGCGCGGATGAGGTCGGCGGCCCGGCGCCGCCAGCCGAAACCGGTGAGCGCGGGGTGATTGATACGGGTATTCTCGGCGACGCTGAGATTGGGGCAGAGCGACAGCTCCTGGAAGACGCAGCGTATGCCAAGTTCCAGCGCGCGCGCCACCGAATAGCTCGCTTCCTGATTGCCGCGCACGGCGATCTGCCCGCCATCCGGCCGCAGCGTGCCGGCCACCATGTGCATGAGCGTCGACTTGCCGGCGCCGTTATGCCCGACCAGCCCGACGCATTCGCCGGCGCCGACATGGAAGTCGACGCCGTTAAGCGCCCGAACGGCGCCGAAATGCTTTTCGGCGCCGTTGAGCCTGACGATATCCGCAATAGCCTGAAGCATCCTCAACTTTATCCGGTTGGCGATGCGGACCGCAATGTGCCCACCGCTATTGCTTGATGTTGGCTTTGATCGCCGCGATAGCTTCATCCTGCGTGTATTCGTGCGTGGCGACGCCGCCTTCCTTGATCTTCGGCAGCGCGGCCTCGAAATCGTCCTGGGTGAAGGCGAGATAGGGCACCAGGAGGTCATGCGGGATGTCCTTGCGGCCATCGAGGACCTGCTGCGCCACCCAGAAGGCCAGCGTCGACACGCCGGGCGCGATTGAGGCCGACCAGGTCTTGTAGCCGTCCTTCTCCTTCTGCTCCTTCCACCACTTCAGCTCGTCCTGCCGGTTGCCCATGATGATGGTCGGGCGCGGCTTGCCGGCCGCGGCGAAGGCCTGCGCGGCGCCATAGCCGTCGCCGCCCTGGTCGACGATGCCGACAACATCCGGCAACGACGGCAGGATGGTCGCCACCGCCTTCTGCGCCGTCGTCTGGTCCCAGTCGCCCGTCACCGAACCGACGATCTTGAACTCGGGATGGGCGGCGACGCCTTCGAGGATGCCGGCATGGATGGCATCGTCGATTGAGGTGCCGGCGAGACCGCGGATTTCCAGCAGATTGCCGCCCTTGGGCTGGAACTTCGCCATCTGCTCGACTTCCTGCTTGCCCATGTCCTTGAAGTCGACGACGACGCGGTAGGCGCAAGGCTCGGTCACGATGCCGTCGAAGGAGACGACGACGATACCGGCATCGCAGGCCTGCTTGATGGCGCCGTTCAGCGCATCGGGCGACGCGGCGTTGATGACGATGGCGTCATAGCCCTGCAGGATCAGGTTCTGCACCTGGGCGGCCTGAGTCGGCACTTCCTTGTCGGCGGTGGTGAAGACATCCGCTGCCGCGACCACCTTGTCCTCGACCGCCTTCTTGGTGACGATCGCATAGCTGTCGAGCATCGCCTGGCGCCACGAATTGCCGGCATAATTGTTGGAGAAGGCGATCTTCTTGCCGCTGGTGTCGGCAAGCGCGGTGCCCGAGGCGAGCATCGCCGCGAATGCACTCAATACGAGCAGTTTCTTCATGTCGGTTCCTCCCGAGGTTGCTGCTGTTAACACGAAATCTCTGTTTTTTATCTATTGTCAGACAAATTCAGAGGAACCGCAAGCTGTCAACTCCAAAGCATTGGCACTGCTCGATCAACTTGCGGTGCGACGATTGAAAAGACGGCGACTCCTGGTCTAGGAACGCGGCAGGAGGCCAGTGCATGGCAGTGACGCCGACGGTTGCTAAAGGCGCGCCCGGAATTCCGGCGCGCTGGACGTCAAGTGCCAAGAGTGGCGTCGGAACCGCCCTTTCGGCAAAAAGCCCGCTCTGGTTCACCACCAGCCACGGCATCCTGAATGAAATCTATTATCCGCACCTCGACAGCGCCTGCACGCGCGACCTGGGGCTGATCGTCACCGGCCCCGACGGTTATTTTTCCGAAGAGAAACGCGATGCGGCCCACACCGTCGACCCTTTCGAGGACGGGGTGCCCGGCTACAGGTTCAGCAACACCGCTTCCGATGGCGCCTACCGCATCGAAAAACGCATCGTTACGGACTCGAAACGACCGGTCCTGCTGCAGGAAGTGCGTTTCAGCGCGATCAAGGGCTCGCTGGCTGATTATCGCGTCTACGCGCTGCTTGCGCCGCACCTGGTCAACGCCGGCATGGGCAATACGGCCTGGATCGGCGAGCATAAGGGGCAGCGTCTTCTCTTCGCCACCGGGCGCGGCGTGTCGCTCGCGCTCGCCTCCTCTTTGCCCTGGGGCGCCTGCTCGGCCGGCTATGTCGGCTTCTCCGACGGCTGGCAGCAGCTGCGCGACAGCGGCGCGCTCGATCCATCCTGCTTGGCGGCGGAAAACGGCAATGTCGCGCTGACCGGCGAGATCGGCTTTTCGGCCGGCAGGACGGTTGCCTTGCTGGCGCTCGGCTTCGGCGCTTCGCCGGAGGAAGCCGCCGACCTTGCGCTTGCAAGTCTGCAACAGGGTTTCGAGCCGGCCGCGAAGACTTATGTCGAGAACTGGCGGACATTTCAGGCGGGGTTGGAAAAACTCGATCGCCGCGGCGCCTCCGGCCTGAACACCTACCGCGCCAGCACCGCGGTGCTGGCAACGCATCTGTCGATCGCGAGACCGGGCGCTGCCGTCGCCAGCCTGTCGATCCCCTGGGGTTTCAACAAGGGCGACGACGATCTCGGCGGCTATCATCTCGTCTGGCCGCGCGACCTGGTCGAGACCGCTGGCGGCTTCCTGGCGGCCGGCGACGGCAGGCAGGCGCTGCAGATCCTCGCCTATCTGCGTTCGATCCAGCAGCCGGACGGCCATTGGCCGCAAAATTGCTGGTCCGACGGCACCGCCTATTGGCCCGGCATTCAGATGGATGAATGCGCCTTTCCGCTGCTGCTTGCCGATGCCTTGCGCCGTGCCGGCCATCTGCCGAAGTCGAAGCTCGCCGACTTCCTGGCGATGATCGAGAACGCCGCCGCCTATGTCGTCCGTAACGGCCCGGTCACCGGCCAGGACCGCTGGGAAGAGGATGCCGGCTATAGCCCGTTCACGCTGGCCGTGGAAATAGCGGGCCTGCTCGCCGCCGCCGACATGCTGGAAGCCTGCGGCAAAAATGAGCCGGCAAACTATCTGCGCGAGACCGCCGATTGCTGGAACGACCAGGTCGAGCGCTGGACCTATGTGACCGGTACGCAGGCAAGCGCCAGGGCGGGAACCGACGGATATTATGTCCGCATCGCGCCGCCCGACAATGGCAGCGCCGCGTCTCCGAAGGACGGCTTCGTGCCGATCAAGAACCGGCCGCCGGGCGACACCGACAAGCCGGCCGAGGCGATCATCAGCCCGGATGCGCTGGCGCTAGTCCGCTTCGGCCTGAGGGCCGCGGACGACCCGCGCATCCTCAATACCGTCAAGGCGATCGACACCGAGCTGCGCTGCGACCTGCCGCAAGGCCCGCTCTGGTACCGCTATTCCGGCGACGGCTATGGCGAGCACGAGGACGGCTCGCCTTTCGACGGCACCGGCCGGGGCCGGCCGTGGCCGCTGCTCGCTGGCGAGCGCGCCCATTACGAGCTGGCCGCCGGCCGCAGGGACAAGGCGGCGCAGCTGCTTGAGACTTTCGAACGTTCGGCCGGCGTGGGCGGCCTCCTGCCGGAGCAGGTCTGGGATCGCCCGGACATGCCTGACCGCGAGCTGTGGCTGGGCAAACCGTCCGGCAGCGCCATGCCGCTGGTCTGGGCGCATGCAGAGCACATCAAGCTGTTGCGCTCGCTGCGCGACGGCGCCGTCTTCGACCTGCCGCCCCAGGGCGTCGAACGTTATATCAAGGGCCAGACGGTCTCGCCGCTTAGGATCTGGCGCTTCAACCACAAGATCCGCTCCATTCCGGCCGGCAAGGCGCTGCGCGTCGAATTGTCGGCGCCTGGCGTCGTCCATTGGAGCAGCGACAAATGGCTGACCGTGCAGGACAGCAAGACAACCGAGAATGCGTTCGGCATTCACCTGGTGGATTTGCCCGTCAACCGCCTGCAGCCGGGAACCACCATCGTCTTCACTTTTTTCTGGCCCGGGGCGATGCGTTGGGAGAATGTCGACTTCAGCGTCGGCATTGGCGCCCAATCGTGATCCAGCAGGGCCATTGTACTTCTCCTTCCTCAAGCAATCGGGATGAAACCATGCAGATCGGAATGATGGGACTGGGCAGGATGGGCGCCAACATGGTGCGGCGCCTGATGCGCGACGGCCATGAATGCGTCGTCTATGACATCAATTCGGCAAGTGTCGCCGGCATGGTCAAGGACGGCGCGGTCGGCGCCGCCTCGCTGGAGGAGTTCGTCGCCAAGCTCGCCAAGCCGCGCTGCGCCTGGCTGATGCTGCCGGCCGCGATCACCGGCAGGATCGTCGACCAGGTGGCGGCGCTGATGGAGCCGGGGGACATCATCATCGACGGCGGCAATTCCTACTACCATGATGCCGTCGACCAGGCGGCCAAGCTGGCGGTTAAGGGCATCAACTTCGTCGATGTCGGCACCAGCGGCGGCGTGTGGGGGCTGGAGCGCGGCTACTGCCTCATGATCGGCGGCCCCGATGACGCTGTGAAGCATCTCGATTCGGTCTTTGCCACGCTGGCGCCTGGCGCCGATGCGGGCGCCAACCCGTCCAAGGATGCCGGCACGGCGCCCTTCGGCTATCTTCATTGCGGACCGAGCGGCGCCGGTCACTTCGTCAAGATGGTGCATAACGGCATCGAATATGGCGTGATGGCCGCCTATGCCGAGGGCATGAACATCCTGAAGTCGGCAAATGCCGGCAAAAGGCAACGCACAGCCGACGCCGAGACCAGCCCGCTCGAAAATCCGCAATATTATCAGTTCGACATCGACCTGCCGCAGGTCGCCGAGGTCTGGCGGCACGGCAGCGTCATCGGCTCCTGGCTGCTCGATCTCACCGCCGGCGCGCTGAAGAACGATCCGGCACTCGCCCAGTTCGGCGGCCGCGTCTCCGATTCCGGCGAAGGCCGCTGGACGCTGAAGGCGGCGATCGACACCGGCGTCCCGGCGCCGGTGCTGTCCTCTGCGCTGTTCGACCGCTTCTCTTCCCAGGGCGAATCGCAATTCGCCGACAAGCTTCTGTCCGCCATGCGCTATGCCTTCGGCGGCCATGTCGAGAAGCCGAAGACCGGCGCGTGAAGGGAGAGACTGCATGAGCCAGGAGAGGTCCGACACGCTGGTGCTTTTCGGAGCGACCGGCGATCTTGCGCACAAGAAGATTTTCCCGGCGCTCTACCAGATGGTCGCCAAGGGCACGCTGAGCGAGCCGGTGATCGGCGTCGCCTTCGAGCCTTGGGAGCTCCCCAAATTGGTGGACCGTGCGCGCGACGGCATCGTCACCGCGCTTGGCCGTGTCGACGACAAGGTCTTTTCCAAGCTCGCCTCGTTGCTGCGCTATGTCAGCGGCGACTACCGCGACGGTGCGACCTTCGAGAAGCTGAAGACGGCGCTGGGTTCCGCGCAGCGGCCGCTGCACTACATGGCCGTTCCCCCGGCAATGTTCGAGACGGTCGTGCAAGGGCTGGAGCAGTCCGGCACCGCACGCGGCGCGCGGCTGATGGTGGAAAAGCCGTTCGGCCACGACCTGCAGTCGGCGCGCTGGCTGAACCGGGTGCTGCATCTGGTGTTCGACGAGCAGTCGATCTTCCGCATTGACCATTATCTCGGCAAGGAAGCGATCCAGAACCTGCTCTATTTCCGCTTCGCCAACTCCTTCCTCGAGCCGATCTGGAACCGCAATTTCGTCGAGAGCGTGCAGATCACCATGGCCGAGGATTTCGGCGTCGAGGGCCGCGGCAAATTCTATGACGATGTCGGCTGCATCCGCGACGTGATCGAAAACCACCTGCTCAACATCCTGTTGCTTTTGGCCATGGAGCCGCCGGTCGGCCGCTCGGCCGACGACCTGATCGACGAGAAGGTGCAGGTGCTGCGCGCGATCCGCACGCTGACCAAGGACGATGTCGTGCGCGGCCAATTCGACGGCTATCTGGCCGAGCCGGGCGTCAGGCCCAACTCGCCGGTCGAGACCTTCGCCGCGGTGCGCTTCTTCGTCGACACCTGGCGCTGGCGGGACGTGCCTTTCTTCATCCGCGCCGGCAAGAACATGCCGGTGCACGCCACCGAGGTGATCGTGCGTATGAAGCGGCCGCCGCTCGACGTCTTCGATCCGATCAAGCCGGGCGACGCCAATTATGTGCGCTTCCGCATCGACCCGCAGGTGGCGATCTCGATCGGCGCCCAGCGCAAGGTCGCCGGCGACGACATGATCGGCGAGCAGGTGGAGCTGACCGCGCTCGACGACACCAAGGGCGACATGCCGCCCTATGAGCGGCTGATCGGCGACGCCATGAACGGCAATGGCCAGCTCTTCACGCGCCAGGACGCGGCCGAGCTTGCCTGGCGCATCGTCGGTCCGGTGCTCGGCGACACCGCGGCGCCGGCGATCTATACGCCCGGGACCTGGGGGCCAGTCGATGCCATGAACGGCTTCGGCCCACCCGATGGCTGGATCAATCCGAGCAAATAACTTTCGGGGAGGACGGGATGGCGAAGGCAGCAAAGAAAGCCGCGGCAACCGGTGATCCGATCGTGCTCACCGTCGATGTCGGCGGCTCGCATGTGAAGATCCTCACCAGCGCAGGCGGCGAGATGCGCCGCGCCGCGTCCGGACCGAGCCTGACCCCGGACCAGGTCGTCTCGTCGGTCAAGAAACTGGCCGAGGGTCTGGACTACGACGTCATCTCGATGGGTTATCCCGGCCCCGTGCGCGACAACAAGCCCTCGCTCGATCCCTTCAATCTCGGCAAGGGCTGGAACGGCTATGATTTCACCGCCGCTTTCGGCAAGCCGGTGAAACTCGTCAACGACGCGCTGATGCAGGCCATCGGCAGCTATGACGGCGGCCGCATGCTGTTCCTCGGCCTCGGAACCGGCCTGGGCGCCGCCATGATCATCAAGAATGTCGGCCAGCCCATGGAGCTCGCCCACCTGCCCTACAAGAAGGGAGCGACTTTCGAGGATTACGTCGGCGAACGCGGCTTGGTGAAGCACGGGAAGAAGAAGTGGCGCAAATACGTTTTCGACGTTGTCGATAGGCTCCGCGCCGCCTTGCAGCCTGACTATGTCGTGATTGGCGGCGGCAATGTCGACAAGCTCGATCAATTGCCTGAAAAGTCCCGGCGCGGCGACAACACTCGCGCTTTCGAGGGTGGATTTCGTCTGTGGCGCGACAAGGCGCTGGTCGTCTGATATAGTTACATTTCAGTATAATTGTTCAAAACAGCGTGTATTGACGCGACAAAATGTTGCGCCGCGCAGATTTGCCGACTAGGAATTCGCCGGCCTGCGGCCCCTGCGGCTTCCCGAATTCGCAAACAACGCTCGCAGCGCTTCGACATTACACCGCGAAAACCGGATCGTTTTCGCGACCTTGCGGCAGAAATGGAGGGACTACGTGGACGAGGACACCAGCACAGCCAGGGAAATCGACCTGCTCGAGCTCACCGCTCATATCGTATCGGCCTATGTCGCCAAAAACCGCTTGCCTGCTTCCGACCTGGGCGGACTGATCGCCAGCGTTGCCTCTTCGATCGGCGGGATCAGCCAGCCGGCGGAGCCCGCGGCGCCCCCGCCGGTTCCCGCCGTCAATCCCAGGCGCTCGGTGACGCCGGACTACATCATCTGCCTCGAGGACGGGAAGAAGTTCAAATCGCTGAAGCGCCATATCGGCGTGCATTTCGGCCTGACGCCGGAAGCCTACCGCACCAAATGGGGCCTGCCGGTGGATTACCCGATGGTCGCGCCCAACTACGCGGCCTCGCGCTCGCAGCTCGCCAAGTCGATCGGCCTCGGCCGCAAGGCGGAACCGGAGCCGGCGAAGCCTGCAAGGGCCAGGAAGGCCAAAGCCCCGGCCTGAAATAACGCGCCTGCACCAATGGTTTAGGGAAGCCTGCCGAGGAATCAGCCTTGGCAGGCTTCCTGCCTTTATGGCTTGGATACCGTTCCACCTGGCAATTCCAGGAAAGCCGTACGGAATTGCGTCAAAACAGGACGCGCGGTTTGTTTAAAAGGATGAACCGCTTGGGGACATGGCCATGAACTACGCCAGGATGGTGATCGAGAAGGAAGCGCCGGAGGAATACGGCTACGAGCGCATCCGCTACAATCTTTCCGAAAGCTCGATCGCAGACCGGAAACTTTCCGACATCGGTCTCACGCTGCCCGACCTCACGCTGTTCTATGGCGAGCATCGCGGCGACAGGGAACTGCGGGCGCTTATCGCCGGGCAGGACAGCGGTCTTTCCCCCGATGATGTGCTGGTGACCGCTGGCGCGGCCGGCGCGCTGTTCATCATCGCCACGTCGCTTCTGTCGGCCGGCGACCATCTCGTGGTCGTGCGGCCGAACTACGCCACCAACATCGAGACACCGAAGGCGATCGGCTGCGCCATCTCCTACATCGATCTCGATTTTGACGAGGGCTTTGCCATCGACATCGACCGTGTGAAGGCAGAGCTGCGGCCGAACACCAGGCTGATCAGCGTCACCTGCCCGCACAATCCGACCGGCACGATGATGACACGCGCCGATCTCGACGCGCTGATTACGCTTGCCGAAAGCCGCAAATGCCGCCTGCTGGTCGACGAGACCTATCGCGACCTCTCCTATGGCGCCCGGCTGCCGTCGGCGGCCTCGCTCAGCTCCGGCGCCATCAGCGTCTGCTCGTTGTCGAAGGCCTTCGGCATTCCGGGCATCCGCATCGGCTGGCTGATGACCCGCGATCCGCAATTGCAGGAGACCTTCCTCGCCGCCAAGGAGCAGATCGGCATCTGCGGCAGCGTCATCGACGAGGCGATCGCCCGCGCCACGCTCGAACGCCGTGATACCTTCCTCGCCTCGCTGCTCCCCGAAATGGCCAGGCGCCGCGACGTCGTGCAGGACTGGATCGACGGCGAGCCACTGGTCGACTGGGTGCGGCCGCAAGGCGGCGTCGTCGGCTTTCCGCGGCTCAACGTCGATGCCGGCTTCGACCTTGACCGCTTCTACACCAGGCTGCTGGCGGAATACGGCACCTATGTCGGCCCCGGCCACTGGTTCGAGATGCCGAAGCATTTCTTCCGTCTCGGCTTCGGCTGGCCGAAAGAGGCGGAGTTGCGCGGCGGGCTGGAAGCCATCTCGGCTGCTTTGAGAGGCTGAACGCCACCTCACCAGAGCAGGGAATTTCGATTTTCTTAGATCCAGCGCGGATTTTTTTAGCGCATGGCAAGACGAACTGGGCTAAAGGGTTGCGGCCGGACCAGCGCCCACCGTGGAAGTGCCCCGCCGGCCTTTGTCGCAACGGGGCCCTCGAATCATGACCGTCGAAACAACGTCACCAGACCAGCGCTACGCCGCGTTCCGGCACCGCCCGTTCCTCAGCTACTGGACGGCGCGCTTCCTCACCACCTTCGCCACCATGATCGTCTCGGTCGCCGTCGGCTGGCAGGTCTATGACCTGACCCGCAATCCGTTCGACCTCGGCATTGTCGGCATCGTCCAGTTCCTGCCTTCGCTGCTCCTGGTCCTGGTCACCGGCGTCGTCGCCGACCGCTTCGGCCGCCGGCTGATCATGACGCTGGCGACCCTGGTCGAGGCCGGCTGCGCCTTGGCCCTGCTGCTTCTGACGCTGCGCGGCCTGACCAGCCCGCTGCCGATCTTCCTCGTGCTGGTGATGTTCGGCATTGCCCGCGCTTTCTACGGCCCGGCCTCGTCCTCGTTGTTCGCCAATCTCGTGCCGCAGGAAGATTTCGCCAACGCGATAGCCTGGAATTCGTCGGCCTGGCAGACGGCGACCATCGTCGGCCCGGTCGCCGGCGGCCTGCTCTACGGCATCTCGGCGGAGGTCGCCTACGCCACCGCCGCCGTCCTGATGCTCGCCGCCGGGCTGCTCATCTTCACCATCCCGAAGCCCGCCCAGCAAACGGCCACCGACAAGCCGACGATGCAGACGCTGTTTGCCGGCTTCGGCTATATCTGGGGCGAGAAGATCGTGCTCGGCGCGATCTCGCTCGACCTGTTCGCCGTGCTTCTGTCGGGCGCCTCGGCGCTGCTGCCCGTCTATGCGCGCGACATCCTCCAGCTCGGCCCCTGGGGCCTTGGCCTGCTGCGCTCGGCGCCCGGCATCGGCGCCATCTGCGTCGCCGTCTGGCTTGCCGGCCACCCGATCCGCAACCATGCCGGTAAGATCATGCTGGGCTTCGTCGCTTTGTTCGGCGCCTTCACCGTGTTGTTCGGCGTCTCGACCATCACCTGGCTATCGATCGCGGCGCTCGCTTTGCTCGGCGCCACCGACATGTTCAGCGTCTATATCCGCGAGACGCTGATCCAGCTCTGGACGCCGGACGAGGTGCGCGGCCGCGTCAACGCCGTCAACCAGGTCTTCGTCGGCGCCTCCAACGAGCTCGGCGAATTCCGCGCCGGCACCATGGCGGCGCTGATCGGCACGGTTCCCGCGGTGGTGATCGGCGGCATCGGCGCCATCGCCGTCGCCGGCCTGTGGGCCTATCTGTTCCCGGCGCTGCGGCAGGTGCGGCATCTCAACAGCCGGAACTGATCGCGTTCTTGATCCAAGCCGCTGGATCCGACGTTCAGGCCAATCTCACCGCGCCGTCGCCCAGCGAGGCAGGGGCGCGAGCAAATCTACTCCGAAAAGCTCACGCTGACGCCCCGCTGCCGAAAATAGGCCTGCATCAACTTGCGGCCGGCGCGGTTGTTCTGCACCAGCCTGGCCGGATCGAACACCGCCTGTTTCTTCCCCTCCCGCGCCAGCGCTGCCTTGAGTGCCGCGATATGCGCATCGAGGTCGGCATTGTCCGCTCGGAGTGAGGCATAGATATTTTCGGTCGCCTCGGCCAAGGTCAGTTCGCTCACAGTGTCGTCCTCTTGATTGGTCGGGCGGCGCCTTAGCACAGATTCGCGGCTCCGCCGATAGCGGCCAGACCGGCGATGCACAGCGCCGGCGGGGAAAGCCGATGCATTCGCCAGCGCCTCGGAGCTAGCAACGACACTTATTTGGACGGCTGCGCCGCGCCGCGCTACTCAAGCGCGGTCGTGCGGATGATTTCAGCGATCTCCGGGCTGCTGCTGCACAGCATCTGGAAATCCCACGAAAGCAGCGACAGGAGTGAAACCGCTGTTGCAGCGCTGACGGTCGCCATACGCTCTCGCTGCGATGCGCATCATCACCAAACGGTGAACTCCGATGTCCGGGATTGCTTGGTGACCGGACGCCAGGGCGAGCACGAACTTTGACTCGTGGCGTGAAGTGGCCATCGCGTCTGTATGATCGATGTCGGCCTTGCCGGATGGCGATGGGCAGCCACGGGGTGGACATTTCAGCCCGCATGGAAAATGATCATGTTGCTGTGCACAACGCTGCAGTCTGATCTCCACTAGAAGCCTGAGCGTGAAGCGGATCAATCGACCTCCGGGTCCAGCGAGCGGGGACGCAAATGGACACCACAGGGAATGGGCAATTGCATCGCGACGCGGGCGGGCGACCCCGTCGATCGGCCAACTGGCTTGCCCGCGCCGCCGTGTCGGCGGCATTCCTGCTCGGCATGGCTTTCGGCAGCGCTGCGTTGGCGCAGGACCAGCAGCTACCAGCGGTGACGGCGGCCAAGCCGGTGGTGCGTGATATCGTCGAAGACGACGAGTTCGTCGGGCGCTTCGAAGCCGTCGACCAGGTCGCCATCCGTTCGCGCGTCAGCGGCTATCTGGACAAGGTCAGCTTCCAGGACGGCTCGCTGGTCAACAAGGGCGACCTGCTCTTCACCATCGACCAGCGTCCGTACCAGGCCGCTTATGATGCCGCCAAATCGCAAGTGGACGTCGCCAAGTCACTGCTCGAATTCACCAAGATGCAGCTGGATCGCGCCAACGAGCTTGCCAAGACCGGCAACATCTCGCCCGCCACGGTCGACGACCGCCGGCGGGAATACCTTGCGGCGCAGGCGCAGATGCAGGGCGCGACGGCTGCGCTGACGACGGCCAGCCTGAACATGGAATTCACCGAGATCAAGGCGCCTTTATCCGGCCGCATCGACCGCCGGCTGGTGTCGGTCGGCAACCTCGTGCAGCCGGATTCCACCTTGCTGACGACCATCGTCACGCGCGACCCGATCGACTTCTATTTCGACGTCGATGAGCGCCTGTATTTCAGCTACGCCCGCGACGCGAAGGCGCGCGGCGGCAGCATGCAGGAAGGCGCCAGCGGGCTCGATGTGGAGGTTCATGTCGCCGACCGCGCGGAGGCGGTGTTCAAAGGCAAGCTCGATTTTGCCGAGAACCGGATCGACAACGCGACCGGCACCATGCGGGTGCGTGCGAAGTTTGCCAACCCCGACGGCATTCTCCAGCCAGGCATGTTCGGGCGCATCAACGTGCCGGGGTCGCTGCCGCATAGCGGCGTGCTGGTGCCCGACGACGCGATCGGCGCCGATCAGGATCGACGCATCGTCTTCCTGGTGGATGAGGCCGGGATGGTGTCGGCGAAGCCCGTGCGCACCGGCCCGCTTCTCGACGGCTACCGGGTGATCCGCTCGGGCCTGACCGGCGGCGAGACGATCATCGTCAAAGGGCTGATGCACGCCAGGCCTGGCACCAAAGTGAAGGCCGAGATGGTGACGTTGCCGCCCAAGGCCGACACCGCCGGGTTGCAGCAATGAGGTTCGCACATTTCTTCGTCGACCGCCCCATCTTCGCATCGGTCGTTTCGATCGTCCTGCTGATCCTCGGCGGGATTGCTTATACCCAGCTGCCGGTCGCGCAATATCCCGAGATCGCGCCGCCGACCATCGTCGTTCGCGCGCAGTATCCGGGCGCCGACGCCCAGACGGTCGCAGCGACGGTGGCAACACCGATCGAGCAGGAGATCAACGGCGTCGAGGGCATGCTCTACATGTCGTCCTATTCGTCGGGCGACGGGTCGATGGCGCTGACCATCACCTTCAAGCTGGGCACCGATCTCGACAAGGCGCAGGTGCTTGTGCAGAACCGCGTGTCGGTCGCCGAGCCGCGCCTGCCCGAAGAAGTCCGCCGCCTCGGCATCACCACCACCAAGAGCTCGCCCGACCTGATGATGGTCGTGCACATGCTGTCGCCCGACAATACCTACGACCAGCTCTACGTCTCGAACTACGCCCGCTCGCGGGTGCGCGACATACTGCTCAGGTTAGACGGCGTCGGCGACCTCATCATCTTCGGCGAGCGCGAATATTCGCTGCGCATCTGGCTTGATCCGGAAAAACTGTCCGCCCTGGGGATGACCTCAGGCGATGTGGTGCAGGCGCTGCGCGACCAGAACGTCCAAGTGTCGGGCGGCTCGATCGGCGCGCCGCCGACCGGCACCGGCACGGCGTTCCAGTACACGGTCACCACGCAAGGCCGCTTCAACGACGCCCGCGACTTCCGATACGTGATCGTCAAATCGACCGACGACGGCCGCCTGATCTCGCTGCAGGACGTTGCGCGCATCGAGCTCGGAGCCAAGGATTACGTGACCAACTCCTATCTCAACGGCAAACCGGCGGTGGCGCTCGCCATCTTCCAGCGGCCGGGCACCAATGCGCTCGCCGCGGCCGCGGAGATCCAGGACAAGATGAAGGAGCTTTCCCGCGACTTCCCGAACGGGTTGAGCTACGAAATCGTCTACAATCCGACAGAATTCGTCGCCGAGTCGATCCACGAGGTCTACAAGACGATCCTCGAGGCGATGTTGCTGGTCATCATCGTCATCATCGTCTTCCTGCAGTCGTGGCGCATGGCGATCGTGCCGATCGTGGCGATCCCCGTGTCGCTGATCGGCACGCTGGCTGTGCTTTACGCCGCCGGCTTCTCGCTCAACATGCTGACGCTGTTCGGGCTCGTTCTGGCGATCGGCATCGTCGTCGACGATGCGATCGTCGTGGTCGAGAACGTCGAGCGCAATATCGCCAGTGGGCTCGCGCCCAATCCGGCGTCGCACCTGACCATGAACGAAGTCGGAACGGCCATTATCGCGATCTCGCTGGTGCTGATAGCCGTCTTCGTGCCGACAGCCTTCATCCCCGGCATTTCCGGGCAATTCTACCTGCAGTTTGCGATCACCATCGCGGTGTCGACGGCGATCTCGGCATTCAATTCGCTGACGCTTTCGCCGGCGCTGGCCGCACTGCTGTTCAAGTCGCACCGCGCCGCGGCGGCGCCGCCTCGCTTTTTCCTGGCGCGGTTCGGACGGGCGCTCGCCGACGGGTTCAATCGCGGCTTCGACAGGGTCGCCCATTGGTATTCGAGCATCATCCGCGTGCTGGTCGGCTCGTGGATAACGATCGCCGCCATGCTGGCCGTTTTCGCGGGCCTGATCTCCGCCACGGTCTACATGGCGCAGGCCGTGCCGCGCGGTTTCATCCCATCGCTCGACCAGGGCTATGCGATCGTCGTGGTCCAGTTGCCCGACGGCGCCTCGCTGTCGAGGACCGATGCGGTCATCCAGCAGGCGTCGCAGATCATCCAGAAAACGCCAGGCGTCGACTACGCGGTCGCCTTCGCCGGCTTCTCCGGCGCGACCTTCACCAACGCCAGCAACCAGGGCGTGATCTTCGCCAGGTTCAAGCCGTTTGACGAGCGGCTGAAAGCCGGCCAGTCGGCGACCAAGGTCATCGGCAATCTGTTCGGCAGCCTGCAAAGCATCAAGGAAGCCTTCATTATCGCACTGCCGCCGCCGCCGATCCGCGGCGTCGGCAATGCCGGCGGCTTCAAGCTGCAGATCCAGGAGCGCAACAGCGCCGACATGCGGCAGATCCTGGCGCTTGCCTACGAAATCGCCGGCAAGGCCAATAAGACGCCGGGGCTGACAGGCGTGTTCACCACGTTCTCCGCGTCGAGCCCGCAATTCTTCCTGGCGATCGATCGCGACAAGGCGCGCATCCTGAACGTGCCGATCCCCAACATCTTCGAGACACTGTCGATCAATCTGGGCACCGCCTACGTCAACGACTTCAACGCTTTCGGGCGCGTCTACCAGGTGCGGGCGCAGGCCGACCAGGCGTTCCGCCTCGATCGCTCCGACATCTTGAAATTGAAGGTTCGCTCGGCGACCGGCGCGCTGGTTCCGCTCGGCACGTTGATCGAGATCCGCGACGTCACCGGCCCGGCGCTGGTCCAGCGCTACAACATGTACGTCTCGGTGCCGCTGCAGGGCAACGCCGCGCCTGGCGTCTCCACGGGCGACGCGCTGGCATTGATGGAAGGGATCACGGCAAAGACATTGCCGGCCGGTACCTCCTATGAATGGACCGAGCTTGCCTATCAGGAGCGCAACACCGGCAATGCCGCCGTCTATATCTTCGGACTGTCGGTGCTGTTCGTGTTCCTGGCGCTGGCGGCGCAATATGAAAGCTGGGTGTTGCCGTTCGCCATTGTGCTGGTGGTGCCGCTCGGCGTGCTCGCGGCGTTGCTTGGCGTGACTTTCCGAGGGCTGGACAACAACATTCTCGTGCAGATCGGCCTCATCGTGCTGATCGGGCTTGCCGCCAAGAACGCGATCCTGATCGTCGAATTCGCGCGGCAGGCGCAGGAACGCGGCCTGTCGGCCGCCGAGGCCGCCGTCGAAGCCTGCCGGCTCAGGCTGCGGCCGATCCTGATGACCGCCTTCGCGTTCATCCTCGGCGTCGTGCCGCTGATGATCGCAACGGGCCCGGGCGCAGAAATGCGCCAGTCGCTCGGCACCGCGGTGTTCTCCGGCATGCTCGGGGTCACCTTCGTCGGCCTATTCCTGACGCCGGTGTTCTACGTCACGCTCAGGTCGCTGTTTTCACGGCGCAAGCCCCGTGCCGAAGCCGAGCCTTCGGGGCCGGCAGAGGCGCCGTCGGAGACGGCCGCCGAGTAGGGTTACGGATTCGCCGCGTCGGGCGCAGAAAATTGGCGCGGCGAGGCAACGATCTGCGCGACCTCGGCAGGTGCGGCGCAGATGCTGGTCGGTCTGATCCAGTCCAACAGCCGCATCAGTTTGCCCTACCCCACAGCCGGCCGCCCAAAAATCAGCCCCAAAAACTCGCCCAGCCAGCGCTTGAGGTGCATGTCCCAGATCAGCCGGCCGCCGAGATGGTCGCGGCCGGGCTGGGCGCCGGGGAGTTCGAAGCGATGTGCGCCGCGCACCACCCAGCGCTGCATCATCGCCCTTGTCAGCTCGCCATGGAACTGGATGCCCCAGGCATTCTCGCCATAACGGAACGCCTGGTTGGGATAGGTTTCCGCGGTCGCCAGCAGCGTCGCTTCCTTCGGCAGCGAAAAGCCCTCGCGGTGGAACTGGTAGACCATCTCCGGCCAGTGCAACAGTTTCTTGCCAGCCTCGGTCGCCTTCAGCGGATACCAGCCGATCTCGACCAGGCCTTCGCCGTGGCCCTCGACCTTGCCGCCGAGATGGTTGGCGAGCATCTGCGCCCCAAGGCAGATGCCGAGGAACGGCCGGTTCTCCTTGAGCGGGATTTCCAGCCAGTCGGTTTCGCGGCGGACGAACTCGTCCTCGTCATTGGCGCTCATCGGCCCGCCGAAGATAACCGCGCCGGCATGATCGTTCAGCGTGCAGGGCAATTCGTCACCCAAGGGCGGGCGGCGGATGTCGAGGTCGAAGCCTTCTTCCAGGAGCATGTGGCCGACGCGGCCGGGGCTCGAAGTCTCCTGATGCAGCACGATCAGGATTTTTGGTCTCGGCCTCGATCTGGGTGGCATGGAAGGCGAAGGATCCTGCTATTCGTCGCTCGATTCGCCCCGCGCGCCGGGCACCTCGGCTGCCGCCTTGCGGCGCGCCTCGATGCGGTCGCGACGCTCGACGCCGATCAGCTCGGCGACCCGCCAGACGGTGTTGTCCTCGAGCTCGTCAAGCTCGCCATCGGCATAGACGATTTCCCACATCAGGCCGATGAAGGCCTTGCGCGCCTCGGGGTCGAGGTGGCGCTTCAAGACGCTGGTGAAGGCGTAGAGGTCGATCGCCTCGTTGTCGGCGCGCTCGCCGGCCGCCGCCAGCGCATCGAGCTCCTCGCCGCTCACCGAATAGGTCTCGGCCAGGATCTGCTTGAACCGTTCCCACTCGACGTCCTGGCGTACGCCGTCGGCGTTCATCACATGATAGAGCAGCGCCGAAGCCGCGACGCGCGGATCGTCGGCGCTCGGCTTGGTCTCGCGCCCAGCCGGCAGATCCCTCAGGAAGGACAATACGCGCTCGAACATCGATGTTTTTTCCCTGCCCAACAACCCGGTCCCAGAACACAGCCTCAGAACAAACGAAAGCGGCGCGGCGATTTTTCCGCTTCTTCTTCCGGCGCGACACCAGGGTCGTCCGGCAGAGGCGGCAGCTCCGGACCGGGCTCGCCGATTTCAGCCTCGCTGACGGCTTCCGCAACGGACGCTTGCTTCTCGCCGCCGTTTGAAGGCACCGGCGCCGGCTTCTCGGCCGGAGCATCGGCGACGATGTCGATCGCCTTTTCGGCGACAGGCTGGACAGGCGGCGCAGCGGTGATCGCCGGTACGGCGACATCCGCGTCGCTGTCGATCAGCTGGCCAAGCCGCTCCATCGGCGCCCGCCAGGTGAAGGCATCGAGCTTGCCGGTGACCGGCGACACCGGCGCCCAGCGCTCGGAGATGACGCCGTCCGCCACCCAGGCCGGATCGCGCGGCGCGCGCACGGCCTTCGACAGCAGCTGCCGCACCTTGCCCTGGTCGCCGGTCTCGGCCTCCTCGATATCGGCGAGCAGAAGATATGCGCCCTCGCGACGATCCATGCGGATCGCGGCCTCCGCCTCGCGCCGCGCCGTGGCGAAATCCTGAGCATTGAGCGCTGCGCGCGCCACGGCCATCGACGACTCGGGATGATTCCTCTTCAATTCCTGCAGCTTCTTCGCGCGGTTCAGACGATCGAGCACGGCGTCGCCCGGCCTGGCATGGGTGTAGAGCTCGGCGATGTCGGGATGCGGCTCGGCCTTCCAGGCGGCCTCCAGGATCTTGGAGCCCTTGCGCACGTCGTTTTGCCGGATAACCAGATCGGCGGCGATCACCGCCGCCGGCGCGAAATCCGGCGCCAGCTTGTTGGCTTCGAGCGCCGCGGTGCGGGCCGCGTTCGGATCGCTGTCGACCAGCGCCTGCGCCTTGGCGGTGAGCAGCACGGCGCGGCGGCGGTTGGCGGCGTCACGCTCGATCTGCCTGGTCGATTTCTGCGCCTCGACCAGCTTCAGCGCGCCGTCCCAGTCGCCGCGTTCGGTGAGTTCTTCCAGCGTCGATTCCGCCGCCCAGGCAAGCTGCGGCGCCACCGCCGCCGCGCGGCCGGCATAGTGGCGCGCGGCATTGCGGTCGCCGAGGCGCTCGGCCTCCAGATAGAGCCCGCGCAGGCCGAGCAGCCGCATCTCGGGATCGTCGAGCATGCGCTCGAATTTCTCCCGCGCGCCTTTATGGTCGCCTTCGAGCAGCGAGGCCTGGGCGTCGAGCAGGTTGATCAGCGGCTCCTGGTCGGAGCTGATCAGCTTGGCCGCCTCCTTGGTCTTCTTGCGCGCCAGCGCGCCGTCGCCGGCGCCGGCGGCGATCATGCCCGTCGACAATGCTTGGTATCCGCGGTCGCGGCGGCGCACCCTAAAATAGCGCGAGATCGTGTAGGGGCTGTTCCACAGCGACTTGATCAGCCACCAGACGATCATCACCGCCACCACAACAGCGACGATCGCCACCGCTGCCACCATCAGCGTGACCTGGTACTGGTAGCCGTTGAAGGTGACGAGCATCTCGCCCGGGCGGTCTGCCAGCCAGGCAAAGCCGAGCCCGAGCGCGAAGACGACGGCGAGGAAGACGAGGATGCGGATCATCTTGTCTCCTTAAGCCTTCGTCGCGCCGGCAATCAGCGCTTCGAGCTGCTTTTCGACCTCCAGCCGTGCCTTCAGTTTGCCGGCAAAATCGGCGCCGGCCGCCTTTGCCGCGTCCGGCAGCGTGTCATATTCGCTGAGCGCCTTGGCGTAATCGCCCTGGTTGACCGCCACTTCCATGCGCGCGACGGTTTCCGGCACGCCCTTGCCTTCGACCGCGCCGACCGGCCGCACCTTGACCAGCGATTCAGCGCTCGACACCAGGCTCTGGAAGAAGCCGGCATTCTGGTCGACCGGCTTTGCCGCATCGACCATGGCGTTGGCGGCGGCATCGGCCTCCGCAGCGATGGTGGCGCGGGTCGGCACGCCCTTTTCGGCATAGGAGCGCAGCGCCGCGAGCTCGGGCGCGTCCGGCGCGATCGCCGCGAAGGTGTCGAGCTCGGTCGCGAACGGCGCGCCGCGATCGAGCGCCGACTTCAGCGCCGAGGCGGCGATCGCCAGCGCGATCTTGGGTTGCGAGGTCTGCGCCTCGACCTTGCCGGAAAGCTGCGATACGGACTGCTCCAGTGCCGCCACCCTGCCGTCCTCGGCCTTGGCCGCATCGCCCGCCGATTTCACCAGCGCGTCGAGCCCGGCGATCTTCTCGTTGAGCGGACCGAGATCGGCGGGTGCCGCATTGCCGTTCTTCTGCAGCTCGGCGACGGTTGTCTCGATCTGGCCGACCTTGTCGCCGAGCGCCTTGAGCGCGGCGCCGTCGCCGCCCTGGCCGGCCGACGATTTCAGCGCCGCCACATCGGCTTTGACCTGATCGAGCGCCGAGGACAGGCCGTCGACCTTGGCCGAGGTGCCGCCGCTTTCCTTCAGCGCCGCAATCTCGCTTTTCAGCGAAGCGATCTCGCCGTTGACGCTATCGAGCGACCCGCCGCCCGGTCCCGACGATCCGAGCAGGCCGACCGCTTGCAGTAGGCCGGCACCGGCAAGCGCGATCACGCCGCCGACGACGCCCGCAGCGATGGCGTTGACGCCGGTTCTGCGTGGCGGCTGCGGCACGCCATCCTCGCCCCATGTCTCACTTCGTGTCTCGCTTGCCTTCGATGCCGAGGCGCCGGCGCCAGGCGCGGATGCGTCCTCGAAATTGTAATCGAAGCCCTTGGGCTGGCTCTTCGGCGCATCGGACGCGCCGGGATACGGCGCCTCCGGCTCGTCCTTGCCGGCCTCTGATTTATCGGCTGCAGCCTGCGCGGCGTCGCTATGCTCCCACGGCTCGATATCGGCCTGCTCGGCATGGATCGGCTCTTCCGGCGGCTCCGGCTGCGAAGCAGCGGCGGCCTCTTCTGCCTTCGCCTCGTCGGTCTGCGCGGCACTGGTCTCGGCCTTGGCGGCATCCTCATCGGTGATTCGCGAGACGGCGCCGGGCTCGAGTTCGATGGTCACCGGCTCGCGCCGGGTCTTCGAATGTCGCATCTTCGGCGTCTTGACCATGCTTTGGGCTCCGCGAACTGGCTTGAGGATGGTTCAAAGGGTCCAGGGGATGCTCTAGCACATCACCAAGCGGTGAAAAGGGGCGGTGTGATGACGCGGCTCAGCCGGGCAGCGACAAAAGCGCCAGCAGCGCCTCCTCCTCGGGCTTGGACGCGATGCGGACCCTGTCACCGGCAACCCCGTCCAGCGGCTCGGCGACGCGGGCCGAGAGCGCCAGGAATTCCGTTCTTTCAAAGAGATGCCGCAAGGACGGCCGCGCAATCAGGCTGGCCAGCGCGGCGCTGGCCTTGGCCGAATAAAGCAGCGCCGCGTCGGTCGGCCGGCCCGACAGGCGGGCGACTACATCGGCATCGCCATAGTCGATGCTTGTCGTGTCGTAGGTCTCGATCGCCTGGACATGCACGCCCGCCGCCGCCAACCGCTGCTCGAACGCAGGCAAGCGGACGCGGCCGCACAGATAGACGATTGCCCTGCCGGCAAGGCCGCCGGCGATGGCATCGGCCAGCGCCTCGGCATCGCCCGGACCTTCGGTGACGGCGAAAAATCCCGCCGCGCGGCAGGCTTCCGCCGTCCGTTTGCCAACTGCGTGGCAAGGTAGGCGCGCAACTGCCGCGATCAGCGCCTTCGACGCATGCCGCACCGCATTGGCGCTGGTGACGACGACCGCGACGCCATCGGTGCCGATGCTCGCCTCGACCGGCAATGCGCTCGTCTCGGTCAGCGGCAGCAAGACAGGTTGGAATCCCAGGGCTTCGAGGCGCCGTGCCGTGCGCGCGCCAGGCTCCGGCCTCGTCACCAGGACGCGGACCATGTCAGGCCCAGCCGTCGAAGAATGTCGCACCAGCCTTGGTGCGGACCGTGCGCGCCGCGTCCAGGCCGATCTCCGCCGCGTCGGCAGCCTCGCCTTCCAGCCGGACCTCATGCGATTCCGTGCCGTCGGGCGAGATGATCAGCCCGGCGAAGGACAGTTTTTCGCCCGCCACCGTCGCATGGCCGGCGATCGGCGTGCGGCAGGAGCCGTCGAGCGCGGCGAGGAAGGCGCGCTCGCAGGTGAGCGCCTGGCCGGTCGGCACGTGATGGATCGCTGCCAGCATCTTTTCGACGTCGCGGTCGCCGATGCGGGTTTCGATGCCGATCGCGCCTTGTCCCGGCGCCGGCGGAAAAGCTTCCAGCGGCATCAGGTCGGTGACGACATGCTCAAGTCCGAGGCGCTTCAATCCGGCATAGGCCAGGATGGTGCCCTTGGCGACGCCTTCGTCCAGCTTGCGCAGCCGGGTCTGCACATTGCCGCGGAAGATCACCACGTCGAGATCCGGCCGCATGCGGCGGATCAGCGCTTGACGGCGCAGCGATGACGATCCGACCGTGGCGCCATGCGGCAGGTCGGCGATCCGCTTCACGTTCTTGCCGATGAAGGCGTCGCGCGCGTCCTCGCGCGGCAGGAAAGTGACAAGCTCCAGCCCATCGGGCAGCACCGTCGGCATGTCCTTCGACGAATGCACGGCGATGTCGATGCGGCGCTCGAGCAGCGCCTCCTCGATTTCCTTGGTGAACAGGCCCTTGCCGCCGGCCTCCGACAGCGGCCGGTCCTGGATGCGGTCACCACTGGTCGAGATCGGCACCACCTCGAACGCCTCTTCGGACAGGCCATGCGCCTGCATCAGCCGCGCGCGCGTCTCATGCGCCTGGGCCAATGCCAGCGGGCTGCCGCGTGTTCCGATTTTCAAAGTTTGCATGGCGCGCGGTCCGTGATAACCCCCGGGGCAGCTTGAGGTCTGCCGGGCCTTTTCCTAATTGGGATTGGCCGGTGATACAATCATAGAGGCCAGCGACCAATTGATCCGCGTTCTGGGCATTGAGACGAGCTGCGACGAGACGGCGGCCAGCGTTGTGGCGCTGGACGGCGTCGCCGCGCCCGAAATTTTGTCCAACGTGGTGCTCAGCCAGATCGAGGAGCACGCGGCCTTTGGCGGCGTCGTGCCCGAGATCGCCGCGCGCGCCCATGTCGAGGCGCTGGACGGCATCGTCGAGGCGGCGCTCGCCGATTCGGCGGTATCGCTCGATGAGATCGACGCCATCGCCGCCACTGCCGGTCCCGGCCTGGTCGGCGGATTGATCGTCGGCTTGATGACCGCCAAGGCAATCGCCGCCGCCGCCAACAAGCCGCTGATCGCCATCAACCACCTCGAAGGCCACGCGCTGACGGCGCGGCTGACCGATGGCCTCGATTTTCCTTACCTTCTCCTGCTCGTTTCCGGCGGCCACACCCAGATCGTCGCGGTGCGCGGCGTCGGCGATTACCAGCGCTGGGCGACCACCATAGACGATGCGCTGGGCGAGGCCTTCGACAAGACCGCCAAGATGCTTGGCCTGCCCTATCCCGGCGGCCCGAATGTCGAGAAGGCGGCCGTCAGCGGCGATGCAGGCCGCTTTGCCTTCCCACGCCCGATGAAGGGCTCGGCACAGCCCGATTTCTCCTTCTCCGGCCTGAAGACGGCGGTGCGCCAGGCGGCGACGGCGATCGCGCCGCTGAGCGACCAGGACGTCGCCGACATCTGCGCCTCTTTCCAGGCCGCGGTGGCCGACGCGCTGGGCGATCGTGTCGCCCGCACCCTTGCCCGGTTCCGCCAGGAATTCCCGGACCATGCAAAGCCGGCGCTGGTCGTTGCCGGCGGCGTCGCCGCCAACCGCACCATCAAGGCGACGCTCGAAGCGCTGTGTTTCGAGGCCGGCTTCGCATTCATCGCGCCGCCGCAGAAGCTTTGCACCGACAATGCGGCGATGATCGCCTGGGCCGGCATAGAGCGGCTGCGCGCCGGCATCGCCGACGAAAACGCCGCCGATTTCGTGCCGCGCTCGCGCTGGCCGCTCGACAGTGTTTCCGCGCCTCTGGTCGGCTCGGGCCGGCGTGGTGCCAAGGCATGACCAAGAAAAGCACCAGCGGCTGGCGTGTTGCGGCGCTGGGCGGCGGCGCCTGGGGCACGGCGCTGGCGCTGGCCGTGCTGCGCGCCGGCCATGATGTCCGGCTCTATGCCCGCGACGCCGAAACCGTCGCCGCCATCGCCCGCGGCGAGAACCCGCGCTACCTGCCCGGCATCAGGATCGAGCCCGGCATCACGGCCACCAGCGACATTGCCGCGGCGCTTGAAGGCGCCGACTGCGTGCTCGCCGTGACGCCGGCGCAGTCGCTGCGCGCCATCCTGGCCAATGCCCGCAACCATGTGCCCCAGGGAGCGCCGCTGGTGCTCTGCGCCAAGGGCATCGAGCGCGATACCGGCGCGCTGCTCTCGGCGATCGTCGAGGAAAGCCTGCCGGGCAATCCGGTCGCGGCGCTTTCCGGCCCGAGCTTCGCCAGCGACGTCGCGCGCGGCCTGCCGACGGCCGTGGTGGTCGCCGCCCGCGATGCGGAATTGGCGGCCGAGCTTGCCGCGCGCTTCTCGGCGCAGAATCTTCGCTGCTATTCGAGCGACGACCTGATCGGCGTCGAGATCGGCGGCGCGCTGAAGAACGTCTTTGCTATTGCCGCCGGCGCCGTCACCGGCGCAGGTCTCGGCGCCAGCGCCCAGGCCGCCATGGTGACGCGCGGCTTCGTCGAATTGCGCCGCATCGGCGCGGCCTTCGACGCCCGGCCGGAAACGCTGATGGGGCTTTCAGGCCTCGGCGACCTCTTGCTCACTTGCTCTTCCGCCCAGTCGCGCAATTTCGCCTATGGCCTGGCGCTCGGCCAGGGTAAGCCGCTTGACGGCCTGCCGCTGGCCGAAGGCGTGCCGACGGCGGGGATTGCCGCCCGCATCGCCGCCGAGCGCGGCATCGAGGCGCCGATCATCTCGGCCGTCGCCGCCATCCTCGACGGCAAGGTGACCATCGGCCAGGCCGTGACCGCGCTGATGACGAGGCCGCTCAAAACCGAAACCGACATCTGATCATCGGAGCTGAAAATGCTGTTTGCGTTGATTTGCAAGGACAAGCCCGGCAGCCTGCAGCTGCGCGTCGACACGCGGCCGGCGCATGCTGCGTTCCTGGAAGGCCTGATCGCCGAGGGCAAGCTTGCCTTTGCAGGTCCCTTCCTCGACGCCGACGGCAAGCCGGACGGCAGCCTGGTGATGATCGAAGCGCCGGACATGGCTGCTGCCCAAGCTTTGGCCGCGGCCGATCCCTATGCCAAGGCCGGCCTGTTCGAAAGCGTCGAGATCCGTGCATGGAACTGGGTCTTCCAGAAGCCCGCCGGCGCATGATCGTTCGCTGCTCTCGCCCCAATGACGGCGAGAGAGTAAGCATAGACGGAACGCCATGCGTGGCGGTGCGACAAAGCGATGGGACAAACGATATGAACTACTGGCTGTTCAAGTCCGAACCCTCGGTCTTTTCCTTCGAGGCGCTGAAGGCCAAAGGCAAGGCCGGCACGCAATGGGACGGCGTGCGCAACTACGCCGCCCGCAACAACATGAAGGCGATGCAGATCGGCGATCTCGGCTTCTTCTATCACTCCAATGAGGGTCTCGACATCGTCGGCATCGCCGAGGTCTGCGCGCTGGCCCATCCCGACACCACGACCGACGATCCGCGCTGGGAATGCGTCGACATCCGCGCCTATAAGGACGTGCCGAAGCCGGTGACGCTTGAAGAGGTCAAGGCCAACCCGAAGCTCGCCGAGATGGCGCTGGTCCGGCTCGGCCGGCTTTCCGTGCAGCCGGTGACGCCGGCCGAATGGAAAGAGGTCTGCCGCATGGCCGAGCTCAACCCGGCGCCGTGACCAGGCTTACGCCAAAGAGCGCGAAAAAGTTCATCCTCGACAATACGGCGCTGATGGCGCCGCCGCATGTGCCGGAAGTGCTTCTGCACCTCGCCGACGAGGCGCATGATCTATGGCTGCGCACCGAGGAGGAGCTGGCCGAGATCGGCCTGCCGCCGCCCTTCTGGGCCTTCGCCTGGGCCGGCGGCCAGGGCCTCGCCCGCTATGTGCTCGATAATCCGGGCACCGTACGCGGCAAACGGGTGCTCGATTTCGCCTCCGGTTCCGGCCTCGTCGCGATCGCAGCCATGAAAGCCGGCGCCAGCCAAGTAATCGCCGCCGACATCGACCCGTTCTGCGAGACGGCGATCGCGCTCAACCTCGAAGCCAATGGCGTTGAAGCGCAATTCCGCGGCACGGATTGCGTCGGCACCGACGATGGCTGGGACGTCGTGCTCGCCGGTGACGTCTTCTACGACAAGGCCTTCGCCGAGCGGGTGCTGCCCTGGTTCACCTCTCTGAAGGCGCGCGGCGCCGAGATCCTCGTCGGCGATCCGGGCCGTGCCTATCTCCCCAGGACCGGGTTGGAAGCGCTTGCCATCTACCAGGTTCCGGTGACGCGCGTGCTGGAAGATGCCGAGGTCAAGCGCACGACCGTCTGGCGCCTTGCTTGACGCAACGACCGAACAAGCGTTCCATCGCCCTTCAACTTGGAGGGGAAAAGCATGGATTTTTCGGTTGTGAACTGGCTGGCGGTGATCGCCGCCGCAATCGTCGCGTGGCTGTTCGGCGCCGCCTGGTACATGGGCTTGAGCAAGCCTTGGCTGAAGGCCGCCAAGCTCGACCCGGCCACCATGCAGCGCTCGGTCGTTCCCTTCGTCGTCAGCTTCATCGCCGAGCTGATCATGGCGCTCGTGCTGACGCTGGTGGTGGGCGCGATAACCGGCGGCGAGCCGAGCCCGATCGCCGGGTTGCTGTTCGGCTTCGTGCTCTGGCTCGGATTCATCGCCACCACGCTCACCGTCAACCACCGCTATGAAGGCTTCGGCTGGGCCCTGACGCTGATCGATGCCGGCCACTGGCTGGGCGTGATACTGATCATCGGCGCCGTCATCGGCTGGTTCGGCGCGCCGGCCGCCCCGGCTGGCTAAAGCAATTCCAGGAAAAGTGTGAGCGTTTAAGCTCGGCGACTTCGCCGTAGCCTTCCGCCCGGAATTGGAAACAAGTATTTAGGCCATCACGTCGGCGTCTTCGCCGCCTCCTCGGTAAGCCATTCGCGAAAGGCGACGACGCGCGCGTCGTCCTTGGCCGCCTCGGGATAGACCAGGAAATATGCGAATTCCGGCGCGACCTTGATGCCGAGCTCGAAGGGCCGCACCAGGCGCCCTTGCGAGAGATCGTTGGCCACCATGGCGAAGTCGGCGAGCGCCACCGCGTTGCCGTCGAGCGCCGCCTGGGTGGCATCGGTCGACGACCCGAAGACCAGCGTGCGGCTGTCGTCGAAATCGTCGACGCCGGCCGCGTGCATCCACATGCTCCAATTCGGCCAGGTCACGCCCTGCCGCGACCATTCGATATGCGCGAGCGTGTGGTTGAACAGGTCACGCGGCTCCTTCAGCGGCGGACCTGACGCCAGCAGCGCTGGGCTGCACACCGGGATGATGATGTTCTCGAACAGACGATGCGCGCAGAGCCCGGGATATTTGCCGGCGCCGAAGCGGATGCCGACATCGACGTCGTCGAGGTCGAAATCCCGGACATCGTAGGTGATGTCGAAGCGCAGCTCGATGCCCGGCTTTTGCTTGCGGAAATCGTCGACGCGACGCATCAGCCATTTCGTCGCGAACTGCGCGTCGAGCGTTACCTTCAGCAGCGCCGTGCCGCGGGTCATCTTGCGGGCGCGGCTGACGGCGCGGTTCAGCAGGTCAAGCGCATCGACCGAGGCCTCCAGCAGCACATTGCCTGCCTCCGTCAGCCGGATAGTGCGGCTGGTGCGCGTGAACAGCACCAGCCCGAGCTGATCCTCGATTTCCTTGATCTGGTGGCTGACCGCCGCTGGTGTCAGGCCGAGCTCGTCGGCCGCGCGGGTGAAGTTGAGATGCCTGGCCGCCGCTTCGAACGTCCGCAGCGCACGCGTTCCCGGCAGCAGCTTGGACATGCGATCTCCAAATAAAACTTGATGATCAGAAAAGAACTACTCGTTTCCAGTTTGTTTTTCAATCCGGCATCATGGCTTCATCGAAACACCATAAAACCGGATTTGATATCCGGAGAACACGGATTGAGCCATGTCTGAGATCGCCCTGAAGCCCTGCACCACCCTGGAATCCCCTTCCGGCTTCGCCCTTTGGTTGCGTTCGGCACGCGATTGGCTGCGCCAGGCTCGGGTCGCCGCCCGGCTGTCCCACGATCCGATCGAAGACCTGTCCGACAGCCAGTTGTGCGACATCGGCGCCGGACGTCGGGACGTCGCGAAAACGATGGACAAGGAACTTCGTGAGATCGGGCTGCTCGGCACGGGCTGGCAGAAACCGGGAAAGAGGCAGTAGGAATAGGGATTAGGCAGTAGGCAATAGGCAATAGGGAAGGAGACACCTACTGCCTACTGCCTACTGCCTACTGCCTACTGCCTACTGCCTACTGCCTACTGCCTACTGCCTACTGCCTACTGCCTACTG
>NZ_VFTQ01000037.1:0-48895 GCF_006439475.1 Mesorhizobium sp. B2-8-9 | reverse complement strand
GGTTGCGGGCGATGCCGTGTTCCAGCGGCAGCGGCGTGTTGGCGGCGGCGCGCGTCGGCAGCGGCATCACCTTGGGCGCGCCTGCGCCGGGCTCGCGGATCGTGCTCATCTCCTGCCCTTTCACTCAGCGCCTTTGCGCTTTTATGCCTTCGTGGGTGTCATTGGGTGGCACGAACGAAGATAGCCCGTGAAGCGATGCTTCACGAGTCTTTCAAAGGGTCATAGCGCAAAAAGCCCGCTCAGGCAGCAGATTTTTGACCGTATGGTCAAAACATCATGCTGGGTAGGCGCTCCATGCGTTGGAGATTGGCCGAAATGCCCATCCCTTCGTCATACTCGGGCTTGACCCGAGTATCCATGCCGTGACCTCTGCCGCAGAGTGCAACGGTGCAGAATTCCGTAACCGCCGCAATGCCTTAGCGTAACGGCATGGAGGGTCTGCGCGCGTCGCTCCGCTCCTTGCTCCGCCCTAGAATGACGAAGCGCGAATGCCGTCGCTAATCTCAGACGCCTCCAACAGAGCAGGCGGACCGCGATATGTCTCAGCCGACGAAGGCGCGCTCGACGACGAAGCTGGCCGGATGGCTGAGCGAGCCTTCCTGGAAGCCGAGGCTTTCGGCGAGTTCCTTGACGTCCTTCAGCATGTGCATCGAGCCGCAGATCATGATGCGGTCCGTCTCGGGATTGAGCTTGTCGATGCCGAGGTCCGAATAGAACTTGCCCGAGCCGATCAGCGCGGTGATGCGGCCCATGCGCGCCGATTCCTCGCGGGTCGTCGAATTATAGAGCGTGACGCGGCCGCCGGTCAGCTCGCCGATCAGCGGGTCGCTCTCGAGCCCGGCCACCAGTTCCTGGCCATAGGTGAGCTCGGCATTGTCGCGGCAGGTGTGGGTGAGGATGACCTGGTCGAATTTCTCGTAGGTATCGGGGTCTCGCAGCAGGCTGGCGAAGGGCGCGATGCCGGTGCCGGTCGAGATCATGATCACGCGCTTGGCGGGCGTCAGCGCGTCGAGCACCAGCGTACCGGTCGACTTCTGGCGCATGATGACAGTGTCGCCGACCTCAATCTTCTGCAGCTCGGAGGTCAGCGGACCGTCCGGGACCTTGATCGAGAAGAATTCGAGCTCATCGTCCCAGGCGGGGCTGGCGACCGAGTAGGCGCGGAAGATCGGCTTCTCGGCATTGGGCAGGCCGATCATGACGAACTCGCCGGAGCGGAAGCGCAGCGACTGCGGCCGGGTGATGCGGAAGGAGAACAACCGATCGGTATAATGCTTCACCGACACCACGGTCTCGGCATAGACATTGGCCGGGATCGGGAACTGCAGCGGCTTTGCGCCGGCGACGTTCAACGCGGATGTCGTGTTCATTCCAACCCAACTTTCCGGCCCAGATGAAACGCACTGGGCGCCAAACCTTCTCGTGCGCGCCCGAACGGTCAGGTTCCGGCGTGCTCCCTGCACACTGTCAAGCGGTAAGCTCTTGTGTCCGGAATTTATTAGTATACAAATGATCTTCAGGTCAAGATGGCGGCGTAAAACGCCTTTCCAAACCGAGGCATATCCGTAGTCCTGGCATTTCGGGTTTCGGCAATGAATGAGAAATTTTCGGCGTCGGCGGGAAACGTCGTGGCTGGCATCGATGTCGGCGGAACCTTCACCGACCTGCTTTTGATCGACGGCAAGGCGGGCGGCAAGGTCCATATCGCCAAGACACCGACCACGGTGGAAAACCAGGCCTTCGGCGTCGTCGCGGCACTTGGCGCCACCGGTTTTCCGATCGATGGCATCGACCTCATCGTGCATGGCACGACGACCACGACCAACGCCGTGCTGGAACGTCGCCTAGCGCGGACCGGCATGATCACCACCCGAGGCTTTCGCGACGTGATCGAGCTTGGGCGCCGCACAAGGCCGCAGGCCTATGGGATGACGGGCACTTTTGTTCCCGTCATTCCCCGCGACCTTCGGCTGGAAGTGTCGGAGCGGGTCGAGGCGTCGGGCGCCGTGCGCATTGAACTCGACGAAGCCGAGATGCGCGATGCGGTGAAGGCGCTGCTCGACGCCGGCTGCGAGTCGCTGGTCATACATTTCCTGCACTCCTACGCCAACCCGTCGCATGAGCGGCGTGCGGCAGAGATCGCGGCGGAGCTCTGGCCGAACAGCCACATCACCACCGGCCATGCGCTGCTTTCGGAAGCGCGCGAGTTCGAGCGCGGCGTCACCGCGGCGGTCAACGCCTCGGTGCAGCCGATCCTGGAGCGCTATGTCGAGCGGCTGCGCAAGGAACTGGCGGCAAAGGGCTACGCCCGTGACTTCCTGATCATGAACGGCAATGGCGGCATGATCTCGGCCCGCTTCGTCACGCAGGAATCGGCCAAGACCGTGATGTCCGGCCCGGCCTCCGGCGTGATCGCCGCCGCCTATACGGGAAAACGCGCCGGCTTCGGCAATCTCGTCACTTACGACATGGGCGGCACCTCGACCGACGTGGCGCTGATCCGCAACGCCGAACCCGCCGTCTCCAACGAGATCGAGATCGAATATGCGATGCCGATCCATGTGCCGATGGTGGCGGTGCACACCGTCGGTGCCGGCGGCGGCTCGATCGCGCGCGTCGATGCGGCCGGGCTGATCCAGATCGGCCCGGAAAGCGCCGGCGCCAACCCAGGCCCGATCTGCTACGGGCGCGGCGGCATCGAGCCGACCATCACCGACGCCAATCTGGTGCTCGGCCGCCTGGCGCCGAAGAAATTGCTCGCCGTCGACAATCCGGTCACGGTCGAGCGTGTCACCGATATTTTCGAGGACAAGATCGGCAAGCACACAGGCCTCTCCGGCGTCGAAGCGGCGGGTGCTGTGCTGAGGCTCGGCAACATGAAGATGGCGGGCGCCATCCGCATGGTCTCGGTGTCGCGCGGCCACGATCCACGCGATTTCGCGCTGTTCGCCTTCGGCGGCGCCGGGCCGCTGCATGCGACGGCGCTCGCACGCGAGCTCGGCCTGCCGAGGGTGCTCGTGCCGGCGCGCCCGGGCATCACCAACGCGCTCGGCTGCGTTGTGGCCGATCTGCGGCACGACTTCGTCAACACAATCAACCAGCCGGTCGGCGGCCTCGATGAAACCGCGCTTCGCGAGGTGTTGGAACGGCACCGTAACGAAGGTGAGGCGCTGATTGCCAAGGAAGCGGTGAAACCCGACGCGATCCGCGTCACCCATTCGGCCGACATGCAGTTCGTCGGCCAGACGCACATCATCAACGTGCCGCTGCCCTCCTCGTCGGTTTCACGAGAAACACTGCAGCAATTGTTCGAGAAGGCATATTTCGCCCGCTTCAAGGTCGAGCTGCCGGAAATCCGCGCCAACCTCGTCAACCTCAACACCTCGGTCACCGGCGTGCGGCCGCAGATCGACCTGTCGCGGCTGATCGACCCGGCGGGACGCGCGGCAACGCTAACAGAGGCGCGGCGCGAAATCCGGCCGGTCTGGTACAACGGGCGCTGGCACGACACGCCGGTCTATGCGCGCGAAAAGCTGCCGCTCGACGCCACAATCGAGGGTCCGGCGATCCTGGAACAGATGGATGCGACGACCGTGCTCGAACCCGGCGACCGGGCGCGCTCGGATGCGGACGGCAACATCATCATCGACATCGGCGAGACCTGAGATGGCAAAGCTCGACACGATCACGCTTTCGGTGCTGCAGGCGGCGCTGCAGCAGGTCTGCGACGAGATGGACCTGACCTTCTCGCGCGCGGCCTTCTCGCCGGTCATCGCGGAAGCCAATGACCGTTCGGACGGCATCTATTCGGCCGTCGACGGCTCGCTGATCGCGCAAGGCAGCCAGGGCCTGCCGGTCTTCGTCGGCGTCATGCAATACTCGACCAAGACCGTCATCGAGATGATCGCCGACGGCCGTTGCCTGGCGCCGGAGCCCGGCGACATCTACATCGTCAACGACCCCTATCTCGGCGGCACACATCTGATGGATGTGCGCTTCGTCATGCCGGTCTATCGCTGCGGCCAGATCTTCTGCTGGCTTTCCAACACCGGCCACTGGCCGGATATAGGCGGTTCGGTGCCGGGCGGCTTCTCAGCCTCCGCCACCGCGGTCGAGCAAGAGGGCTTGCGTCTTCCACCGGTAAAGCTGTTCAAGAAGGGCACGCTCGATCCGGAGATCTACGCCATCATCTGTTCCAACATCCGGGTCGCCGACCAGCGCATCGGCGACATCCGCGCGCAGGCTGCGGCGCTGCTGATCGGCCAGGACAGACTCAACGAAATCCTGGATCGTTACGGGGACGAAACCGTCGTTGAGGCCATTGCCGAACTGCGCCGCCGCGCCGCTGAGCAGATGCGCGCCTCGATCGCCGTGATCCCGGACGGCGTCTACCGCTCGCAGGCCTTCGTCGATTCCGACGGCGTGGTAAACGAGCCGCTGACCATCAATCTCGCCGTCGAGAAGCAAGGCGACACGCTGACCTTCGACTTTGCCGGCTCATCGAAACCCTGCGCCGGACCGATGAACAGCGTGCTGGCGACGACCTTGTCGTCGGTCTATCTGGCCATGCGGCATATTTTTCCAGAAGTGCCGATCAGCGCCGGCGCCTTCGAACCGCTAAACGTCAAGCGGCCGGAAGGCACGTTCCTCGACGCCAAATATCCGCGCCCGGTCTCGGGCTGCGCGGCGGAGGTTTCGCAGCGCATCGCCGAAGCCGTATTCGCCGCGATGGTGCAGGCGCTGCCGGAAAAGGTGACGGCGGCGCCCGCCGGCTCCAGCGGCAATTTCGCGCTCGGCGGCAACGATCCGGCGCGCGGGCGCGACTATGTCATGTACCAGATCTCGGGCGGCGGTTATGGCGGCAATGCCGGCCATGACGGGTTGAGCAATGGCTGCTCGACGATCGGCATTTCGAAATCGCCCCCGGTCGAGATCATGGAACAGGCTTTTCCGGTGCTCTACCGGCATTACGCCTTGCGCGAAGGCTCCGGCGGCGCGGGAAAACATCGCGGCGGCTTCGGGCTTGCCTATGAAGTCGAGCTATTGCGCGGCGAAGCGCGCGCGTCCTTCGTCATGGATCACGGCCGCTTCGGGCCGCAAGGCGCGCTCGGCGGCAGGGACGGCGCGCCGAACAGCGTGACCGTGTTCCGGGGCGGCGAAGCGCATGTGCCGCCGCATCTTTCCAAGGAACAGGACATCGCGCTCAAGGCCGGCGACCGCGTGCGTGTCGGCACGCCCGGCGGCGGCGGTTACGGCGATCCGCGCGAGCGCGACCCGAAGCAGGTCGCCGAGGATGTCAGGCTCGGGTACTATACGGCTGAGCAGGCCAGGGAGATGTTCGGGGTGGACGTGTAGGCGGACGGCTAACGATCGATCGAAGGTGCCGACATGCTTCCGTCGAGTTCCTTCACACCCCCCTCTGCCCTGCCGGGCATCTCCCCCGCAAGGGGGGAGATTGGCAGTTCAGCCTTGGCGCTCTCTCTTCAACGCCGGAGATTTGCGAAGGCCGAGATGACATCTGATCTCCCCCCTTGTGGGGAAGATGGCCGGCAGGCCAGAGGGGGGTGCTGTCCCTCCAGCGTCTAAAGGTGCCACCCCTCTCGAAAGCAACCCTTCACGCCAGCTTCGCCAACAGCCGCAGGAACGTCGCGGTTTCCTTGGCCGTCAGCGGCGCCAACGTCTCCTCGGTGATGGTGCGTGCGAGCGGGATCAGCCGCTCGATCGCCTCGCGGCCTTCCGGCGTCAGATTGACCAGCAGCCGCCTTTTGTCGACCTCATGCTTGGAGACTTCGACCAGCCCGCGCGCCTTCAGTCGGTCGATGACGCCCTTCACGGTTGCGGCGTCCATGGCGATCAGCGTTCCGAGCTGGTTCTGCGAGGTTTCGCCGATATCGTAAAGCTTGGCCAAAGCGGCGAATTGCGGCGGCGTCAGGTCGCCGATATGCGAGGCGAAGATCGAGACATGGCGCTGATGCGCCTTGCGCAGGATGAAGCCGACCTGGTCCTGCAGGTGGTAGTTGTTCTCGTCGCTGTCTTCGGCCTCGACCAGCCGCAGCAGATTGTCCTCGGCGCTCATCTCAGGCCGTCCCATGCCTTGATGTCCTCAGCAGCCAGGCCGCCCATGCGGTTGTGGACACGCGGGCCGCAGGTCATGGCGAGGCAGAACAGGATCTCGTCCGGACGCGGGCCGTCGCTGATGCCGACCTCCATGGCGTCGAAATGGCTGCGCACATAGGCGGCGTTGATGTGGCCGAGCGGCACATCGAGCCGCGCGCCGAAGGCGCCGACCTTCTTGGCCGAGGGCACGATCGCCTTGGCGTCGCCGAGACGCTCGCGCATGGCGTAGCCGCCCGGCACATGCCACAGCGCGCCGTGCTCCAGCTCCCCTGCCGTGCCGACGATGGCGCCCTTGCCGTAGCCGTCGATCTTTTTCACATCGCCGCCGAGCGCCGCGATCAGCCTGTCCGAGAGCAGAAGCCCGAGCGGCTTCAGGTCCTCCATCGCGCCCTGCAAATCCTCGACATAGCGGCCGGCGAAGGGGTTCTTGACCACGGCAAGAGCCGCCGCGCGCAGGCGGGGTTCTTTCGCGACGGAGCCGCCGTCGTGAAAAATCTCCTCGGTCAAGACCGCGACCTTGCGGATCGGAAAGTCAGGCATGGGCAGTTTCCTTCGCTTTATGTTTATTGGGCGCAGCGAGCGTCACCGAGCCACTGATGCGGGCCTCGCCCGCCAGAAACAGCGCCGAGGCGGCGACCAGGCCGCGCCGGCGAAAATCTTCGGCGACGGCAAGGCCGTTGTCCAGCGCGCGAGCAATCTCCGCGGCGTCAAGCGGGCCGACGCTTTGCGTCACCAGCATCTCGCCGAGATCGCTGTCTGGCGCCAGATCGCGCGCGGCGGCGCGTGCAATGGCGGAATGTCCGGGTAGATCGACGGCGTTGGCAATCAGCGTTGCCGCCGCGTCGGCCTCGGCGCCGGTCGGCGCCAGCACCGTGACCGCATCGGCTATGCCCAGCGAAAACGACCGGCCGCGCCAGCCGCTCGTGGCGACGCCGCGCACGCCGTCTTCGGCTCGAATGGCGACGCGGTCGGCCATGCCGTGCCCGGTGCCGGCGATCGCCACTGTCATCGTCTGGCCGATGCCAAGATGGAGAGCGCAGTCGCCGCCATTGTTGACGTAAGCGCGGTCGAGCCGGCGGCCGGCGAGCATTGCGCTGAGAATTTCGTCGGCTACCGAACCGGCAACGGCGGCCATCGGCGTGATAAAGCATTCCGCCAACGGCATGACGGCCGCCTCCATGCGGCGCGCTGTCGGGCCGGCGAAATCGCGCGGCGCCAGGAAGAAGGCCGGCAGGCGCAGTTCGGGCAGCTCCTCGACCACCTCGATCAGGATCGTCTGAAAGCGGGCGACCGCCTGTTCGTAAGCGGCGCGGCATTCATCCGCTTCCCCAAAGGCCTCGACGATCAGATCGATCGGCCCATGGTTGAGATGGAGCCGCCTGCCGTCGGCAAGCCAATGCGCCTGCGGGCCATTCATCAGCCGGCCCCGTTCGCCACGGCGCGCCGCAGCTGCGCCAGCGGCGGCCAGGGATTGCCGGCCGGCGCGCCGGTGTTGCTGCGCGGATTGAGATACTCACCACCCCTGGCGAGAATGTCCTCCACGCTGCGGATCTCGTTCTCATAGCCGCCGAGCCGGACATAGTCGTCGCGGCGCATGGTGAACTCGATCGGCGCGACCAAAGCCGGGGTCGGCACATAGCCGAAGGCACCTTCCGGCACGCGGGTGACGTCGACCATCAGCGTGATGCCGCCGCCCGGCCAGACATAGACCGGCGCGCCGCCCACGGTCACATAGGTCTTCAACCTTTGCACCGAGCGGGTGAGGTTGACCGGGTTTTCGGTGACGCCGGCGCGCAGCGAGCCGCCGGCGCCGCCGATGAACAGAACCGTGCACAAAGCCGGCTCGCAATTGTCCTCGATCAGGCCGACGGACTTTTGCAGCCGCTCGGGAAACGGCTTCTGGGCCGGCTTCAGCTGGTCGTCGAGCTCGTAATAGGCGAACTGCTCGCCGGTGGTCGAGACCATCAGCAGCGACAGGCCGGGACGCGCGCCCTTCTTGGCGTTCCAATCGCCGAGGATCGACAGCGGATCGGAAATCGTGGTGCCACCCCAACCGAGGCCGGGCTCGGACACCTTGAAATAGCGGCCGGGTGTCGAGCGGCGGCCGATGATCTTTATCCCGGTATCCTCCCAGCCCAGCACCTTGCCGGCCTGATGCTCGGAGACGACGCCGGTGATGTGGTCGTCGACCACCACCACCTCGTCAACGAGGCCGCGCCATTGCGTGGCGAACATGCCGATGGTCGCCGAGCCGCAGCCGACGCGCATGCGGTGCTCGACCTTGCCGTCGATGACCGGCGCCTTGCCGGCTTCGACGATGACCGTCGCGCCGCCGTCAATGGTGAGCTCGACCGGTTTCCTGTTGCAGAGATTGAGCAGCGCGTCGCAGGTGGCACGTCCCTCCGCTTTCGAGCCGCCGGTCAGATGATGGACGCCGCCGAGCGACAGCATCTGCGAGCCGTATTCGCCGGTCGTGACATGGCCGATCGCCTCGCCTTCGGAGCGCACGATCGCGGTCTCGTCGCCGATGTGGCGGTCGGTGTCGATCTTCACCTTGACGCCGCAATAGGAGAAGATGCCTTCGGTGACGACTGTGACGAGATCGACGCCTTCGACTTCCTGGCTGACGATGAAGGGCGCGGGCTTATAGTCCGGATAGGTGGTGCCGGCGCCGATCGCGGTGACGAAGCGGCGTCCGGTGTTGACCAGCTCGCCATCCCAGGCCTCGCCCTCGGCAATGAACGGTACGACCGCGCCGCCGGTCTCGGCCGCGTGGTCGAGGATCGTCAGCGGATCCATGCGCACGATGCGGCCGCCGACATTGCCGTAGCGGTCGCAGGCGCCGGTGCGGCCGTCGGCGATGTAGCACATGACCGGACAGGCATCGCAGCGGATCTTTTCCGCCACCTGCTTCTCACCGGGATCGTGGGTTTCGAAACGTTCGGCAAGCTCGCTCATCGGCGCGCCTCCTTCTCGCGGATCGCCGCCAGGATGCGGCTCGGCGTCGCCGGCACCTTGGTGACCAGGACGCCTGTGGCATGGCGAATGGCATTGAGGATCGCCGGCGCGGTCGGGATCAGCACATGCTCGCCCAACCCTTTGGCGCCGAACGGTCCTTCCGGATCCGGAACCTCGACCAATATATGTTCGATGGGCGGCACGTCGCCGATGGTCGGGATGAGGTAGTCGTGCAGGTTCTCGGTGCGGCCGGGGATATATTCCTCCATCAGCGCCATGCCGATGCCTTGCGCGATGCCGCCCTCGATCTGGCCTTCGACCAGCACCGGGTTGATCGCCTTGCCGACATCATGCGCGGCGGTGATCTTGATCAGCTTCACGGTGCCGAGCTTGAGATCGACCTCGAGCTCGGCGATCTGCGCGCCATAGCCGTAGACCGCGTAAGGCTTGCCCTGGCCCTTGGCGTCCAGCGGCAGCGTCGGCGGGTCGTAGGTTTCTTCGGCGACGAACACCAGGCCGTCGGCACCGGCCTCCAGCGCAGCAAGATCAATGCGCCGCGCGGCATCGCCCTCTCGGATGGAGATGCCGGCGCCGTCGAGCGCGATCGTCGCCTGGTCCGAGACATTGGCGAAGCGCAGGATTTTCTCGCGCAGCGCCCGGCCGGCCTTCTCGGCCGCTTTGCCCGTTACAAAAGTCTGCCGCGAGGCGGATGTTTTGCCGGCATCGGGCGTGATGGCGGTGTCGGCGCCCTTCAGCTTGAAACTGGCCAGCGGCAGGCCGAGCGCGTCGGCGCATATCTGGCTGATGACGGTGTTGGAACCCTGGCCGATGTCGACCGCGCCCTGGTGCAGGACGACGTCACCCGCGGCCGAGATGCCGACCTTGATGGTCGAAGGATTGGGTAACGAGGTGTTGCCGCAGCCATACCAGCAAGAGGCGACGCCGACGCCGCGCTTGCTTGCGGCATGGGTCGCATTGAACGCCTTCGCGTCCGCCAGCGCACGCGCCCAGTGCGGCTTGAGCTGTTCCAGGCATTCGCCGATACCGACACCGGATTCCAGGCGCTGACCCGTGACCGTTTCATACCCGTTACGAAGACAGTTTTTCAGCCGGAAGTCGAGACGATCCATGCCGAGCTTTGCGGCGAGCTCGTCATAGAGCGTTTCCTGCATGATGGTGGCTTGCGGCACACCGAAGCCGCGGAAGGCGCCGGCGATCGGACCATTGGTGTGGATGGCGTAGCCCGTCGCCCGGTAGTTTGGCGTGAGGTAAGGGCCAGAGGCATGCACCGGCACGCGATTGGCGACGGTCGGACCCCAACTGGCATAGGCGCCGGTGTTGAAATCGCCCTCGAAGACCATGCCGGTGACCCGGCCTTCGACATCGGCGCCGATCGTCGCCTTCATCTCGGCCGGATGGCGCTTGGTGGTCGACATCATCGATTCGTTGCGCGTGTAGGCAAGTGCTGCCGGCCGGCCGGTCTTCATCGCCACGAGGCCGATGAGAGGCTGCAGCGAGACATCGAGCTTCGAGCCGAAGCCGCCGCCTGTCGCCGTCGGCACGATGCGCACCTTGTCTACGGCAAGGCCCAGCACCTTGGCCGTGTCGTCGCGGTCCATATAGGGCGCCTGGGTGCAGGCGACGACAACCAGCGTGTCGCCATCCATATAGGCGTAACCGGCTTCCGGTTCGATATAGGCGTGCTCGACAAACGAGGTCTCGATGGCGCCGGAGACAGTGACCGCTGCACCGGCGAGCGCGCCATCGGGATTGCCGCGCTCGACATAACCGGAGGTGAGCAGGTTTGCCGGGCGGTGAGGATGGATCAGTGCCGCGCCGTCAGCCTTCGCATCGCGCGGCTGCAGCACGTGCGGCAGCTCGGTCCAGGCGATGGGAAAGTCCGTCAGGTCGAGTTCGAGGATCGCCTCGCGCTCGCCGGCGACGAGCGCCACGGCCTCGCCGCGCAGGCGCGCAAAACCATCGGCCAGCGCCGGCTGGTCGGCGAAGGGGCCGATGACGCCGAAACAATTCTTTCCCGGAATGTCCTTTGCGGTGAAGACGCCGGCAATGCCGGCGTGCGCTTTTGACCAGGCATCGAGATCGCCGAAGCTGAAGCGGGCATGATAATGCGGCGAGCGCACCACAAGCACCGCCAGTGCGTCGGACGGGAAGGAATCGCCGCCGAATTTTTCGTCGCCGGTGACTTTCGGCACGCCGTCGAGCCGGATCGGCGAGGCACCGACGGCATGGCCGGCTTCCGGCAGGCGAAGATCCACGCTGTTCATGTGCTGCGAGGCCTGCATCACCGCCGCGACGATTTTCCTGTAGCCGGTGCAGCGGCAAAGCACGCCGCCCAGCGCGTCCTGCGTCTCGGCCTCGCTCGGCGTGGGATTGCGATCCAGCAGCGCGGTGGCCGCCACAAGCAGGCCGGGCGTGCAGATGCCGCATTGCGCGGCACCATGTTCGAGGAAGGAGGCCTGCAAGGCGGACAGCCGGCCATCGGCGAGGCCCTCGACAGTGGTGACGGAGGCGCCGGCTACGGAGGCCACCGCCATCAGGCAGGCGCAGACCGGATTGCCGTCGACCAGCACCGTGCAGGCGCCGCAGTCGCCGGCATCGCAGCCGACCTTGGTGCCGGTCAGCCGCAACTCGTCGCGCAACACCTGCGACAGACGCCTGACCGGCGGCGCCGACACGCTGACGGCGGCGCCGTTGACCTCGAAGGCGATCTCGGAGCGGTCCATGCCGGACCGGGCCATGGCGGATTGAGCCACGCCGGATTTGGCCGCGCCGGACTGGGTCATGCTCATGCGGCCACCTTGCCTTCGCCGTGATCGACCGCAGCGCGCACCGCTCGGGCTACGATCTCGCGCGCGGCATCCTGTCGGTATTCCGCGCTGCCACGCACATCGGCGATCGGCGACAGTTCGTCGATCGGCGCGGACAGCACCGCATCGGCAAGCGCCTCATCGATCGGACGCCCGCGCAACGCCGCCTCGACACCGGCGAGACGGCGGGCGACCGCCGAGCAGGCGCCGACGGCGATCGCCGCATCGGCGACGACGCCATTCTCGACCACCAGCCGCGCCGCGGCCATGGCGATCGAGATGACGAGATAGCGCCGGGCGCCGAGCTTGACGAAGGCCGAGCTGCCGGCAGCGGAACGCTTCGGCACGCGGATGGCGGTGACCATCTCGCCCGGCCGAAGCGCCGTGCGGCGATTGCCGAGGATGAAGTCACCGAGGGCCAGATGGCGGATGGTTTTCGCCGAGCGCAATTCGACATCTGCATCGAGGGCCAAAAGCGCCGGCACGCCATCCGCTGCCGGCGAGGCATTGCAGAGATTGCCGGCCACCGAGGCGACATTCTGGATTTGGACCGAACCGACCTCGCGCGCGGCCGATTTCAACACATCGAACGCCGCCGGCAGCGGCTGGCGCACGATATCGGTCCAGGTTGTGCGGGCACCGATCCGCCAATGCCCGTCCGTTTCGGCGACGCCGCACAGTTCGGCGAGAGCGTTGATGTCGAGGATGTTGTCGCAGAAGGGTTTCGCGCCCTGCGCCGGATAGAAATCCGTGCCGCCGGCGAGAATGCGCCAGCGGTCCTCGCCAAGCAAAGCGAGCGCGTCGTCGACCGTGGTGGGTTTTGCGTAACGGATCACGCTCTGCCTTCCAGACAATTGCGCCTTCCCAGACCTTAGGCCTTCCCCAGGCCTCCCCGAAGTGCCGCTTCAGGTCTTCTTGCCGGTCTCCGGACCGGTCAAATTCATTCGTATGCAAATGATATCAGGCCGGCCGGAATTGTCAAAGCCGGAGTTGGCGCCGCGAAGAGCTGAACGCGATTGTTATGGCGCCGGAGGGTTGACGCCGCCGGCCATCTGGTCAAGGTTCCGTGTCCGGTCGCGTCAGCGGCTTTTGGACAGGTGCCCCAAGCCAGACGAGAGGGCCGAAACGAAAGGGACCGCATGGCCGAAGAAGCGCTCATCGTCATCGACCTGCAGAATGATTTTTGCCCCGGCGGCGCGCTGGCGGTTGCCGGCGGCGACGAGATCGTGCCCTTGGTCAACGACCTGATCCGACGAACGGAGCACGTGATCCTGACCCAGGACTGGCACCCGGCCGGGCATTCGAGCTTTGCCTCCAGCCATCCGGGCACGCAGCCTTTCGAGGGCATCGAGATGCCATATGGGCCGCAGACGCTGTGGCCGGATCATTGCATCCAGGGAAGCCTCGGCTCTGATTTCCATTCCGGGCTCGCCTGGACCAAGGCGGAACTGGTGATCCGTAAGGGGTTCCGCACGGCGATCGATTCTTATTCCGCCTTCTTCGAGAACGACCATAAGACGCCGACCGGTCTCGGAGGCTATCTGAAGGAACGCGGCATCGACACGATCACCCTGGTCGGCCTCGCCACCGATTTCTGCGTCGCCTTCTCGGCGCTCGACGCGGTCAAGCAGGGTTTCAGGACGACCGTGCGGCTCGACGCCTGCCGCGGCATCGACCTCAACGGCTCGGTCGAGGCGATGCTGAAGCGGATGCGCGACGCCGGCGTGACGCTCGAAGACCATTCGGCGGACTGATCCGCCAGTGGAGAAGAGCCCCTTCGCCCAGATTGCGGGCTCCCCCTTCTCCCCTTGTGGGAGAAGGTGTCGCCGAAGGCGACGGATGAGGGGTGTTCCAGGGAACGCCAACGCCTCACTCCGCTGGAACACCCCTCATCCGTCTCGGCGCTACGCGCCGATCCACCTTCTCCCACAAGGGGAGAAGGGGAAGGCGCGCCGCGGCCGAAGGAAGGAGCTTTTCGCATTCATCGCGCTCGCCATCGCGATGCTGCTTCCGGTCCAGGCTCTCGCCTCCGAAATTCACGGGCTGCCGGGCGCCGCGATGCCGCTGTGGTGGGGATTGCCTTTTGCCGGCCTGCTGTTGTCGATCGCGACCGGACCGCTGCTTTTCCCGCATGCGTGGGAGCATCATTACGGCAAGATCGCCGCTGCCTGGGCCATGCTGGCGGTGGTGCCGCTGACGATCGCCTTCGGCCTTCCGTCGGCAGGCGAAGCGGTGCTGCACACGCTGCTTACCGAATATCTGTCCTTTATCATCCTCCTGTTCGCGCTCTACACCATCTCGGGCGGCATCCTGCTTGCCGGCAACATCCACGGCACGCCGCTCGTCAATGCCGGCCTGCTGCTCATCGGTGCGCTGCTTGCCTCGGTGATCGGCACCACCGGCGCCTCAATGATCCTGATCCGGCCGATGCTGCGCGCCAACGACAACCGGCCGTTCAACGCGCATGTGGTGATCTTCTTCATCTTCCTGGTCTCCAACATCGGCGGCTCGCTGACGCCGCTTGGCGATCCGCCTCTGTTCGTCGGCTTCCTGCGCGGCGTCGATTTCTTCTGGACGACCGCGAACCTGTGGCGCGAGACGCTGTTCAGCGGCGGCCTGGTACTCACCATCTTCCTGGCGCTCGACATTATGCTGCATCGCCGCGAGGGCGGCATGCCGAAGATCAAGGATCCGACGCCGGACACGAAGGTGCGCCTGCGCGGCCTCGCCAACCTGCCGCTGCTTGCCGGCGTGATCGGCGCGATCCTGCTTTCGGCGAGCTGGAAGCCGGGCGTCAGCATCCCGATCCTCGGCGTCGGCCTCGAGCTGCAGAACCTGGTGCGCGACGCGATCATCCTGGCGCTTGCCCTGCTGTCCCTCAAGGTCTCGTACAAGAGCCACCGCGAGGCGAACGGCTTCACCTGGGAGCCGATCGCCGAGGTGGCGAAGCTCTTTGCCGGCATCTTTACCTGCATCGTGCCGGTGATCGCCATCCTGCGGGCCGGCCATAACGGCGCGCTGGCGCCGCTGGTGGCCCTGGTCACATCCGCCGACGGTCAGCCGAACAATCTCGCCTATTTCTGGCTGACCGGGGCGTTGTCGTCGTTTCTCGACAATGCGCCGACCTATCTGGTGTTCTTTGAGCTTGCCGGCGGCGAGGCGCACCACTTGATGACCGAGGCCGCCTCGACATTGGCCGCGATCTCGGCGGGCGCCGTGTTCATGGGAGCCAACACCTATATCGGCAATGCGCCGAACTTCATGGTCTTCGCCATCGCCCGGCATCGCGGCTTCAAGATGCCCGGCTTCTTCGGCTATATGGCGTGGTCGGGGCTGGTGCTGATCCCGACGTTCTTGATCGCCGGGTTAATGTTTTTTCGATGAGCTGAGCTACTCAATTTCCACCGCCGGCGCTGCCCCTCATCTGGCTGCCGCCATCTTCTCCCCGTGAACGGGGAGAAGGGGGCTGGCATCGCCGATTTCGCCAATCACCAACGTTGCAGAATGACCGCCGAGGTCGCGGCCAGCTTCTTTCTCCCCGTTCAAGGGGAGAAATGCCCGGTAGCGCAATGAGGGGCAGCGCAGCCGCCGATAGTCTTGGCACCGACGCGCATTCGGCGCCCTATCCCACCCCCACATACCTGCGCACCGCCGACGGGTCGGCGCGCAGTGCTTCGACCTCTACCGTCTCGCGATTGCGGCCGTTCTCGATGAATGAGACGCGGTCGGCGACCGACAGAACGGCGTCGACGCGCTGCTCGACCAGGATGGTCGAGACGCCAAGCTCGCGCAGCTTCGCCACCGTTTCGCGGATTTTGGCGATCATCGAGGGCATCAGCCCTTCGGTCGGCTCGTCGAGCAGCAGCACCTGCGGCTCGAGGCAGAGCGCGCGGGCCATTGCCAGCATCTGCTGCTCGCCGCCGGAGAGTGTGCCGGAGCGTTGCCTCAGCCGCTCCCTGAGCAACGGGAAGAGATCGAGCACGCTCTCGCGGGTTTGCTTGCCCTTGCCGCGCGCCATCAGGCCGATCTCGATGTTTTCCGCCACCGTCATCTCGGCGAACAATCGCCTGCCCTGCGGCACATAGGCGACGCCGGCCTTCGGCACGTCATGCGCGGCGAGCCCGGTCAGTTCCTTGCCGTCCAGCCTGATCGAGCCGGCAGCCGCCGGCACCAGACCCATGATCGCCTTCAGTGTCGTCGTCTTGCCGGCGCCATTGCGGCCGAACAGGCAAAGCACCTCGCCCTTGTTCAGCGTGAGGTCGAGGCCGTAGAGCACCTGCACCTCGCCGTAGAAGCAATCGAGGCCGGAAATGGTGAGCAATCCGCCATTGGCTCCAATGGAGTCAGCCATGGGTCGCCCCGAGATAGGCATCCTGAACTTGCGTGTTGGCGCGGATCTCACCCGGCGTTCCTTCGGCGAGGATCTTTCCCGAATTGAAGACGGTGATGCGGTCGGCAAGCTGCATGACCACCGGCATGTTGTGCTCGATCAAAAGCACCGTAGCGTCCCTGGCGATCTCGCGCACCAGCATGATGAAATTGTCGATCTCGCTGTCGGCGAGACCCTGCGTCGGCTCGTCGAGGATCAGCAGGCGCGGCTTCAGCGCCAGGCCCATCGCGACTTCGAGCAGGCGCTGGTGGCCATAGGAAAGCTGCCCGGCAAGCGTGCCGGCGCGGTCGGCAAGGCCGGTCCGCTCGAGTGCCGCCATGACGCCGCTTCTCACCTGGCCCTTCGTGCGGCCGTCGGTCAACGTGCGCTGCACCGGCAGCGCGACATTGTCGAAGGCGGTGAGATTGGCGAAGACGCTGGTGATCTGGAATGTATAGGCGACGCCGAGGCGAACCCTTTTGTAAGCCGGCATGGCGGTGATGTCGGCGCCGTCGAAGACGACCATTCCGGAGGACGGCCGGATGCGGCCTGAGAGCAGGCTGACGAAGGTGGTCTTGCCGGCGCCGTTCGGGCCGATGATGGCGCGGATCTCGCCCGGCATCAGCGCGAAGTCAACGCCGTCGACGGCGCGCAGGCCGCCGAAATGGCGCGACAGGCCCTTGGTGGTGAGCAGCGGCATCATGGCAGCCACCTCAGCCAGCGCTCGCGGATGCTGCCCAGAATGCCTTTTGGGAAGAACAGCACCAACAGGATGAGCGCCACGCCGACGATCAGCAGATAGGCGGAGGTGAAGCCGCTGGTGATGTCGGTGACATAATACATGAACAGCGTGCCTACGAGCGGCCCGAGCTTGGTCGCGGCACCCCCGAGCAGCACCCAGAGCAGCGGCAGGATGGAATATTGCACGGAAGCGAAGCTCGAGCCGACATAGCCGAACAGCAGCGCATAGGCCGCGCCCGAGGCCGCGCAGATGGCCCCGGAGGCGACGACCGCGGCGAGCTTGTTGGCGACCGTGTCGTAGCCGAGCATCTTGGTGCGCTCCTCATTCTCGCGAATGGCGACCAGCACGCGGCCGAAGCGGGAGCGGACGACGGCTAAGGTGACGAGCAGAATGATCGAGAAAAGCGCCAGCGCGCTCATGTAGCGCACGGTCGGGTCGGTCAGGTCGAAGGATGCGCCGCCGATCGCGATCACCCGCGACGCCTGCTGGATGACCAAGCCCTGGTCGCCGCCTGTCCAGGCGGCGAAATAGAGGATGAGCAGATAGAAGACCTGAGCGAACATCATGGTGACGATCATGAAGGCGACGCCGGAGGTGCGCAGCGCCAGCAGGCCGATGACCAAGGCGAGCAGCGCGCCACAGGCGACGCCGGCGACAAAAGCTGCCGGCACGCCCCAGCCGAGGTGATAGACGGTCAAGCCGGCGCCGTAGAGGCCGGCCGAGAAGAACATGGCATGGCCGAGGCTGAGCAGGCCGACATAGCCGAAGAGCAGATTGTAGCCCATGGCGAAGACGGCGAGCGCCATGATGCGGGCGAACAGGCCCTGGTGGTAGTCCGGCAGGACGAAGTTCAGCGCGAAGAGAAGCGCGATGACGCCGATATGCAAGGCGTAGGTCTTTGCCGGTGAAGCATCCCTCATCGCGGCGTAGTCCCGAACAGGCCTTGCGGCCGGAACACCAGCACCATGGCGACGACCAGCGTGGCGATGATCTTGGCCAGCGTCGGCGAGAAGAACATCGAGATGATGCCGTCGGAAAGGCCGATCAGGACGGCGGCCACCACGGTGCCGCGGAGCGATCCCAGGCCGCCGATGATGACGACGATGAAGGAGAGCAGCAGCGGATCCTGCCCCATCAGATAATGCGCCTGGCTGATCGGCACGATCAGCACCGCGGCGATCGCCGCCAGCATGGCGCCGACGGCGAAGACGCCGGCATAGACGCGCTCGACCGGGATGCCGAAGGCCTGCGCCGTCTCGCGGTCATATTGGGTGGCGCGCATGATCAGGCCGATCTTCGTTCGCGTCAGCACCAGCCAGGTGATCACCAGCAGAATGGCGGAGGCGGCGACCACCGAGAGCTTGTAGCCGGAATAGCCGAACCAAGGCAGGAGAATGCGGTAGCTGAAAGGCGGCTCGACCGGGCGCGCCTCGGGACCATAGAAGGTCAGCGCCAGCTGCTGGATGATGTAGAGCATGCCGATGGTGGCGACGATGGTGCCTTCGGGATTGTAGTGGAGGCGGCGCAGCACCAGGCGTTCGGCAATCAGCGCGACCAGCCCGACCAGCAAGGGCGCGATCACCAGCGCGGCGATGAAACCGATCGCGGGGTGGCCGGAAATCGCCGTCGAGACCGCCCAGGCGAGCACCGCGCCCAGCATGAAGAACTCGCCATGCGCGACATTGACGACGCGCATGACGCCGAACACCAGAGACAGGCCAAGCGCCGTCAGCGCCAGCACGGCGGAGGTGACGAGGCCTTCGAGCGCGGCGAGGAGGAGATGGGGTCCGAAGTGCATATGCTATGAGACAAGCTCACAGCGCCTGCTTCGTATAGTCCCCTTCCGGCTCGTAGAGGCCATCCTCGATCTTGGTCTTGTGGACGACCTTGAGCTTGCCGCCTTCGACCTTGGAGATGTTCTGGATGCCGAAGCACTGGTGGATCTTGCCGTTGAAGGTTTTTGGACCCTGCGGATGCTCCGGCCCTTCGGCGAACTCCTTCAGCGCCTCGGTCGCCTCGACCAGCTTGGCGCGGTCCTCCGGTCCCTTGTAGCCGGCGTCCTCCATCGCCTTCTTGACGACATAGAGCGTTTCCCAGCAGCCGAACATGTGGGCGGCGGTGGAGACGTCCTTGGGGTCGCCGACGGCGGCGCCGTTGTCGTCGATGCTGACCGCGGCGCGATAGGCTTTCTGCGCGGCCGAGTCGTCAGGCTGTGCATAGCGCGGAGAGCCTTCCCAGAAATGGCTGCCGTCGAGGAATTCGAGGCCGGGGCTGTTGATGTCGACGGCTTCGAGCGAGTCGATGAAGCCGAAGAGCTGCGGCCGTTGCGAGCCGTAGAACTCGCCGAGCTCCTTGACGAAGGTGAGCACCGCAGGGCCGACCATGACATGGTAGATCACCTCGGTCTCGGCCGGGATCTGCGGGAAGTATTTCGTGAAGGACGACTCCGTCGGCGGGATGGCGATCTGAGCGATCACGTCGGCGCCCTGCGCCTTCAGCGCCGGCGGCAGGTAGTCGCGATGGTCGTAGCCGAAAGCGAAGTCGGGGAAGATCTGCGTCACCTTCTTGCCCGCGTTCGCCGCGATCCACGGCGCCATCGACTGGATCTGGCTCTTCACGTCGGTGATGCCGGGCTGGAAGACGTAGCGGTTGAGCTTGGTGGAAGCGACGTGATGGCCTTCGCTGACGACGAAATAGGGGATCTTGTTCTCGCCGGCGGCGGGCGCCGAGCCGATCACGACATGCGAGAACAAGGTGCCGAAGACGATGTCGGTCTTGTGCTGCTTGGCAAACTTGTTGACCACCTCGGCGCCGCGCGCCGGATCGGTGCCGTCGTCCTCGATGACCAACTCGACCTTGCGGCCGCTGATGCCGCCGGCGTCGTTGATCGCCTTGATAGCGGCGGCGCTGGTCTTCTCGTACCAGCGACCATAGGCGGCGCCGATGCCGGTGCGGTGCAACTGGAAGCCTATCTTGATCGGCGCCGAGCTCTGCGCCTGGCTGTAACGGACGAAGCCCGGCGCCAGCGCCAGGCCGGCCCCGGCGGCGATACCCTTCAGCGCGGTGCGGCGCGACAGCGTCGTCTTGGAGAGGTCGAAAAATCCGTTCTTGTCAGCCATGTCGGTTCCCCTGTTTTTTCAGTCTTGACCAGCGATAAGGCGGCTAAGCCATCCCCTTACGAAGGATGGGAAAATTGCATGTGTACAAACTAAATCACCAAAGCCGCGACGTGGCAAGCTAGCTTCCCTCGCGTCATGACGGCGGCCCTTGTCTCATCCCGCCGTCGGCGTGGCAAGCAGCCACAGGCCGAAGATCGTGTAGGCGATCATCAGCAGCGTGAGCGGCAGCTGGCTGAGCGCCGCACGCGACGGCTGAGGATGGAGACGCCAGGCAAGGCCATGTGCGACGAGGACCGCCAGCACATGGCCGGCGATGATGACGCCGGCCTGCAGGTTCCACAGCCACCAGGCGGACTCGGCGCCGGCGACTACGCCGGCCTCGACCATCCTGTTGGCGGTACCGAACAGGTTCCAGCCGAGCGCGAAAGGATCGGAGAGCGCGACCAGCGCATACTGGCCGTCGACCAAAAGCACGGTGAGGTAATGCCCGATATGATAGGCGAGCGCGATCGGCACGATCGACCAGACCAGCAGGCCGGCGGCTTTTCCGAACGACTGCGCATCGCCGGCGAGGCGCTGTCCAAGAAAGGCGGCCAAAGCGAACACCGCCGCGAGCAGGACAAGGGTCAGCACGAGGCCGAAGCTGCCGATGCCGACCAGCGCGGTGCGGCCGGGATATTCCAGCGGGTTGACGCCGAACAGGCTGAGCCAGAAGAAGGTCTTCGACAGGCCGTCGAAGGACACCGAAGAAAGCGCCAGCAGGAGGAAAGCCGTGCCGCTCAGCGGCAGCGGGTCGCCGGCAAGCAGCTTCGCACCGGGCCAGCAGAGCGAGAGCCGACCATTGAGGCGCTCGACAGGCGCGAAGCGGGCCACCATGGCGAAGAAGACCGTGAGGAATTCGCCGCGCCGGCTCCAAGCGTCGTAGCCGAAGAGGAGCATCGCGACGAAGCTCGCCAGCCAATAGGTGCCGGCGGCAAAAGCCAGGCGGGCCGGATCGTCGGGCGCCGGATCGATCAGCTCGAACCAGGCGAAGGCGAAGAACAGCGCGAAGGCCGGCCAGTAGCCGAGCCAGTTGATCAGGCGCGACGGCGGGGCTTCGGCCCGTCGGCTGCCGACAAGCCGACTTAAGACGCGCCATGGCCCATACCACGGGTTAAGCCACGACCACAGGTCGCCGAAGACGCCCTGCAGCAGGGTGAAGCCGGCCCAGAGCAGCGTCCAAATCACGAGTGGGAGAGGGTTGGAAAGCGGGTCGCGACTGCCGGAGAGACCGGCAGCGACGAGAAGCGCAAAGCCGGCAAAGGAAATCAGGCTGACGACAATGCGGGGGGTGTCGCCGAAGGTGAACAAGGGCAGGCGCCGACGCCAGAAATTGTCGAGGGCAGCGGCCGGCAGCAGGGCCAGGACGAGGAAGCTGACGGCCACCGCCAGCGCGCCGCCGGCGATGTAGTAACCGGTCGGGAGGAGCAGGACGTGGCCGCGGTCGGAGGCATGGGCGAAAACGGGGGTGGGGAGAGCGGCTGCCAAGGCAGTTGCGAGAAAGGCCAACCTCCAAGGTTGGCGCTCTACGGCGCCCCCCTCTGCCCTGCCGGGCATCTCCCCCTCTTGGGGGGAGATTAGCAGTTTCGGCGCCAGCTCTCCTCCTGCAACGTCGGAGATTGGCGAAAGCGGAGATGACAGCGTAATCTCCCCACTAGAGGGGGAGATGTCCGGCAGGACAGAGGGGGGCGCGAAGGAACTCGGCTTATCCGGGAATTCCATTCGTCCGGACCTTACTCCTCTACACCTTCACCAGCTGCTCCACCCGGCCCTTCTCGCCAAATATCCTCAGATACCGCTTGATCTCCTTCTCATCCCCCGTCGCCTTGGCGGGGTTGTCCGACAGCTTCACCGCCGGCCGGCCATTGGCCTCACTGACCTTGCAGACGAGCGAGATGGCGTCGAGGCTCTTGGTTTCGGTCGGCGCGCAACCCTCGAAATCATTGGTGAGGTTGGTGCCCCAGCCGAAGGACATGCGCACCTTGCCGCGGAAATGCTTGTAAGTCTCCTCGATGGTCTCGACTTCCAGGCCGTCGGAGAAGATGAGCAGCTTCTGCTTGGGATCCCTGCCTTTCTCACGCCACCAGGAGAGGACCTTCTCGCCGCCTTCGATCGGCGGCGCGCTGTCCGGCCGGAAGCCGGTCCAGTCGGCGATCCAGTCCGGCGCATCGCGCAGGAACGCGGCGGTGCCGAAAGTGTCGGGGAGCACGATCAGCAGATTGCCGCCATAGTAGCGCTGCCAGTCCTGCAGCACCTTGTAGGGTGACTGCCTCAGCTCGTCCTCGGAACTGGCAAGCGCCGCGAAGACCATAGGCAATTCATGCGCATTGGTGCCCAAAGCCTCGAGGTCGTTATCCATGGCCAGAAGCACGTTGGAGGTGCCGGTGAAGGCATCGCCGATGCCTTCCTTCAGCGCCTCGACGCACCAGCGCTGCCACAGGAAGGAATGGCGGCGTCTTGTGCCGAAGTCGGAAATACGGATGCCGGGCAGCGCCTTGAGCCGCTCGGTCTTGGCCCACATCTTGGCCTTGGCGCGGGCGTAGAGCACGTCGAGCGCGAACGGGCCGAAGGAGCGCATCGCGGCGCGCGAGCGCAGCTCGTTAATGATCGCAAGTGCCGGGATTTCCCAAAGCGTCGTGTACATCCAGGGCCCGGCGAAAGAGAGCTCGAACTGGCCGTCGCGCCTGGAAAGCTCGTATTCGGGCAGGCGGAAATCCTCGAGCCAGGCGAGGAATTCCGGCTCGAAGATCTGCTTGCGGCCGTAAAAGGTGTTGCCGCCCAGCCAGATCATTTCCTTCTTCGAGAAGCGCAAGGTGCGGGCGTGGTCGAGCTGTTCGCGCAACTCGCCCTCATCGATCTCATCGGCCAGCCGCACCGAGGTGGTGCGGTTGATCAGCGTGAAGGTGGCATCGACCTTGGGATACATGCCCCAGATCATCTGCAGCATCAGAAGCTTATAGAAGTCGGTGTCCAGCAGGCTGCGGACGATCGGGTCGAGCTTCCAGGTGTGGTTGTAGACGCGCCGCGCTATATCGGTCTTTGCCATGCTCGCTCACCCATAAAGCACAACGCACGGGAACGCGGGCGCCACGCTTCAAATCCTTGTTCGATCAATTCCGGACGGAACCCCGTTGCGCGGAATTGCTTTAGCAACTGCCTCTTAGCACCGTATTTTCGAACGCGCTTGCTGCTTTGCAAGCTGGCCCGACAAAAAGCAGCTTTGCAAGTCCAGCCGTCAGGATGCGGTCCTGGCGCCTATGACCTTGAGGGCGGGGCGTTTTCTGCGGCTCGGCACGCGGCCGGCGACCGGCGCATCGGCGCGGGCCTCGTCCTGCTCCTTCTCGGCGAACAGCCAGTCGATGAAGAGCTGGACGATCGGCGCCGAGCGCATCTCGTTGCGGCAGACGACGTAGAAATCGTCGACCGCCGGAACCGACAAACTGAAGGGCGCCACGAGCATGCCCCTGGCGAGCAAGGCGCGCGCGGTGACAGAATCGCCGAGCGCCACGCCATGGCCGTGCACGGCGGCCTCCGTCGCCATGCGGGCATCGCCGAGACGGTGGCGGCGGCCGCGTTCGAGATCGAGCGCGTCGGCGGCGGCCAGCCAGGTGTGCCATTCACGGCCATCGTCGCCATGCAGGAAGACGTGGTCGGCGAGGTCGCGGACGCTGCGGATCGGGCGGTTGTTGATCAGCGTCGGACTGACAACCGGAAACAGCTCCAGGCCGGACCACTTGCGTATCCAGCAGTCGCTCCAGCTGCCGTCGCCATAGTGCACGCAGACGTCGATGTCCGCGGCGCGGATGTCTTTGGGATCGTTGGACGGGATCAGCGTCAGCTGGATGTCCGGATATTGCGCCGTGAAGGAGCCGAGCCGCGGTGTCATCCAGAGCAAGAGCAGCGCCGGCACGCAGGAGACCGACAGCGCGCCGGCGCTTGCCGGTCGCGTCATGCGCTGGGTGGCGGCGGCGATGCCCTCGAAGGCCGCCGAGACCGCCGGCAGGAACTCCGCGCCATGCGGCGTCAGCTTCACGCGCTGCCCGCTGCGCTCGAAGAGCTTTACGCCCAGCGACTGCTCGAGTGCCTTGATCTGGTGGCTAACGGCGCCGTGCGTGACATTGAGCTCACCCGCCGCCTTGGTCAGCGAGGCGTGCCGCGCCGTGGCCTCGAAGGCGCGCAGAGGGTTCAGCGGCGGCAGGCGCTTGGCCATGAGGGGCTCCTCCTTTGTGAGATTTTCTCACAGCCAAGACCCTAACAATATCAATTGATTTTTCAAAGCGGCTGCCCGACACTTTTGCCCGGAACAGCTTCAAGAGACGTGGAATCCGCAACGCAGCGGCGGACAGCGATCCAGCCGGACAACAGGCTGGCTTGGCAAATCGTCCATGCGGGCAGCGCTGCAGGCAGGCAAGAGGAGGACGGGATATGGGTTACGATCGCGGCAAGCTCGAAACGTTGCGCCGCAAATATGGCGAGAGCCATGGCGGCGAGATGTTCGACCCGAAATTCCGCAAGGTCGCCGACAAGATCTTCAACAAGTCGGGCACACGCCTCGCCCCCTATTCCGGCATCCCGACCTTCCTCGCCGCGCCCTACCGCGAGATCGCGGCCGACAATCCGGATTTTGGCGACCTGCAGGTGGCGATGATCGGCGTGCCGATGGATCTCGGCGTCACCAACCGTCCCGGCTCGCGCTTCGGGCCGCGCGCGTTGCGCGCCATCGAGCGCATCGGCCCCTATAATCATGTGCTGGAATGCGCGCCGACGCATGAGCTGCGCGTCGCCGATATCGGCGACACGCCGTTCCGCAGCCGCTACCGGCTGGAGATCAGCCACGAGGACATTGAAAAGCGGACCAATCAGATCGTCGACGCCGGCGTGCTGCCGCTCTCCGTCGGCGGCGATCATTCGATCAGCCATCCGATCCTGAAGGCGGTCGGCAAGAAGACCCCGGTCGGCATGATCCATATCGACGCCCATTGCGATACCAGCGGGCTGTTCGACATGACCAAGTTCCACCATGGCGGTCCGTTCCGCAACGCGGTGCTGGACGGCGTGCTCGATCCATCGCGCACGATCCAGATCGGCATCCGCGGCTCGGCCGAATATCTGTGGGAATTCACCTACGAGTCCGGCATGACCGTCGTGCATGCCGAGGAGGTGACCGGCCTCGGCATCCCGGCCATCATCGAAAAGGCGCGCAAGATCGTCGGCGACGGCCCGACCTACATCTCCTTCGATGTCGACAGCATCGATCCGGCCTTCGCGCCCGGCACCGGCACGCCGGAAGTCGGCGGGCTGACGACGCGCGAGGTGCTCGAATTGCTGCGCGGGCTGAAGGGCCTCAACATCGTCGGCGGCGACGTGGTCGAGGTGGCGCCGCAATATGACGCGACCACCAACACCGCCCATGTGGGCGCGCAGGTCCTGTTCGAGATTCTGAGCCTGATGGTGTTCAGCCCAGCGATCAAGAAGGGCTGATGCCTCGCGCAATTCCAGACGGACGCTATGGCCAAGGCGCCAAGCCTAAACCGCGTCTTCCGGAATTGCTCTCCCAACACGACCGCCGCGCTGGAGCCGGCGGCCGGTTTCAACAACAAGCTTCCAGCAGGGGAATAACAATGTTACTTCGCAACGCACTCAAATCCGTAATCACAGCGGCGATGATACTCAGCGCCGCCGGCCTCGCCACGCAGGCGAAAGCCGACGCCGTCGACGACATCACCAAGGCCGGCGCCATCAATGTCGGCATTTTCTCGGACTTCCCGCCCTTCTCCTCGGCCAGCGCCGACATGAGCATCAAGGGCTACGACATCGACGTCGCACAGGCGATCGCCGATTCACTCAAGGTGAAGCTCAACCTGGTCAGCGTAACCGGCCAGAACCGCATCCCTTATCTCACCGACAAGCGCGTCGATATATTGATGAGCGTCGGCTACTCCAAGGAGCGCGAGCAGGTGATCGATTTCGCCGCCGCCTACGCGCCTTACTACATCGCCGTCATCGGCCCGGCCGAGCTTGCCGTCAAAGGCAAGGAAGACCTCGCCGACAAGTCGGTCGCCGTCAATCGCGGCACGCTTGAGGATACCTCGCTGACCCAGGCAGCACCGGCTTCGGCCGACATCCGCCGCTTCGACAACTACAATTCCGTCATCCAGGCCTTCATCTCCGGCCAGACGCAGCTGATGGTGGTCGGCAACGATGTCGGCGCCCAGGTGCTGGCCAAGCAGGATGCGCTGAAGCCGGAGCAGAAATTCCAGCTGCTCACCTCGCCCTCGCATATCGGCCTCAACAAGAATGAAGACCGGCTGAAGAAGGCGGTGAACGACGCCGTCGCCAAGATGCTGGCCGACGGCAAGCTTGACGAGAGCTCGAAGGCCTGGCTGAAGACCCCGCTTAATCCGGACAACCTGAAGGATTGATCTCGAGAGCGGCCCAGCCATGACAAGCGCTGGGCCGCTCCGCCTGTTCCAACAAGGTCAATCGCCATGGGCTACAGCCTGGACTTCGGCTGGCTTGCGGGCGCCGTGGGCGCGATCACGCGCGGCGCGGCGACGACGCTCCTTCTGATCGCCGTCACCACGCTGGCGGGCACGTTCCTCAGCATCCTCGGCGCGGCCGGCAAGAGAAACGGCCCCAAGCCGCTTCAGCTGGCGATCGGCATTTATGTCGAGGTGATGCGCAACACGCCATTCCTGGTGCAGCTGTTCTTCATCTTCTTCGGGCTGCCCACGCTCGGGATCAGGCTCGATCCGATCCTTGCCGCGATGTTGGCGATGACGCTCAACATGGCAGCCTATACGATCGAGATCGTCGGCGCCGGGCTCGACGCCGTGCCGCGCGGCCAGAGTGAAGCCGCGCTGGCGCTCGGCCTCAGGCCCCGCCAGGTGTTCGTCAAGATCGTGCTGCCGCAGGCGCTGAAAGTGATCTATCCGGCGCTGACCAGCCAGATCGTCATCATGATGCTGGAATCGGCCGTGGTGTCGCAGATCGCGGTGCGCGAATTGACCTACGAGGCCGACATGCTGCAGGCGCGCACTTTTCGCGCCTTCGAGACCTATTTCGTGGTGACGATGGTGTATCTCGGCCTGTCCATGGGGCTGCGCCGGCTGCTGGTCGGCGGCGGCCGCCGTGTTCTGGGGGCGGGCGTGTCATGATCGAATTCACCTTCTGGGACATCGTTCGCAACCTGCTGCTCGCCGCGCGCTGGACGGTGCTGTTGTCGCTCGCCGCCTTCGTCGGCGGCGCGCTGGTCGGGCTGGTGGTGCTGTTCTTCCGCATCGCCAAGAACAACTGGGTGAAGCGGATCGCCTCCGGTTATATCGCACTGTTCCAGGGCACGCCGCTCTTGATGCAGCTCTTTTTGATGTTCTTCGGGCTGCCGATGCTGGGGTTGCGTATCGAACCGTGGACGGCAGCGGCGCTCGGGCTCACTTTTTTTGCCAGCGCCTATCTGGCCGAGATCTGGCGCAGCGGCGTCGACGCGCTGCCGCGCGGCCAGTGGGACGCCGGCGCCAGCCTCGGGCTGCATTATCTGCAGGAGCTCAGGCTGATCATCCTGCCGCAGGCCTTCGCCATCACCCGCGCGCCGACCGTCGGCTTCCTGGTGCAGCTCATCAAATCGACGGCGCTGACCTCGATCATCGGCTTCGAGGAACTGGTCAGGACCTCCAACGCGATCAACAACGCGACCTTCGAGCCGTTCAAAGTCTACGGGCTGGTTGCGCTGATCTTCTTCGTCATGTGCTTCCCGCTGACGCAATATGCACGGCGGCTGGAGCAGCGTGCAGGGGCGCGCTGAGCCGCCAAAAGGCCGCCGACCGGACCGCAGCCTTTGTCGATCAATGCCCGAAGGCGAGCTGCGGCGCGATGCGGTCGCGCCGGAGCCAGCGTGCCAGGAGCAGCGCCGCCACCACGGCCAGTCCCGAGGCCAGGCCGATCCAGATGCCGACGCCGTTCAGGCCGAAATGGAAGGCGAGCAGCACGCCGAGCGGCAGGCCGACGCCCCAATAGCCGATCGCTGCGTAGATCATCGGCACCTTGGTGTCGTGCAAGCCGCGCAGCATGCCGGCGGCCACCGCCTGGGCGCCGTCGAAAATCTGGAAAAGCGCTGCAAACACCAGGAACGAGACGGCAAGCGTGATCACCCTTGCATTGGCCGGATCGGTGAGATCGATGAAGGCGCTGATCAGCGCATGCGGCCACAGGATCATCACCAGCCCCATCAGCGCCATGAACGAGACGCCGATGACGAAGGCCGTCCAGCCGGCGCGCGAAACGCCTTCAGGGTTGCCGGCGCCATGCGCCAGGCCGACCCGTACCGTGACGGCCTGGTTGAGGCCGAGCGGCACCATGAAGGAGATCGAGGCGATCTGGATGGCGATGGCGTGGGCGGCCAGCGAATCCGCGTCGATCAGGCCCATCAGCAGGGCCGCTGCGTTGAAGATCGTCACCTCGAAGGCGAGGATGCCGGCGATCGGCAGGCCGAGCCTCAACAGGCCGCGGAAGCGCGGCCAGTCGGCGCGCCAGAAGCGGCCGAACAGACGGTAACGGCGAAACTTTTTCTCCTTGATCACCACGGCGGCGAGGCCGACGAACATCAGGGTGCTGGACAAAGTCGTGGCGAGGCCCGAGCCGGCGATGCCCATCGACCTGACGCCGAGATTGCCGAACATGAACACCCAGTTGAAGAAGGCGTTGCAGGCGACCGCGACGAAAACGATGATCAGCGCCCAGCCCGGGCGCTCCAGGGCCGAGATGAAAGGGCAGCACCGCCCATTGCAGCCAATGCAGATAGATGCCGGCCTCATGCGCGAGCTCCGGCTTCTGGCCCATGGTCAAAAGCACCGCTTCGCCATGCCAGAGAAAAATCCAGATCGGGATCGAGATGAGGATCGCCAGCCACAGGCCTTGGCGCACGGTGCGGCGCAGGTCGCGCACCGAATGGCGGCGACGGCCGAGCTCGGTCGCCATCATCGGCGAGGTCGCCAGCATCAGGCCGAGGCCGAAGATCAGCGGCATGAAATACAGGTTGGAGCCGAGCGCGCCGGCGGCGAGCGTGTCGGGCCCGAGGCGGCCCATCATCATGACGTCGGTCGCGGTCATGGCGGTCTGGCCGAGATTGGTCAGCACCATCGGCCAGGCGAGCGCGATCATTGCCCTGATTTCCTGACGCCAAAGGTTTTCCGGCGCGCGAGCGCCGGCTTCGATCGCAGACATTGTTCCGCTCTTTCAGAACACGGCGCGTCGGCCAAAGGGCCGGAAGCCGCACAACAATGGCGCAAAATGGCGCCATTTGCGTCGCCTTGTGAACGAAATGCGACATGTTGGCAAGGGACGAGCCCCGGCTAGCGATTGATCCAGGCGGAGCCGGGATTCCGCGACGCCTCTTTCATTTGCCGGCCGGGGGCTGCTACGGATGCCCTGGCATATTAAGCCGGCGCGCCTTGCCGGGAGGAACGAATGCCGTTCAGGCGCAGAAAGAACACAGCCGCGATCCCGCGCACGGCGCCCGCCTTCGAGCACATCGTGACGGAGGCCAGCGAGAGCTTCCTGTGGCGGCTGGACGATTATCCGTGGGAGCGCAATGTCTGGAATTTCCATCCCGAATACGAAATCCATCTCTTGCGGAAATCGTCCGGCGTCGTGCTGGTCGGCGACCATATCGGCGAGTTCGGGCCGGGCTATCTGACCATCGTCGGCGGCGGGCTGCCGCATGACTGGGTGACGGCAGTGCAACCCGGCGAGCTTATCGAAGGCCGCGATATCGTGCTGCAATTCGATCCCGAACGGCTGCGCGGCTCCTCGGGGCTGCTGCCGGAGCTGCGCGAGCTGGAGCCGTTCCTGGAACGCTCGCTGCGCGGCATGGTCTTCCATGGCCAGACGGCGCTCGACGGCGCCGAGCTGATGGAACGAATGGGCGAGGTGCATGGGCTGGCGAGGTTCCGCATGTTCCTCGAACTGCTGGACCTTCTGGCCACCACCCAGGAATACGAGCTTCTGTCGTCGCCGGATTTTTCTCCGCTTCTCGACGCGGAATCGCTGGATATTATCCAGCGCTCGCTGACCTATCTGTTCCAGCACTTTGCCGAGGATCTGAAGCTGCCGGAGGTGGCGGCGTTGGCCGGGATGAGCGAAAGCACTTTCTCGCGCTTCTTCCAGAAGAACACCGGCAACTCGTTCAGCGACCACGTCGCCAAGCTCAGGCTCTGGCAGGCCTGCAAGCTGCTCGCCGACACCGAGATCCCGATCACCGACATCTGCTTCCAGGTCGGCTATATGAACATCTCGAACTTCAACCGCGCCTTCCTGCGCAAGCACAAGATGACGCCGTCATCCTACCGCAAGCTGTCGCGGCAGCGGCTGACGCTGCGGGCCTGATTTCGCCACCTAGCTTTTTGTTTCATCGCAATTCCGGACGGAAAACCGCTGCACACTTTTCCTGGAATTGCTCTAATCGTACTGATACTCGTGTGACGAGCAGACTCTGCCAGTGCCATTTTTTGCGCCGCACAATGCATAAAAGTACAGGTCTGCTGCAACGAGGCTTCTAGTCTCGCCCCTTCCAACTCCTCATTTTGGCGGCGGGTCGCAGTCATGCGGGCGACGGTGAGGGTCGCTTAGCCCGCGGACTTGCTTGTTCCTGGAGGAGAAACATCAATGAAATCAACCCGGCTCGCTGCCAGCCTCGGTGCAGCTTTCGTGCTTACCGCTTCCGTTTCAACCGCAGCACTGGCGCAAGCGCCGGTCTGCTCGGCGCCGGTCAAGGTGCTGGCGCAGCCGCGCGACGGGCTGACGCTTCTGGAGGACTCCAAGGACGAGTTCAAGAAGTTGTCCGGCGCCTCGTTCCAGATCGACTATCTCAACGAGAACGACCGCCGCGCCAAGTCGCGCGCCGACGCCTCCACCGTCGGCAATTACAATGTCTATTATGTCGACGAGGCCAATGTCGCGCTGTTCGCTTCCTCGGGCTGGATCGCGCCGCTGACCGATTATTATCCGGCTGAATACGATTTCGCCGATTTCGATCCGGGCCGCCAGAAGGTCGCTACTTATGACGGCAAGGTCTGGTTCGCGCCGCTGACCGGCGGCGGCGACCTGATGGTCTATCGCAAGGACGTGCTGGAGGCCGCCGGCATCCAGCCGCCGAAGACGCTGGACGAGCTGATCGCCGACGTGCCGAAGCTGACCAATGCCGACAAGGGCATGTACGGCATCGCGCTGCGCGGCGCACGCGGCTCGGGCGCCAATGTCTGGCGCTGGATGCCTTTCTTCAAGGCTTATGGCGGCAAGTGGTTCGACGGCGACAAGCCGGCTTTCAATTCGGACGCCGCCGTGAAGGCGACTGAGGCTTATTTGAAGCTGTTCAAGGACTCGGCCCCCGGCACGCAGACCGGCAGCTGGGACGAATCGACCGGCGCCTTCCTCTCCGGCCAAGTCGCCATCCTCGTCGAATCGACGCCGCTGTCGGGCATGGCGGTGGACCCGAAGACCTCGCAGGTGGTCGGCAAGGTCGGCTTCCTGCCGCCGCCTTCGCCGCTGCCGGGCGGGGGCTACGGCCATGGGCTTGCCATCGGCACCAAGGCCAATGCGGACGACGCCGCGAAGAAGTGCGCCGGCCTGTTCATCGCCTGGGCGACGTCGAAGGAGAACGAGAAGCGCCGGCTCGACGCGCATCAGTTCGGCGAATTGAACCGCACCAGCGTGCTCTCCAGCAAGGAATTCGCCGACATCTACGGCGCCGACCTCGGCAAGGCGCTGGCCGACACCGGCAAGGTGACGGCGGTGAACTTCTGGCAAGATCCGCGTTGGCCGGATCTCGGCGACCGCTGGGGCATCATCCTGGAAGAGCTGGTCACCGGCACTCGCACCGACATCAAGGGCGGCCTCAACGAGCTCGAGGCCTATGCCAACGAGCTGGTGAAGAAGAAGTAATCCTCCCGCCCGCGGCGCGCGGTCACCGGCATTCGTCCGAATGCCGGAACCTGCGCGCCGCGGGACCTTCACCAGACAGCAGTAAATATCCAAGGATAGGCAATGCGCCGACGATCTTCCCTGCCGGTCACATTTCTGGTTCCTACCCTCGCCATCCTCCTGGTGCTGTCGATGGTGCCGACGCTCTACGCCATCGTGATCGCCTTGCAGAACCGCGAGTTGAGCACGACCGGTTACTCCTGGGTGTGGTTCTCGAACTTCGCCGATCTCTTCCTCGACCGCCGCTTCCTCAACGCCGTCTGGGTTTCGGTGAAATGGGAAATCGTCACCGTGGTAGCGACGATGGTGGTGGCGATCGGGCTGGGCGTCTTGATGTTCGAGGTCGCCGGCCCACGCCTGCGCAATTTCTACTGTCTCTTGTTCATCATCCCGGTGCTTTTGCCGCGTGTCTCTGCGGCCTTCGTCTGGAAGTTCGCCTATCATCCGCTCTACGGCATCGCCACTTATCCCTACCGGCTGATCACCGGCGGGCTGATCTTCGATCCGCTGTCCAAGCCGGGCATCGCGCTCTTCGCCGTCGCTTCGGTCGATGTCTGGCAATGGGGGCTGTTCTTCGCTGTCATCGTGCTGAAGCTGCTCGAAACACTGCCGCCGCAGCCGATCGAGGCGGCTAGGCTCGACCACGCCAAGCGCTGGCAGATCCATGCCTATGTGACTTTGCCGATGCTGAAGGCGCCGCTGATCAGCCTGATGTTCGTCAAGATGATCGAGTCGCTGCGCTCCTTCGACCTGATTTATGTGATGACGCGCGGCGGGCCAGGCGTCGCGACCGAGACGCTCGACATGTACGCCTTCTCGCAAGGCTTCATCGAGTCCGGCAAGGTCTCCTACGCTTCGGCCATGGCGGTGCTGATGATGATCGCGACGGTCATCACCTTCACCATGCTGTGGAAGCGGGTGCAGGCATGAAGCCATATCCGATAAGCCCGGGCCGCCTGATCGCCAAGGCCATCCTGGCGCTGGCCGGGTTCCTGGCCGTGTTCCCGCTTCTGTGGACGGCGCTCAACGCGCTGAAGAACAATGTCGACATCATCACGCGGGTGCCGAAGGTGATCTTCACGCCGACGCTGGCCAACATCGGCTACATCCTCGGCCGCGACAGCGTGCTGACCGGGCTCTACAACTCGGTCGTTGCCTGCGGTTCGGCGGTGCTGATCGGCGTCGTGCTCGGGCTGCCGGCGGCCTACGCGGTGGCGCGCTATCCCAACCGCTTCGCCGGCGACATCCAGTTCTTCGTCCTGTCGCTGCGTTTCCTGCCCCCGGTGGCGGTGGCGATCCCGCTGATGGTGATCTGGCTGCAGGTTGGCCTCTACGACACTTTGCCGGCGCTGATCGTCACCTATTCGCTGCTGACCATCTCGGTGATCATGTGGCTGGCTATCCCGGCCTTCCAGGGCGTGCCGAAGGAGATCGAGGAGGCGGCCTTCGTCGACGGTTACGGCGCTTATGCCGTCTTCTGGCGGATCGCGCTTCCCGTCGCGGCGCGCTCGCTGATCGGCGCCATCGCCTTCAGCTTCGTGCTGGCCTGGAACGAGTTCCTGATCGCGCTGATGCTGTCGAGCTCCAACGCCAAGACGCTGCCGATCGTGGCTTCCGAGCTCTCCCAGCAAGGCATGAACGTGCCCTGGGGAATCCTCAACGCCTCGGTCGTGCTTCTGTCGCTGCCGCCGCTTTTGTTCCTCGGCGTCCTGAGCGGCTTCCTGAATTCCGTTTTCCGGCAAAAGAAAAGTTGATGCGAGGATACCCGATGCGGGCACTGGTGCTTGAGAAAAAAGGCGAACTGTCGCTGCGCGAGATCGCGCTGCCGCAAGACGTCGGACCGGACGACGTCAGGATCGCCATCCACACGGTCGGGGTCTGCGGCAGCGACGTGCATTACTACACGCACGGCGCCATCGGCAGCTACATAGTTCGCGAGCCCATGGTGCTCGGCCATGAGGCTTCGGGAACCATCGTCGAGGTCGGCGCCAATGTCACGAATCTCAAGGTCGGCGACCGCGTCTGCATGGAACCCGGCGTGCCGAACCTTGCGTCGCGCGCAACGAAGCTCGGCATCTACAATGTCGATCCGGACGTTCGCTTCTGGGCAACGCCGCCGGTGCATGGGGTGCTCGCGCCCTACGCGGTTCATCCGGCGGGCTTCACCTACAAGCTGCCGGACAATGTCTCCTTCGCCGAGGGCGCGATGGTCGAGCCCTTCGCCATCGGCATGCAGGCGGCGGCGCGCGCTCGCATCGTGCCCGGCGATGCCGCCGTCGTCGTCGGCTGCGGCCCGATCGGCATCATGATCGCGCTCGCCGCGCTGGCGGGCGGCTGCTCCAAAGTCCTGATCTCGGACTTTTCCGCGCCGAAGCTGGAGATCGCTGCCCAGTATCCAGGCATCGTGCCGGTCGATATCGGCAAGCAATCGCTGGTCGACGCCGTCGCGGCGGCGACCGACAATTGGGGCGCCGACATCGTGTTCGAGGCGAGCGGCAGCCCGAAGGCCTTCGCCAACCTGTTCGACGTGGTGCGGCCGGGCGGCGCGGTGGTGCTGGTCGGGCTTCCGGTGGAGACGGTCGAGCTCAACGTGCCGGCGGCGATTTCCAAGGAAGTGCGCATCGAGACCGTGTTCCGCTACGCCAACATCTTCGATCGCGCCCTGCAGCTCATCGCCTCAGGCAAGGTCGACCTCAAGCCGCTGATCACCGGCACCTATGATTTCTCCGAGAGCATCAAGGCGTTCGAGCGCGCGGCGCAAGGCAGGCCGCAGGACGTCAAGCTGCAGATCCTGCTGACCGGGGAGAAGGGATAAAGATGTCCGCGATCGTTTGCTCCCATGTCGACAAGGCCTATGGCGCCACGACCGTCATCCGCGACCTCAACCTCGCGATCGAGGAACATGAATTCGTCGTGTTCCTGGGGCCGTCCGGCTGCGGCAAGTCCACGCTTCTCAGGATGCTGGCCGGGTTGGAGAATATCAGCGGCGGCGAGGTGTCGATCGGCGGCAAGGTAGTGAACGATCTCGAGCCCGGCGATCGCGGCATCGCCATGGTGTTCCAGAATTATGCGCTCTATCCGCACATGACGATCTTCGACAACATCGCCTTCGGATTGAAGCGGCAGAAGGTGCCGGCGAACGAGATCAGGAAGCGGGTCGAGGCGGTCTCGAAGACGCTCGGGCTGGAGCCCTATCTCGGCCGCAAGCCCACCGAGCTTTCCGGCGGCCAGCAGCAGCGTGTGGCGATCGCGCGCGCCATGATCAAGACGCCGAAAGTGTTCCTGTTCGACGAGCCGCTCTCCAACCTCGATGCCAAGCTGCGCAATCATATGCGCGTCGAGATCGCCAGGCTGCACCAATCGCTGAAGACCACCACCGTCTATGTCACGCATGACCAGCTCGAGGCGATGACGCTGGCCGACCGCATCGTGTTGTTGAAGGATGGCGTGATCGAGCAGATCGGCTCGCCGGCCGAAATCTATCGCCGCCCGGGCAATCTGTTCGTGGCCGGCTTCATCGGCACGCCGAACATGAATTTCATCGACGTGACGGTCGGCAAGGGCAAGGATGGCTGGACGCTGACCGGTGCGGGGACGGTGCTGTCGCTCGGTGGCCAGAGTTTCCACCTGCAGCACGGCGATCGCGTGGTGCTCGGGATCCGGCCGCCCGACCTGACGCTGGCCGGCGTGGGTGCAAGCAACGTCCTGCAAGGCACCGCCGATCTCATCGAGTTCCACGGCAACGACGCGCTGGTAACCTTCGGCTCCGGCGGCAAGGAGATCAGCGCGCTGGTGCCGGCCCGCGAATGCCCGGAGTTACGCGCGCCCGTGCGCTACACGTTCGAGGAAGAGAGCATCCACCTGTTCGACGCGGAGACCGGCAAGTCGCTGCGCAAGCAGTAGAGCAATTCCGCCCGGAATTGCCTGGGGGATGCACACATTTCCAAGTGGCTGGTCTATGGCGATAGCGTGCATTGGAGCTTGGCGCATGCATTGGCTAATGTAGCGCTGGTCGACCCCCACTCCGTCTCGGCTTCGCCGAGCCACCTCTCCCCCGTTCGACGGGGTAGAGGAAAGGCGCCAAGCTTTTTAGCCATCAACTGTCGTCCAGCAAGGCTCCCTTCCTTTCCCTCCGGAGGGGGAAAGGTGGCGCTGCGAAGCAGCGACGGATTGGGGGAACCACGCGGCAATCAAGCCTCGGCCTGATCCGTCACGCCAGTCACAGAAGATGTGTGCATGGCGTAACCGGAATTGCGTGGATGGAAGCTATCCGATCGCGTCGAGCGCCTCCCGCTGGCGGTGCATTTCGAGGAAGATGCGGTAGTCGCGATCGAAGCGGGCGCCGGCTTCCTTGTTGGGCGCTCGCGTCCTGCCGCCCTGCTGCATGGCGACACAGGCCGCGTTGAGGTCAGGGTAGATCCCGGCGGCGGTCGCCGCCACCATGCCGGTGCCGAGCAGCACCGCCTCGTCGGCCAGCGGCTCGACCACCGTGCAGCCGGTGGCGTCGGCGTAGAGCTCCATCAAAAGCGGGTTCTTGGTGTGGCCGCCGGTGACATGCAGCGTGTCGATCAGATAGCCGTTCTCGTTCAGCGCTTCCAGCACATGGCGCACGCCGAGCGCGATGGCGACGGCGGTGCGCCAGTAGAGCTTGCATAGGCTGTCGAAGGAGGAATCGAGCGTCAGGCCGCTGATGACGCCGACCGCGTGCGGGTCGGCGAGCGGCGAGCGGTTGCCGTGGAAATCCGGCAGCACATGCAGCCTTGCCGCCAGCGCCTCGCCATCCTCGGCGCGCAGCTCGGCGACGCGCCTGGCGATCTTCATATGCATGGCCGCGTCCGGCTCGCCGCCGGCGCCATGCCAGCGGATGATGTGGTCGAGCAGCGCGCCGGTGGCCGACTGGCCGCCTTCCGACAGCCACAGCGTCGGCAATGCCGCGCCGTAATAAGGGCCCCAGACGCCAGCAAAGGGCTGCGGGTCTTGCGACATCGCCATGACGCAGGACGATGTACCGGCAATCAGCGCCAAATGCCGGCTGATGTTCCTCTCGTCGCCGGCAAAACCGCCCAAAACGCCGAGCGCGCCGGCATAGGCATCGATGACGCCGGCGCCCACCCGGCATTTTTCGGTGAGGCCGAGCTCGGCGGCGGCATTCGCCGTCAGCGGACCGATATCGGCGCCGACCGGGCTTGCCTTTTCCGGCAGATTGCCGTGCTCGAACAGGTCGCCGAGCCCGACGAGATCGAAGAAATCACGCCGCCAGCTTTTGTCCTCATGCGCGAGATAGGTCCATTTCGCCGTCAGCGTGCATTGCGAGCGGGCGAGCGAGCCCGATGCCTTCCAGGTCAGGAAATCCGCGAGATCGAATAGATAGCCGGCTACATTCCATGTGCTCGGCAGATGACGCTTCAGCCACATCAGCTTCGGCGTTTCCATCTCCGGCGACATCACACCGCCGATATAATCGAGCACGGCGTGACTGCTTGCGGTGCATTCATCGGCCTCGGCGATGGCGCGGTGATCGAGCCAGACCATCGTGTCCCAGCGCTTCTCGCCCGTGACCGAGACGCTGAGCTGGCCGCCCTGCCTGTCGCGCGCGACCAGCGAGCAGGTCGCGTCGAAAGAGATGCCGGCAATATCGCCGGCGGCGACGCCGGATTTTTGGAGCGCGGACCGCACGGATTTGCACACCGCCGACCAGATATCTTCCGAATCGTGCTCGGCATGATCGGGCCTGGGCTGATGCATGGCGATCGGATGATCGGCGCGGCCGAGCAGGTTGCCGCGCACGTCGAGAATGCCCGCGCGGGCGCTCCCGGTGCCGACATCGACCGCGCAAACGAAACTCTTGATCAAGATGCTTTTTCTCTCGCTCCCAGGCCTGCAATCAAATCGGGCAATTGCAGCATGTCAGCGAATATAAAGTCCGGTTCCGTCGACGCAAGCCGCGCCTTCAGGGCGGGATTGGAAGCATGCGAGCCGCCGGTGAAGGCAAAGACGCGCATACCCGCCGCGCGGGCGGCGGCAACGCCGGCCGGGCTGTCCTCGATCACCAGGCACTCGCGCGGGTGCGCCCGCATGCCGGCGGCGGCGTGGAGAAAGAGATCGGGCGCCGGCTTGCCGCGTTCGACCATGGTGGCGCTGAACAGATGCGGCTCCAGCAGCGGAAGCAGGCCGGTGACGTCGAGCGCATAGCGGATGCGTTCCAGCGTGCCGGACGAGGCGACACAGAAGGGCCGGCCGAGCTTCGGCAGCAGTTCCTTGACGCCGGGGATCGGTTTCAATTCCTCGCGGAATTTGCGCATCAGGTCGACGCGCATGGCGGTCAGATGCCGATCGCTGATCTCGAGCCCGAAATCGCGGCCGAGGATCTCGCGCACGCTGTTCATGCTCTTGCCCAGGAAATGCTCGTAGGCGGCGTCCTCGCTCACCGTGCCGCCGGCCAGCTCGATCATGCCGAGCAGCGCCGAGACCGAAAGCGCCTCGCTGTCGACCAGCACGCCGTCACAGTCGAAGATGACCAGTTCCGGCGTCATGGCTGCCGCGTCCGGCGCTTTCAGAGCTTGCCGGCGAGGTAACGCGTCAGGGTTTCGCGCGCGCCGTGCGCCCACAGAACCTTCAAGGCGCGGGCGAAGGCCTCGGCGAAGACGGACGAACGGCCGACATCGCCATAGATGTCCTCCATCGCCAGCCAGGCCTGCGGATCGTCCTTGGCCGCCTTCGCGGTCGCCTGCATGCGGTCCCAGCTCGGGTCGTTCGGCTCGATGACGGCGCCGCTGTCGGTGGTTCCGAAGCAGTAGCGGCACCACAGCGCCGATTCCAGTGCCAGGCCGGCGACGCCCTCGCCCGCCTTCAGCCGGTCGGCGATCGTCGGGATGATGAATTTCGGCTGGCGGTTGGAGCCGTCGAGGCAAAGCCGGCGGATCGTGTCGCCGATCTTGGGATTGGAGAAGCGGCGCTCGATGAGCTGATAGTAGTCCTCCAGATTCGTATCCGGCACCGGCGGCACGGTCGGGATGATCTCGTCATGCTCGAGCTTCGACAGGAAGGCGCGCACCAGCGGCTCCTGCATGGCTTCATGCACGAAATGGATGTCCATCAGCCCGGCCGGGTAAGCGATGGTGGCGTGGCCGCCATTAAGGATGCGTATCTTCATCAGCTCGTAAGGCGAGACATCCTTGACGAATTGCACGCCGACCTTTTCCAACGCCGGGCGGCCGGCGGTGAAATGGTCCTCCAGCACCCATTGCTTGAACGGCTCGCAGAACACCGGCCAGTTGTCCTCCAGCCCGAAATCGTCGGCGAGGATCTTGCGCTCGCGGTCGGTGGTGGCCGGGGTGATGCGATCGACCATGCCGTTCGGAAAGGCGACCTTGTCCTCCACCCATTTAGCGAGGTCCTCGTCGATCAACCGCGCAAGGCCGATGACGCCGTCGGAGGTGACGTGGCCGTTATGGGGGATGTTGTCGCAGGACATGACGGTGAACGGCACGATGCCGTCGGCCCGCCGGCGCAACAGCCCGGCAAGGATGATGCCGAAGACGGTCTTCGGCACAGCGCCCGGCTGTGCGTCGGCGACAATATCGGGATGGGCCGGGTTGAATTTGCCGGAGGCCGGGTCGATGAAATAGCCGCCCTCGGTGATGGTCAGCGACACGATCTTGATCGCCGGATCGGCAAGCCGCTCGATGATCGCAGCCGCGTCGCCGGGCATCAGGAAATCGATCATGGCGCCGGTGACGCGGGCGCTCATATGACCCTGATCCTGCTCGACGACGGTGGTCAGCCAGTCCTGTTCCTGCAGCTTGGCGCGACCGATCTTCTCACCTTCGAACACGCCGGCGCCGACCAGCGCCCAGTCATGGCCCTCGCCGGTGCCGAACAGGTTGTCGAGATAGACCGCCTGATGCGAGCGATGGAAGTTGCCGACGCCGAAATGGACGATGCCCGCCTTCAGGGTGGAGCGGTCATATTTCGGGCCGGCGACCTTTGCCGGCAGCATGGCGAGGTTGGAGGAAGAGAGTCTTACGGTCATCTCATTTACCCTTTGGCCGATCTGCAGCCCGACTGTTCCGCCTCCTTCGGATGGCGAGGATGAGGGGCAACACCCGGTATTCCAGTATGCTGCCCCTCACCTGCCCCATGGCGTCTTCTCCGGAGGAACGAAGAGAAGCGCCTCCCCCTCAACTCATCCATTGGCCGCCGTCGACATTGTAGGTCTGGGCGACGATGTATTCGGCCTCGTCACTGGCGAGGAACACAGCCATGCCGGCGAGATCTTCCGGCTTGCCCATGCGACCGTAAGGCACGCCTTCGCCGACCAGCCGCTTCTTCTCGCCCTTGGGCCGGTTCTCATATTTTGCGAAGAGCGCATCGACCTGATCCCACATGTCGCTGTCGACGACACCCGGCGCGATGCCGTTGACGTTGATGCGATGCTTGATCAGGTCGAGCCCGGCCGATTGGGTGAGCGAGATGACGGCGGCCTTGGTGGCGCAGTAGACCGCGACCAGCGGCTCGCCGCGGCGACCGGCCTGGCTCGCCATGTTGATGATCCTGCCGCCTTTGCCACGCGCGATCATCGAACGGGCAGCCGCCTGCAGCATGAACAGCGTGCCGGCGACATTGACCGCGAACAGTTTTTCGTAGCTCGCCCTCGTTATCTCGACGATCGGCGCGAGGTCGAAGATCGCCGCGTTATTGATCAGCACGTCGAGGCCGCCGGCGTTCACTTCGACCGCCTTCACCGCCGCCTCGATCGAAGCCTGATCGGTGACGTCGAGCCTGATCGCGTAGGCGGCAGAACCGATCGCTTTCGCCGTCGCTTCCGCCGCTTCAATGTCGATATCGGCAATTGCGACTGTCGCGCCTTCGCGCGCATAGGCTTCGGCGAAGGCCCTGCCGATGCCGCGCGCCGATCCGGTGATCAGCGCCGATTTGCCTTTCAACCTCACTGCACCAGCGCCCTGCCGTCGGCGCCGAAGCGGTGGAGCTTGGCCTTGTCGGGTGTCAGATAGACGGTATCGCCATGCTTGACCGCGACCTCGCCGTCGGCGCGGACATTGATGGTGCCGATGCCGTCCGCTTGGACGTGCAGGAAAGTGTCGGAGCCGAGGTGCTCGGCAACGCCCACTGTCGCCTTCCAGTCGCCCGCCGAGGTCGAGATGTTGAGATGCTCGGGCCGGATGCCGATGGTCTTGGCGCCGTATTTCTGCGCCGGCGCGCCTTCGATCATGTTCATCTTGGGCGAGCCGATGAAGCCGGCGACGAAAAGGTTCTTCGGCGTCTTGTAGAGCTCCATCGGCGAGCCGACCTGCTCGATGTTGCCGGCATTGAGCACGACGATCTTGTCGGCCATGGTCATGGCTTCGACCTGGTCGTGGGTGACGTAGATCATCGTCGTCTTCAACTGATGATGCAGCTCGCTGATCTCAAGCCGCATGGTGCCGCGAAGCGCGGCGTCGAGGTTGGACAGCGGCTCGTCGAATAGGAACGCCGAAGGCTGGCGCACGATGGCGCGGCCGATGGCGACGCGCTGGCGCTGGCCGCCGGACAGCTGGCCTGGGCGGCGCTCGAGATAGTTGGTGAGGTTCAAGATGCGCGCGGCGTCCTTCACCTTCTTGTCGATGGTCGCCTGGTCCTCGCCGGCCATCTTCAGCGGAAAGGCGATGTTCTTGGCGACCGTCATATGCGGATAGAGCGCGTAGGACTGGAACACCATGGCAAGCTTGCGCTTGGCCGGCGCCTCGCGGGTTACATCGCGTCCATCGATGCTGATGGCGCCGCCGCTGGTGTCCTCGAGCCCGGCGATCAGCCTAAGCAGCGTGGACTTGCCGCAACCCGAGGGGCCGACGAACACCACGAACTCGCCGTCCTCGATGTTGAGGTCGATGTTCGGAATGATCGTCGTCGACCCGAAGGACTTGGAGACGTTCTTGAGCGCGATGTTTCCCATGGTTTCCTCCCGGGGATGGTCTTCGTCGTCCGCCGCTTGGGCGTTGCTACTTCACGGCGCCAAAGGTGAGGCCGCGCACCAGCTGCTTCTGGCTGAACCAGCCCATGATCAGGATCGGCGCGATCGCCAGCGTCGAGGCCGCCGACAGCTTTGCCCAGAACAGGCCTTGCGGACTGGAGAAGGAGCTGATGAAGGCCGTCAGCGGCGCGGCATTGGTGGTGGTGAGCCGGATGGTCCAGAACGCCTCGTTCCAGGCCAGGATGATGTTCAAGAGCATGGTCGAGGCGATGCCGGGAACCGCCATCGGCGTCAGCACATAGATGATCTCGTTCCACAGCGAGGCGCCGTCCATCCGCGCCGCTTCCAGGATCTCGCCCGGGATTTCGCGGAAATAGGTGTAGAGCATCCAGACCACGATCGGCAGGTTGATCAGCATCAGCATGACGGTTAGGCCGATGCGGCTGTCGAGCAGGCCGGTGTCGCGGAAGATCAGGTAGATCGGGAACAGCACCGCGACGGCCGGCATCATCTTGGTGGACAGCATCCACATCAGGATGTCCTTGGTGCGCTTGGTCGGAGAGAACGCCATCGACCAGGCTGCCGGAACCGCAATCAGGATCGCAAGCAGCGTCGAGCCGACCGACAGGATCACCGAGTTCAGGAAGAACTTGAAATAGCCGCTCTGCGCCTGCACCTCGGCATAGCTCTCCATGGTGCCGGACGGGATCAGTGCAAAGCCCTGGATCGCCTCCTGCTCGGACTTGAACGAGGTGATGATCGTGTAAAGGATCGGAAAGAAGATCAGCAGGGCGACGATCCAGGCCGCGGCCGTGGCGATGGTCTTGTGCTGGGTGGTGACTGCGCGTGCCATGTCAGGTCCTCCCGTATCGGCGATGTTGGCAGCAGGGTCGACCCCCACTCCGGTTTGCTGCGCAAACCACCTCTCCCCCGATCGACGGGGTAGAGGAAGGGCGCGGCTTCGATGCAGGCGTTTCCTCTCCCCCGGGCAGGGGGAGAGGTGTCCCGCGCAGCGGGACGGAGTGGGGGTGGTTCAGCGCAAGCGGCATCGTCTCCCCCTACTTGTCCAGGTTCTTGCCGACGGCGCGCATGGCGAAGAAGGCAACGATGTTGGCTAGAATGACGGCGATCACGCCGCCAGCGGACGCCTGACCGATTTTGAACTCCAGGAGCGCCTTCTGGTAGACGAGGAAGGGCAGGTTGGTGGAGGCATAGCCCGGGCCGCCATTGGTGGTGACCAGGATCTCGGCATAGACCGACAGCAGGAAGATCGTCTGGATCAGGATGACGACGGTGATGGCGCGCGACATATGCGGCAGCGTCAGATAGATGAACCGGCTAATAAAGCCGGCGCCGTCCATCTCGGCCGCTTCCTTCTGCTCGCCGTCGAGCGATTGCAGCGAAGTCAGCAGGATCAGCGTGGCAAAGGGCAGCCACTGCCAGGCGACGATGAGGATGATAGCGGTCAGCGGATGCTGGCCGAACCAGTCGATCGGCTCGGCGCCGAAAAAGCGCGCTATATCGGCAAAGACGCCATATTGCGGATGCATGATCATGTTCTTCCAGACCAGCGCCGCGACCGGCGGCATGACGAAGAACGGCGAGATGACCAGGATGCGCACGATGCCCTGGCCCCAGATCGGCTGGTCGAGCAACAACGCCAAAAGGATGCCCCCGACCACGGTGATGACCAGCACGCTGACAACGATGATGAGCGTGTTGAGGATCGAGGAGAGGAAGGCCGGGTTGGAATAGAACAGCGCGTAGTTCGAGAAGCCGACAAAGCCGTTACGGATCGGGTTCAGCGGATTGTATTGCTGGAACGAGAACCACAGCGTGAACAGCAGCGGCACGATCATCCAGACGAACAGCAGGATCACCGATGGCGCCATCATGAAACGGGCAAGCGAACGGGTTTGCTGAGTAGCCATGACGGTCACCCTCCCAAGGTCAGCCGGATTTTCAGAGTCGTGCCAGAATTTTCCCGATTTTGAAGGGTGGCCGCCCGAACTGGGTTTCGGGCGGCCCCTTGCCGGTCATGATGCGCTACCGGCGTTCGGCACCGGGAGGAGCCTTACTTGATGTAGCCGCCTTCCGTCATCGCCGCGGTGGCGGCGTCCTGAGCCTGCTTCAGCGCGTCGTCGACGCTCGACTGGCCGGCAAGGGCTGCCGAGAAGAGCTGGCCGACGGTGGTGCCGAGGCCCTGGAATTCAGGGATGGCGACGAACTGCACGCCGACATAAGGCACCGGCTTGACGGTCGGATGCGTCGGGTCGGCGGCATTGATGGAGTCCAACGTCATCTTCGCGAAGGGCGCCGCCTTCTGGTACTCCGGATTGGCGTAGAGCGAGGAGCGCGTTCCAGGAGGAACGTTGGCCCAGCCCTCCTTCGAGGCGACGAGCTCGAGATAGTGCTTCGAGGTCGCCCATGAAACGAATTTCTCGGCGGCGTCGGCCTTCTGGGTGCCGGCGGGGATGGCGAGCGACCATGCCCACAGCCAGTTGCCGCGCTTGCCGAGGCCGTTGTCGGGCGCCAGCGCATAGCCGACCTTGTCCGCGACCTTCGAGGCCTTCGGATCTGAGACGAAGGACGCCGCGACCGTGGCGTCGATCCACATGCCGCACTTGCCCTGCTGGAAGAGGGCCAGGTTCTCGTTGAAGCCGTTGGACGAAGCGCCTTCCGGACCGTCGGCTTTCATCAGGTCGACATAGAACTGCAGCGTGTTCTTCCATTCGGGCTGATCGAATTGCGGCTTCCAGTTCTCGTCGAACCAGCGGGCGCCGAAGGAATTCGACATGGCGGTGAGGAAGGCCATGTTCTCGCCCCAGCCGGCCTTGCCGCGCAGGCACACGCCATTCACGCCATTGGCGCGGTCGGTCATCTTGTCGGCGGCCTGCTTGATGAAGTCCCAGGTCGGCGCGTCGGGCATCTTCAAGCCAGCCTTCTCCATCAGGTCCTTGCGGTACATGACGAAGGAGCTCTCGCCGTAGAAGGGCGCGGCATAGAGCTTGCCGTCGACCGAAAGGCCGCCGGCGATGGCCGGGATGATGTCCTTGACGTCATAGTCGTCGCCGAGCTTGTCGAGCGGCAGGAGCCAGCTCTGCTTTGCCCAGATCGGAACCTCGTAGGTGCCGATGGTCATGACGTCGTACTGGCCGCCCTTGGTGGCGATATCGGTCGTGACGCGCTCGCGCAGCACGTTCTCTTCAAGCGTCACCCAGTTGAGCTGGATGTCGGGGTTGGCCTTGGTGAAGTCGTCCGTCAGCTTCTGCATGCGGACCATGTCGCCATTGTTGACGGTGGCGATGGTGATGGATTCGGCATGCGCGGCGAAAGCGAGGGCGCTGGCCGACAACAGGCCCAGGGTGAGCGTGCGAAGTTTCATCAAATTCCTCCCATAAACCAAGATGAGCATTTGCCTTGGTTCTGAGCAATTACTCACTTAGCGTGAATTATGTCAACCCTGAATCTGTGCTGCAGCGCAGCAGAAATGATGCCGCGCGACCCGGTCGGGCGACGCGCCGGTATCCTAGGGAGGAGGACGGTGAGGGCGATTGGCTTACGGGCAGGCGATCTCGGCCAGGAGCCAGTCGCGGAAGGCGCGGATCTTCGGCACGTTGCGGCGCGCCGTCGGATAGACCAGCCAATAGGCATGGCCGTCGTCGCCGACGAGGTCGAAGGGCTGGATCAGCCGACCGTCGGCGATCTCGTTCTTGAACAGGGCCCTGGTCAGGATCGCAACGCCATGGCCGGCCATGGCCGCGTTCGCTTCATAGGCCTGCGCGCCCATGCTGGAGCCCGGCCGTTTGGCGAGATCATGCCCAGTCACGCCGGCGGCCTCGAACCATTGCGTCCACCAGATGTCGCCGGGGTCGAGGATCGGCAGGCGCAACAGGTCCGCCGGCTCCCTGACGCCGCCGATGCTCGCCGCGAGCTTCGGGCTCAGCATCGGCGTGAAATCGGCGTCGAGCAGCTTATGCGCCTCCAGGCCCGGCCATTTGCCGGCGCCGGAGCGAATGGCGAGATCGACATCCTCGCGCGCGAAATCGGTCAGGCGGCTCGACGTGTCGAGCCGCACGGCAAGTGCCGGATGCGCGAGCTGGAACGCGCCCAGATGCTGCGCCAGCCAATTCGAGGCAAAGGTCAGCACGGTGGTGATGCAGAGCAGGGCGTCGGCGCCACCGCGCGCCGCGGCATAGGCCTGACCCAGGATAGCGAAGGCTTCGCTGACGGCGGGCGCCAGGCGCTGGCCGGGCTCGGTCAACTCGATCTGTCGTGGACGGCGCAGGAACAGCGGCGCGCCGATGCGCTCCTCGAGCAGCTTGATCTGGTAGCTCGCAGCCGCCTGGGTCATGCCCAGCTCCTGCGCGGCCTTGGTGAAGGACAGGTGCCTGGCCACCGCCTCGAACACCCGGATCGCCTGCAGCGGCGGCAGGGGCGCAAGCTGCGGAGAGCTGAGATCGGGCATAAGGCCTCCTTATGGGTCATGATCGAGGTTTGATTGGAAGCACGAACCGGCCAGACCGATATTTGGGGTCGACGATCAATCCAGTTCAAGCATTGCGAAGGCTGACGATCATGGTCACGGTTCAGGAAAAGCTCGTTTCCACCCCAGCACAAGGCTGGTTTTTCACGCTCCTGCGGGAATTTGCAAGGTTTTCGGGCCGCAGGCGCGGTTATCTCGATGTCCGGGAATTTTCCGAGCATCTGCAGCGCGACATGGGTTTTCTCGACGGCAACGATCCGCGCGGCCGCTCGCAATAGCCGGCACTTTTTATGGGCAATTAGCCGGCAAGCAGTGCTTCGGCCGTGCGTTCGTCGGTGATGAGGCCGTTGACCAGCCGGCGGTTGACGGCGGCCAGGATGCCCGCCAGCTTGCGTTCGCCCATGGCCAGAGCGATGACCAGCGACCTTTCCCGCGACGGCAGCGCGGCGGAAGACACGCGATCGTTGGTGATGCCTTCGATCATGCGGCCTTCGCGGTCGTACACCCAGCCGACGATCTCGGCGATGCCGCCTGCCTTCTGCAGCGCCTTCAACTCGTTTTCGGAAATGAAGCCGTCCTCGTAGAGCGGGGCCTTAGGCCCGAGATCGCCGATGCCGACGAAGGTGACATCGGCCTCGGCCGCCAGCGCCAATGTAGGCTGGATCATCGGCTGGTTGAGCAGCATCTCGCGCTCTTCCGGCGAGGACGCAATGACCGGCAGCGGCATCGGGAATGACCGCGCCTTGACGCGGTCGGCCATGGTGAAGATGACGTTGTAGAAGGCGGCCGAGCCATCGGGCGAGATGTTGCCGGTCAAGGACACGACTTTGTGCTGCGGGCAGTCCATCGGCGGCAGTTGCTCGATCGCCGCCTTCAGCGTGCGCCCGGTGCCGATCGCCATGACGATGGGAGCCTCGGAGCGCAGCCGGCGTTCGATCTCGGCCGCGGCCGCCTCGGCGATGCCGATCGTCGTCGATCTCGACGTCGGGTCGCTCGGCACCACTTCGACAAGGTCGAGCGCGAAGCGCGACTTAAGCCGCGCGGCGAGGTCCAGGCAGTTAGCGATCGGATGATCGACCCGCACCTTGATCAGGCCCTCCGACATGGCGAGCGATACCAGCCGCTGCGCCGTCTGCCTGGAGATGCCTAGCTTGGCGGCGATCTGGTCCTGCGTGTTGCCGGCAACATAATAAAGCCAGCCGGCGCGCGCGGCGTCGTCCAACCTTGTGCTGCCGATTTCCTGTCGCGAATTCACGTCCTGCCTCCCAGCCCGCAGAATGCTGAAACGGGCGCCATAGCTTACAGCGATTGCGCCGACGCGCAATTGTCTATCGAAAGAGCAATTGCTTGGAAGCTTTCCTGATCCCGAAGGATCAATCCGCTGCTTGCCCAACCATTTGCCGGCGGGACGGTTTATCTCCACCGGGAAACCGATTAAGGGGATCGGCGAAGGGAGCCGCACATGACGCCGAAAGCCGTTTTCTGGGATATGGACGGGACGCTGGTCGACAGCGAGCCGCTGCACGAGGCGGCACTTGTGGCGGCGCTGCGCAGCGTCGGCATCGCCCCGCCGCCCGACCTGCATCAGCGCGTGCTGGGCATCGCGGCATGGCCGGTCTACGAAATGCTGCGCGACGAGTTCGGCCTCGCACTGCCCTTCGACGATTGGATCGTGCGCAAATACGACCACTATTTGCCGCTGGCCGAAACGCTGAAGCCACGCCCCGGCGCGATCGAGGTGTTCAACGAATTGCGCGGGCTCGGCGTCGAGCAGGCGGTGGTGTCCAACTCCGACCGGCTGATCGTCGACGCCAATCTGCGCGCCGTCGGCCTCACCTATCCGGGGATGATGACGGTCAGCCGCAACGACGTGATTGACGGCAAGCCGCTTCCCGAACCATTCCTGCGCGCCGCCTATCTCGCCGGCGTCGATCCGGCGGATGCTTTTGCCGTCGACGACAGCCTGACAGGCGCCATGGCCGGACTGGCTGCGGGCATGAAGACGATCTTCTGGCCGGAGGCGCCGATGGAAGGCCCGGCCGGCGCGATCATCATCAACAGCGCCGAAGAGCTGCGGGCGCAACTGGGGCTCTGAGCAGCTTCAGACGTCGGTGCCGCCCCGCCCTTCGGGCACCTTCTCCCCGTAAAGCGGGCTACGGCATGCACACATTTCCAAGCGGCTGGCCTTTGGCGATAGCGTGCATGGCAGCTTGGCGAATGCATTGTCTTATGTAGCGCTGGTCGACCCCCACTCCGTCTCGGCTTCGCCGAGCCACCTCTCCCCCGATCGACGG